>JAYTOF010000062.1:0-12798 GCA_043747955.1 Chitinophagaceae bacterium
GCTGCAAAGATATACTAATGGACGCATTTTGACAAGCCAGGTTTAACTGCTACATCTAACAAACTGTTAATGTATTGCCATCTTGAAAATAAGGGATCATCAACAACGTTATTCCACCGGAGAATTGCTATTTTGCAGGTCTTCAACTCAACTCCGCTATTGATCCTTTTTTACTGTGTGCTGCTAAGTTCATAAAAGGAACATAGCAGGAATCATCACTTAATTATTTCAAATCATGGAAAAAAATATTGCTGTTTCCCAAAGGGAAACGTATACTGCATCGCAATTCACAGAATTTTTATGGTGGCTATCTACGGCCGAAAAAGAAATTTTATTAGATTCTGTTGTTGACCGGAACCGTTACCGTATCATTGGTATGACTGTTTTGGCTACCTGGGCTTTTGCAACCTTTACCTGGTCCTATTTTTTCAATACTGTTGTAGATTCTGTTTTTATTGCAATTGGTTTGGGGATATTTATGGGGTTTATCATTCTTACCATCGACAGGGCTTTGATCAAGGGGATTACAAAATTTAATAAACGGAAATTTGCGCCTCTTTTATTCAGGGCTTTACTTGCAATTACCATTGGAACATTTATGGCACAGCCTGCTGTATTGTATATGTTTGATAAAGAAATAAAACTGCAAACCTCACTGGATAATGAAAAAAAGAAGATGCTTAAGCAGCAGGAACTGGAGGCTTTATTTAAAAACCGGAAAGAATCCCTGATCAGCCAATCTGCTTCTATAAAAAATGAACTGAAATTAAAATACGATGCCGTTTCAAAAGCCAGGGAAAGTTATTTGGCAGAAACGGATGGCAGCGGCGGTACCGGAAAAATAGGGATAAAAGATATTGCGATCGCCAAACGAATTGAATATCAGAAACTGGATGGAGAATATCAATCCATGCTTGCAGAAAGCCGGCCCAAACTGGATAGTGCAGACCAGGCATTAATAGAAGCTGGCAATAAAATAAAAACAGAAGAAGCTAATTTCATTACCTACCTGAATAACGGGTTTTTAACAAGGGTTGAAGCTTTGAATAATCTGTTGAAGAATAATACGGCCCTTCAGTTCAGGTATTACCTTATTGTCTTTATTTTAATGCTGATTGAACTGATGCCGGTTATTGCAAAAACCATGTTACCATCAGGCAGTTATGATGAAAAAGTTATGCTGCGGGAAGAAATGGAAATAGAGATCGCCAACAGCAATATGCGCAAAGAGCAGCAACTGAAAGAACTTTACAACCAAATGGCATTTGAAAACGATGCTGAAGTCATAACCGCTTTCTTTTCATTAACCAAAGATGACCGTAATGAAAAACTGAAAGCATTCAGTAAAAAATGGAAGGATGAGAACCACCAGACCTTTGACGGTCTTTGGGAAAAGATGAAGAAAGAGATTTTAACCAAACAGGAAAACTGATCTGGTAATTCAATGATTTGAAATTTTGAAAATGTACGGATAATTTGATATCCGGGCATTAATGACGAAATCACCAAATCTTCAAATTTTCAATTTACTTTTGTCCCCCATGGCAAAAGCAAATGCTGAAACTCCCTTAATGCAACAGCACAATGCCATCAAGGCCAAATACCCTGATGCCATACTGCTTTTCAGGGTGGGTGATTTTTATGAAACTTTCGGGCAGGATGCCATAACTACTGCAGCCGTTTTAGGCATTATACTTACCAAACGAAATAATGGTAATCCGGATGCATCTGAATTAGCTGGTTTTCCACATCATGCGCTGGATACCTATTTACACAAACTGGTGAAAGCGGGTTACCGGGTTGCCATTTGCGACCAGCAGGAAGATCCCAGGCAAGCCAAAGGCATTGTTAAACGCGGCGTAACAGAATTGGTTACACCGGGTGTTGCCACCAGCGATAAATTACTGGAACATAACAGTAATAATTTTTTGGCCGCTTTGCATTTTCAGGAAGAAAAAATAGGTATTGCATTTTTAGACATCAGTACCGGCGAATTTTTTGTGGCAGAAGGCGATAAGGAATATGCCGATAAATTATTGCAGAGCCTTAAACCTGCAGAAGTTATTTTTCAGCGAAGCCGGCAAAAATATTTTAAGGAAACCTTTGGCACAAAGTTTTTTACCTATACTTTGGAAGAATGGATCTTTGCGGAAGCTTATGCAACTGAAAGCCTGTTAAAACATTTCGGTACCCACAGCTTAAAAGGTTTTGGAATAGAAGGACAGCAATCAGGCATTATTGCTGCAGGTGCCATATTACATTATTTAAAAGATACCGAACACCCCAACCTGGGCCATATCACCTCAATACAAAGAATTGACCGTGAGGAGCATTTATGGATGGATCGTTTTACCATCCGTAACCTGGAATTATTTGGGGGTACCGATGGCAGCCATACTTTATTAAAAATTTTGGATAACACAGTATCTGCCATGGGGGCCCGGTTATTAAAACGCTGGATGGTGCTTCCTTTGAATAATATTGTAAAGATTAATGAGCGGCTGAATACAGTGGAATTTTTAATCAGGGAAGCTGATTTGCGGAACAAAACATCGCAATACATAAAGCAGGCAGGTGATGTAGAAAGATTAGTAAGTAAAGTGCCGCTTAAAAAAGTAAACCCAAGAGAAGTTTTACAAATTGCCAAAGGACTGCAACAAACCAATTTGATAAAAAATACCTGCGAAGCTTCAGCAAATGAGTATTTAAAAAGACTGGGCGACTCGCTGAATCCCTGTAAATATATTTTTGATAAGATTATTAAAGAGCTGAATGAAAATCCGCCGGTAGCAGCATCAAAAGGAAATGTTATAGCACCGGGTATTCATGAAGAACTGGATGCACTTCGAAAAATTGCCAGCGGCGGCAAAGATTACCTGGTAGAAATTCAGCAGCGGGAAGCATTGGCCACAGGTATTTCTTCTTTAAAAATAAGTTTCAATAATGTGTTTGGCTATTACCTGGAAGTAACACATGTACATAAAAACAAAGTGCCCGGAAACTGGATCCGCAAACAAACACTGGTTAATGCTGAAAGATATATTACACCGGAGTTAAAAGAATATGAAGAAAAAATTGTGGGAGCCGAGGATAAGATCATTACCATTGAAATGCAGCTCTTCGAAGAATTATTAAATGAACTGCAGGATTATATTGCCCCCATGCAGGTAAATGGGCATGTAATGGCTGTGCTCGATTGTTTATGTTGCTTTGCCAGCAATGCCCTGCAATTCAAATATAAAAAACCGCTGTTGCAGGATGATTTTATACTGGATATAAAAGACAGCCGCCACCCGGTGATTGAAAGAAATTTACCGGTTGGCGAATCTTATATCGCCAACGACATTTACCTGGATCCGTCAACTCAGCAGATCATCATTTTAACCGGGCCCAACATGAGTGGTAAAAGTGCCATACTCCGGCAAACAGCCCTGATCACTTTAATGGCACATATGGGAAGTTTTGTTCCGGCAGGCGATGCAAAAATTCCGTTAACCGATAAAATATTTACCAGGGTAGGAGCCAGTGATAATTTAAGTGGCGGCGAAAGTACTTTTATGGTGGAGATGAATGAAACCGCCAGTATCATCAACAACCTAACCCAACGAAGTTTGATATTGCTTGATGAAATTGGAAGAGGTACATCAACCTACGATGGTATCAGCATTGCCTGGAGCATTGCTGAGTTTTTGCACAACTCGGTTCATAAGCCCAAAACATTATTTGCCACACATTACCACGAGTTGAATGAACTGGAGAATAAATTACCCGGCATAAAAAATTTTCATGTTACCAATAAAGAAGTGGGCAATAAGATCATTTTTCTCCGCAAACTGGCCCCCGGTGGCAGCATACATAGTTTTGGTATTCATGTGGCACGTATGGCCGGTATGCCGCCATTATTGATTGACCGTGCCAACGAAATTTTAAAACAACTGGAAGTAAGCAGGGAAGCGGCCGAAGGTGTTAACCTGGATGCGAACATAAAAAAATTGTCCGGCCCAAAATTACAACTCAGCATTTTTGATGCACACTCTGCCACTTTTGATGAGATCAGGAATTTGTTGGCCGCAGTAGATATAAACCGGCTAACACCGGTAGAGGCCTTATTGAAATTGCAGGAAATTAAAGGAAAGGTTAAGTAAAGGCATAAAAATTGCTTTCAAATGTGTAATACTTATGAATTCTTCATCTTACATGTTAAAACCTTACTAACACTTGCAGCAATTTTGTACCAAAATGCATCTTTATTATAATTTAGCCTGAATATGATCAAAAAGATACTGTTTCTGTTGTTTTTTGTTATTGCCATAGTTGAAGAAGACTTTGCTCAAACCTGTACGCTACCTGGTATGACCCCCGATAAAGCAATACCTGTTTGTGGAACTTCTGTATTTCGCCAGCCATTAGTAACTAACTGTACCGGGCCATTTGTATCCCAAACCAGCTGCGCCGATGCAGTAACTTCAAATAAATCCTTTTGGTATAAGTTTACCTGTTTCCAGACCGGTACTTTAGGTTTTTTAATCAGCGGCCTGTCTAATACCGATGACTACGATTGGGTGCTATTTGATATTACGGGCCGTAACCCCACAGATGTTTTTATAACTAATTCTTTACAGGTATCGTTAAATATATATGGTACATCCGGTAACGGTTCCGGTGCCCCTTTTCCAAATTCACCTACTGGCAGTACTGCATCTGGTTCTGGTGATGTTCATTGTGCAGGAGATGCAGCAGGCAATTCACCATTTAACCGGATGCCGTTAATTATAGTGGGACATGATTACCTGTTAATGGTTACAAACTGGACTGTTGGAAGTACCCAGGGATATGATCTTTCATTTACAGGAGGCACGGCAAATATAACCGACCCTAAAGAGCCACATATGGCATCTTCAAGAGCAGCCTGCGATGGAACACAAGCCACTGTAAAGCTCAATAAAAGAATGAAATGTAACAGCCTGACCGCATCGGGTTCTGAATTTACCATCACACCGGCTGTGGCAAATGTTATTTCGGCCAGCGGTATAGGCTGCAGTAACGGTTTTGATATGGATTCTTTAATCATTACACTCGATGCGCCTTTACCTCCGGGTAATTATACCATCAACATCCGCAACGGAACTGATATAAATACGATCAAAGATAACTGCGACAGAGATATTCCTGTTGGTGAAAGTATTCCCTTGATCGTTTATCCAATTATACCAACACCTATGGATAGCCTTTCCAAAATTGGCTGTGCGCCTGCTCAACTTCAACTGGTTTTCCGAAAGAATATCCGCTGCAGCAGTATTGCCGCGAATGGAAGCGATTTCAGGGTAAATCTTTTGTCGGGTACTGCACCGGTTACCGTGGCTGCGGCCATTGGTAATTGTGATGCCAATGGATTAACTACTATTATTACCGTTCAATTAACTGCTCCCATCCAAACCAAAGGAACTTACCAGATACAATTGGTTACCGGTACTGATGGTAATTCGATCATTGATGAATGCGGTCAGGAGACCCCTGCCGGTGCAACTTTGACTTTTAATACGATGGATACCGTAAATGCTGATTTTACTTATAATATCCTCTATGGTTGTGTACGTGATACTATAAATTATTTTCATGATGGCAGGAATGAAGTGAATTACTGGAAATGGAATTTTGATAATTTGCGTGGCAGCAATCTGCAAAACCCCAGTATTTTTTATGCTGTTTTTGGCCAAAAACAAACACAATTGATCGTGTCGAATGGGGTGTGCAGGGATACAAGTAATAGTATTCCCATTTTTTTAGATAATGAATTGAAAGCTGTTTTTGAAGCAACTGCAATTGTTTGTCCGGGTGAATTTGCCATATTTAAGGATAACAGTATCGGCAACATTATTTCCTGGAACTGGGTTTTTGGTAATGGTATTACCAGTAATGCTCAAACACCGGCACCGCAATCTTATATTCCCCCAAGGGTTACTACAGATATTTATGCCCGGTTGATTGTACAAAATAATTTAGGTTGTTTTGACACGGCCATTCAAAAAATTGTAGTACCCAATAGCTGTTATATTGCAGTTCCTAATGCCTTTACACCCAATAACGATGGAATAAATGATTATCTGTATCCTGTAAATGCCTGGAAAGCAAACGATCTTTTATTCCGTGTTTACAACCGGGTTGGCCAATTGGTTTTTGAAACCAGGAACTGGACAAAAAAGTGGGATGGAACGTTTAAAGGCCAGGGTGCCGATCCTGCAACCTATGTATGGATATTAATTTATACAGATAGTGATTCGGGTAATAAAGTACAACTGAAGGGGTCAACCATTTTACTCCGGTAGAATATTTATAATGCAGATTTGATACTAGATACTTGATGGAGTTCAATCATTCAAAAACTTCCTGGTAATTCAGAGTCTTTCTCAAACGAGAAACGAGAGACAAGAAACCTAAAACTAATTTACCTCCCCAACATTTTTCTTTCATCTCTTTCTTCACGCAGCATGGCACTAAAATCCATTTTACGAACCATGGTTTTTATCACCAGTGCAATTCTTTTTGTTTTGGTTGGTTCTGTTTTGGCCGATTCAATCCATTTGGTAAAATAATTTCGGTGGCCCTGCGGCAGTGTATTAAAATGTTTTAAAGCTTCGGGCTCGTCCTGTAAACATTCCAGCAATTCTGCCGGGGGAAGTATGGGAGAATGATCCAGTTCCAGTTGTACTTTTAAGGTTGCTCCAAAGCGTTTGCCTGTGGCTTTTCTCATAGATGCATTTACCGGCAAGATAAAATCACCTTTACCCATGGGTATCAGCGCTGTTTTTTCAATTGTAAGATCATCGAGTTTGCCTTTTACCCGGTATGATTTTTTTACACCGGGGTTTAGTTTTTTTGCGATCCGGTCTGGTACAACAATATAGGTCCAGCCGGTTTTTTCGCCCTGCTTGCTGAATTTTAATATGGTGGTGGTGAAGGAGAGCATGGGATACAAGATAAAAAATTTTTACCTGATATGGTTCCAGTCTTTACGAACTACTTTTTTGGGCTATAGTTTCGGTTCGGGCGAAACGAGGCGTAGGAAAGAATGTTGAGCTACAATAAAATCCGTTTATGCAATATTGCCATACATGGTACTTTGTATAAACGGAAGTATAAAAGTTGTTTATACTTTATTTAAATTCCTGTTCATATTGAATCCTGTAAACAGGCCAACACCTGCTATAAAAAAAATAGTTGCAGGATAAACGGCCTGTTCATTTAATGAGCTGTAAGTATTCAGATGGTATTTTAATCAATATCTCCCAAACCAAACCGGTTATTAACTTTAAGAAATGCAAAGGCTGATTTTTTATCAACTCCTTTTCTTTTGTAAGCGATCAACAACACATGCCAAACACCTTCTGATTCTTTTTCCGTAAAGTAACTTTCAATTTTGTAACTGCTGTCCTGGTTGATGGTTGAGTTAATACGGTAACAAACATTATCAACTCCTTTCTTTTCCGCAGCATTGCTGTAATCTGCAAAATCTTTCCAGTTTCTTTTCTTATCATCTCCGCGGTAAATAATATACGGAGCTGCTTTATAAAACATACCGGAGTCCTTCATTTTGGAATCTGCAAAATCAACATTTTTACAGGCAAAAACTAACGCTTTTAATGCAGCAGCAGTTTGTGTTGAATCTTCCGTTTTATTCTGTGCTTGACCCGGTAATATAAAAACAAATGTTATTAATGCAACAAAGCAATATATTAGTTTCATGAGCTGTTGTTTATTCAAATTTATAATAATAAAAATAAAGATTATCCGGCAGATGGGATATGCCGGTTTTTTGTTGCCGCTGATACTCCCCCGGCGATGTAAAGTAAACTGGGTTAAATTTATGGCGAAATACAAAACTGGTAATTGAATGATCCGGATAAGTAAATTGATTAGCGGTAATACTTGTTTCTGAGAAAAGCGTATTTTCAATTTTATGAAAAAATATTTATTAGTAATTGCTGTTCTTATTTCCTTAAGTTCCAGTTCACAGTCCACGCCAAAAATGGATTTTGAGACTTATAATCCTCCATCTACACTGGTGGTTCCGGGTAAACCCGTAAGTAAGGCAAAATTTCCTTTTATCGATGTACATAATCATCAGTTCAGCATGCCCGATATGGATCTTGGTACACTGATCACAGACATGGATAAAATGAATATGAAAGTTATGGTAAACCTTAGCGGGCAGAGCGGGGAATCATTAAAAAAATCGGTGGCTAATGTTAAAACAAATTACCCAAAACGGTTTATTGTTTTTGCAAACATTGATTTTAAAAATGTAGGTGAAGCAGGTTGGAGTGAAAAAGCGGCAAGCCAGCTTGAAGAAGATGTAAAAAACGGGGCCAATGGATTAAAGATCTATAAAAGCCTGGGTTTCTCTGTTAAAGATATAACCGGTAAAAGAGTACCGGTGGATGATCCGCGTCTGGATGCCATCTGGAAGAAAGCAGGTGAATTGAAAATTCCGGTATTGATCCATACGGCTGATCCCAAACCTTTCTGGCAACCTTTGGATGCTGATAATGAAAGATGGCTGGAACTGGCCACGCACCCCAACAGAAAAAGGGGAGATGATGATCCTGCTCCATTTGATACATTATTAGCTGAACAGCACCGGATGTTTAAAAAAAATCCGGCAACAACTTTTATTGCGGCACACTTTGGCTGGTATCCAAATGATCTCGGCAAACTGGGACAATTACTGGATGCGATGCCAAATGTACTGGTGGAGTTTGGTGCTGTTATAGCAGAGCTGGGAAGGCAGCCACGAATGGCTAGTCAGTTTTTTACCAAATACCAGGACAGGATACTTTTTGGAAAAGACAGTTGGGTACCATCGGAGTATATTACTTATTTCAGGGTATTGGAAACAACAGATGAATATTTTCCTTATCACAAGAAATACCATGCTTTCTGGGCCTTATATGGCATGGGTTTACCTGATGCTATTTTGAAAAAGATCTACTATAAAAATGCATTGCGTATTATTCCGAATATTGATAAGACCTTATTTCCCGATTAAAATTGAAGATGTTAATTTCAGGCAGGTGAATTTGTAACCTTTTTTTAAAGTACCTGTAGTTATAAGTAAGCTTTTTGGGATTTGACATTACTGTTGCTCTACGTTTAATATTTAATAATTACAGAGGGTACTAACCAAACACCTGCCGGGCGGCAGGGTAAACTTAAACCAGATATCATTTTCACTGCCTGAGTTGTTTAAAGTATCATTTTTTTTTGCTTACTTTACCTGATGTATACTGCAATATCCGGTATTGCGTTTACAATCCATTCAATTATCTATGAAATTTAAATTAAATACAAATAAGTTTTACAATACAGGCGTTAAGCTACTCCTGGTTTCAATCCTTATCATTATAGTTGCTTCTGTTTACCAATCACAACAGGTAATTATAACCGCAAAAAGGATAACAAATACCGAAGAACGGTTACTGCTTTCTAAAAAAATACTGACACTTGCTTTAGATAATGAATCCAGCTTCAGGGCTTATATACTTACCGGCCGAAAAACGCTTTTGGAGCCCTTTGAAAAATCGCAAAAAGGAATTTATGATGCATTCGCATATCTGCAAGTGCTTCGAAAAGATAACCTTGAGAAAAAGATCAGTTTTGATTCCCTGCTTTTTTATATCAATACAAGAATTGACTTTACTAACCGTATTATAGCTAATTATGAAATAAACGGTGTTAATACAGCAATGAAGATAGTTGAAACGAGTGAAGGTAAATTATATACTGACCGTATCCGGCTTCTGGTTGAAGAAATACAGGATTCTGAAAGCCTGATGCTGGTAAAACATAAAAAGGCTAATGATAAAAGTGTAAGAAACCTTCAACGAATATTATTGTTGATAGTAGCAGGCATTCTTTTATTATTAGCTGTGTTCATCCGGAAAACCAGGGCCGATAACGTTGAAAAGGGAAAAGCTGCAACAGCTTTAAAAAAATTAAATGATGAACTGGAGCAAAGAGTATTAGAACGGACAGAGGAGTTGGATAAAAAAGAAAAATTATTCCGGGCACTGGTTGAAAATAACGAAGGGATCATTTTATTGATCGATGAAAAATTAAATGTCCTGTTCCGGGGTTCTTCTACTGCACTAATAACCGGATGGCAGTTTGAAGAAAATAGAAAAGTGGTTGTTACAGAATATTTACATCCGGATGATGTGGCAAATGTAAAAGGGTTAATGAAAGATGCGGTTGCCAATCCGGGTAAAGAGATCCCGGTCTCAATAAGGATAAAACATAAAGAAGGACATTATATCTGGCTGGAGGGCCTGGTAAAAAATATGATACACGACCCTGCAATTGTTGGTATTATTGCAAACCTGCGGGATATCAGTGAACGTAAAAAAGACGAATTAAGAATAAGATCAGCCATTGAACGGTATGATATTCTTTCCAATGCTACCAGTGATACCATCTGGGATTGGGATATTTTAAATAATACGATGTTATATAATGATGGTATCATTAAAACGTTTGGGTACAGGGCAGTTGAAGTGGAAAATGTTGTTGACTGGTGGAATGAAAAACTTTTTCCTGATGATTTTAAAAAAGTGAAAGAAGTAATAGAGGAAGTTTTTAAAAACAGGTTGCAAAAATTTCAATTAACCTACAGGTTTCGCTGCGCCGATGATTCTTATAAATATGTTTTTGACAGGGCTTTTGTGATATTTGATGAAAACGGCACCCCCTGCCGGATGATTGGTGCCATGCAGGATATTACTTACCAGGTTGAAGAGGAAATACGCATTTCAAAAGCCATCATAGATGCGCAGGAACAGGAACGGAGCTTTATCGGAGGAGAACTGCATGATAACGTAAATCAGATCTTGGCCAGTTCACTGCTTGCATTGAATATGGTAAAAAAGAATCAGACAAAAACTGAACAATCTTTTCAATTTATAGAAATGGGTAAAGACCATGTTTTAAATGCAATTGAAGAAGTACGTAAATTATCACATAAGCTTGCTCCTGCTTCTTTTGATAACAGTACTTTAAAAGATGCTTTCGAAAATCTGTTGCAGTCCTTTAATATAAATAACCGGTTTATGGTAAAGCTCAATTTTGATGAGTTGTGCAATGGACTTAATGGCGACATCCAGATAAATCTGTACAGGATACTGCAGGAACAAATAAAGAATATTGTTAAGTATTCAGAAGCAAATGAAATTGAAATAACAGTAACACTGGTACAGGATGTTATACTGATGCGGATCTTTGATAACGGCAAAGGCTTTAATGTAAAGACGGTAAAGAAAGGGATCGGCCTGAGCAACATTAAAAAAAGGGCCGAATCATTTTCCGGTAAATTTATATTGAATTCAGCCAAAGGAAAAGGTTGTGAGATATTAGTGGAATTACCTTTAATTAATACTGATTGATCATGAAGAAAAAACTCTATAAAGAATTATTATACAGGGTTTTTCTGCCAATTAACGGGACCAACGAAGCTAACCAGTAATACTTAAGCCTGTACAATAAAACTGTCTTTTATCTTTCCCATCAGGTCTGTTTGTAACATGCGGTATGCAATCCGTATCATATTTTTAAATGCAAGTGCGTGGGAGATGCCATGGCCGATGATAACCGGTTTGGCTACGCCTAATACAGGAACACCGCCGTATTGTTCAAAATTAAAACGTGAAAAATGTTCATCTTCAATATTGCGTCGCTGAACAATATCATAAATGCTTTCTGCTAATTTTAAAACCACATTTCCGGTAAAACCTTCACAAACAAAAACATCAGCTTTGTTTAATAAAATATCACGCCCTTCTACATTACCAATAAAATTGATCTGTTTGTTTTCTTTTAAGAGGGGATACGTGGCCTGTGCTAAAATATTTCCTTTGCCTTCTTCTTCACCTAAATTTACAAGTCCTACTTTAGGGTTCTCAAAATTTAAAATGTGCTTTGCAAAAAGGGAACCCAATATGGCAAACTGGTTGAGGTTTTCGGGTTTGCAATCAGCATTAAGGCCAACATCAACCAGCAAACCAAGTGAGCCGTCTTCACGGGGCATATAACCGCCAATAGTTGGCCGTAAAACACCCTCAATGGTTTTTATGCTGAATAAGGCACCAACCATCATGGCACCAGTATTACCTGCACTGATGAAGGCATTGGTTTTGCTTTCTGCAAGTAGTTTAAAGCCTATGGCGATGGATGACTGTTTTTTTTCTTTAAGAGCTTTGGTCGGATGTTCATGCATTTCA
This sequence comes from Chitinophagaceae bacterium, assembly GCA_043747955.1. Lineage (GTDB taxonomy): Bacteria > Bacteroidota > Bacteroidia > Chitinophagales > Chitinophagaceae > Ferruginibacter. The sequence continues at coordinate 12,270 of JAYTOF010000062.1, forward strand.
ATCATCTCAGCGGCATGAATGATGGTATATTTTCCGGCAGGTAAAGGGTGATTGATAAGATGTTCTTTTATCAGTTCTTCATCACCAATTAAAGTTAGATGTATATCGGCTGTGGCATTGTTTAAAAATTCAGCGGCTCCCTTAACTGCTTCCAGTGGAGCAAAATCGCCTCCCATCATGTCCAAACCTATATTCATTTCAATTGCTTTTAATGTCTTTGGACGTTTACCTAAAGTAATTTAATGATTTGCTTCGCAAATATAAATTTAACCACAGGGGCACTAAGACACAAAGTGATTTTATTGCTTCGCAAAAATGCAGGCACGCGGTAAAGAAAAACGAAGTTTTTACTATGTGCCTTCGTGTCTTTGTGGTTAATCTCAATTTTGTAAATAAACTGGTTTCGACAAACTCAACCAGACATTCCGTTAAATAAAAAATTCTAACCCCAAAACTCTTTTCATCGAATTTCGGACTTAGAACTGATACTTTGAAAAATACTATGCTTTCAGCGGAGCTTTCTCTGCTA
>JAYTOF010000063.1:0-8943 GCA_043747955.1 Chitinophagaceae bacterium
TTTATTTTCCCATGTTTGTAATGACACCCGAAGTAAAGATTGGCTGGGGCCTTGGTAATCTGCACAGCAGGGATAAGGACCTTAAATATTCCAATGTAATTGATAAGATCAATTCACGTATCATTTCATTCTCAATAACAGTTGAATAAGCAATATTTAGTTTATCAGAAATCGTATTTCCTGCTAAACATATTTAAGCGTATGCCGGCGGTAATTAAAGTAGCAGTAATAGCTGCAGGATTAAGTAAAGTTTTATAATGACGGTATTGCCCTGATACTTCTAAAAATAAATTTTCCCTTAGTTCATATGACACCTGTAAATACCCGTTAAAACAGGTTGCTTTATTACCACTCCCGATTTCAAAACCGGTATTCGATGACCGGGTTGTATAATCCCTGAAAGGGTTACTTCCGAAATTTTTTCCGGTACTGTCTAACCCATGGTAATAATAAATGGCTTGTACATTCACATACCATTTTGGAGCAGGTTGATAGCGTAAGATACCGATGAACTCCTGGAAATTTGCACCCAGTGGATGCGCCAATGGCTGATTGTAATGGGTATAGTTGGCAACAGTATCTTTATGTGAATAGGTAAAGGGCCGCACCCTGTTTGTTTCCAGTTGTATATCAAGGTTATCAATTCCAAAAGCATCCACATATTTCAGGCCCAGCTGAATACCCCATTTATTAACCCAGCTTGAAGGATTGTTTTTTATTTCTGATAATATAAATTCATCCAGTATTAACTGGCCATATATTTGTGCACGGTGTGCAATATTTGCTTTAACATCAATACCTGCAATGGCATTATCGGGGCTTCCAACTGTACCTTCAATATGCCTGTAAAAAATAATGGGATTCAGGTATTGAAAATCAAAATGGTTTTTCCGGCCAAATATCACCCCCTCAAACAATCCGATATTCAGCCATTTGGTAACATTCATACTCAGATGATGCATGGCAGCATATTTGCGGTCCAATAAAGTGTCGCCCGCTTTTTTAAACTGCGGCATAAGCTCCATAAATATATTCTGGTAATTGATCTTCCAGACCCTGGTGTTGAGTTTTAAAAACAAATTACTGTTACCCCAGTCGCTTAAAAATAAACTGCGGTACCCATTACCGATAAAATTTTTATCATAGCCAAACTGAACATTGATATAATTTTTTACAGCAGCAAATGTAATATAGCCCCGGGCATCAAAATAATCGTATCCATTTGTTTTAAAAGGTTTGTAAAATCCTACACCGGGTACCGCTTTAAATTGGTTTACCCGTTGCTGAAAAAATTGCGGACCCCTTTCCTGGTTATCCGTTATAAAAGCTGAAAATCCGATTTTGCGCCCAATCATTCCACGTACAGCAGCACCCTTGCTATTTAAATAGACAGATTTTCCGGTTTCGGTTTCTACACCCTGTACATACTGAAAAACAGGGTTTAGTGCCAGGAAAAAACCTTTTGTATTAACTTCTAAAAAATTAGGTTTTGTTTTGTAAAATGTTTTCAGCACAGGCTTCTTACTTTTAAATTCTTCTCCTGACCCGCTAACCCATTCGCTGTTATTCATTAAAAAACTATTCAGGTTATATTCATCAATAGAGGTAAGCCCCTGGTTATCCCATTCTTTATAAAGATCTACAGCAGTAAGCGGGTCGGTATATCCCAGTCTTGCACTGTCAATAAATTCTGTTTGCTCAACAATATACTTTCTATTAAAGGGTCTGACAGCCGAAAAATTAAGATGGGTGTTTTTTTGTTGCTTGATTTCCATCCGGTCAACAAAATGATAGTCTTTTGATCCCTGTGGTAATAAAGTAGATTGTGCCGTTGCAAAAGCAGGACAAATAAAAATCAGCAGTTTGGATAAGCTTTTAATAATTTGCATTGAATAATATTAGTTTTACAGGTATCTAAATTCAAGATATGCAAAAATACCTTTTTAAGAACATACAGGTGGTTAATGAAGGAAATATTCAGTCATTGGATGTTTTAACTAACGGCGAACGTATAGAAAAAATTGCAGGGAACATTGAAACTAAGTATCAGGTTACTGAAATAAATGGTGATGGAAAACATCTTTTTCCTGGAGTAATAGATGATCAGGTTCACTTTCGGGAACCAGGGTTAACCCATAAGGCCAGTATTTACACAGAGAGTAAAGCAGCTGTAGCAGGCGGTGTTACCAGTTATATGGAAATGCCCAATACGGTTCCCAATGCGCTAACGCCTCAACTGCTGGAAGATAAATACACAATAGCTGCAAATACTTCGCTGGCCAATTATTCATTTTTTATGGGCACCAGCAACAACAATGCTGATGAGGTATTAAAAATGAATGACCATAAAAAAGATGTTTGTGGCGTAAAAATATTTATGGGTGCCAGTACAGGTAATATGTTAGTTGACAGCCATACTGCATTGGATAAGGTTTTCAGGGAATCTGAAATGCTGATCGCCACACATTGTGAAGATGAACGTATCTGTAAAACGAATTACGAACGGTTGAAAAAAGAGAAAGCTGAGTTATTGCCTGCTGATCATCCTTTAGTAAGAGATGAAGAAGCCTGTTTTGAATCATCCCTGGTCGCCATAAAATTTGCACAAAAATATGGCAGCCGCTTACATATCCTGCATATCAGTACCGAAAAAGAATTACAGCTTTTCGGCAATATGATGCCGCTGAAGGAAAAAAGGATTACGGCTGAAGTTTGTGTGCATCACCTGCATTATACGGCTGATGACTATGAGCTGCTGGGCTATAAGATAAAATGCAACCCGGCAATAAAAGCGCCATCCAATAAAGAAGCTTTATGGAAAGCCCTGCTGGATGACCGCCTTGATGTTATCGCCACAGATCATGCACCGCATACCCTGGAAGAGAAGCAGGGAGTTTATGAAAAAACGCATGCAGGATTACCTTTGGTGCAGCATCCATTATTATTGATGCTGCATTATCACAAAATGGGAAGGTTAAGTTTGGAAAAAATTGCTGAGAAAATGAGCCATGCAGTTGCAGATTGTTTCCAGATCAGTAACCGGGGTTATATCCGGGAAGGCTATTTTGCCGACCTGGTTGTGGTTGATAATAACTTACCATCAACAGTTACAAAAGAAAATATTTTATATAAATGCGGCTGGAGCCCTTTGGAGAATTTCACATTTCCTGCATCAATAACAAATACATTGGTTAGCGGCAACATGGTTTTTAATAAGGGAAGCTTTGATGAAAGCAGAAAAGGCCAAAGGTTATTATTTAACAGGTAAAACATAAAATTCCCCGCTGCGGCGGATTAGGGGTATGGATATAGACAAAACAACACTTGCCGATCTTTTAATGTTTAACAGCGGGGAAGATATCTCAGTATTTAACAAGCTGGACCTATGCAGCACAACGCACGGCAGCGAGCAGTTAAGAATTAATTTCAGCACCGCTTTAAAAACAACTGATGAAATTGTTGCTGTACAACAAACATTACAGCTCATTGTAAAAAAGCAGGAGCAATGGCAAACAAAAATAAGTAATGGTACAGTGATGGTAGTTGAAAAATTTTTCGATTCACAGATAAGCCTTATACCGCCTCATCCTTCTTCATTAGAAGCATACAGTTATAAGTTACTGCATGGCCCCGATTTTGCTTTGGTAACCTATTCTGCAAGGCATTGTTTCGATTTTATAAAAGGGTTTCAACATTTGCTGCAACTTTTTTCCGGAGAAAATTTACCGGCACCGTTAAAGAAAGTTTTAACGGCCATAGAAAAGAGTGTAAACAAAGATCAGTTCAGTCTTGTTGAAAAGTATAAAAACCCCGATGAACTCAGCAACGCTCAATTAATGGAACTGGCGCATTTTATCCGATATGGCTATAAGCACAATATGCTTGATCTTGTGGTGCTGTATGCACAAATTGATGCCTGGTACGGTATGGCAAGGGCTGTGCAGAAATTTGGTTTGGTATTTCCGGAATTTGTTAAAAACAACGAACCGGTCATTGAGGCAAAAGGTTTATACCACCTGTTGGTACAGGAACCTGTAGCATATGATGTAATACTGAATCAAAAGACAAATTTTTTGTTTTTAACAGGTGCCAACATGGCGGGTAAAAGTACCTTTATTAAATCAGTGGGAGCTGCTGTTTTTCTGGCTCATATCGGTATGGGGGTACCGGCGCAGCAAATGAAACTTACTTTGTTTGATGGCATGCTCAGCAACATAAACGTGGTAGATAATATAGCCAGGGGTGAAAGTTATTTTTATAATGAAGTGCAACGCATTAAAGCCACCATCAACAAAATAAGTGATGGTAAAAAATGGCTGATACTGATTGATGAATTATTTAAGGGTACCAATGTACAGGATGCCATGAAGTGCAGCAGTACAGTTATAGAGGGCTTATTAAAAATGAAGAATTCGCTTTTTATTCTCTCCACACATTTGTATGAGATAGGGGAGGAATTGAAAAAATATCCCAATATTGATTTTAAATATTTTGAAACATCGGTTATTAATGACCAGCTTCATTTCTCCTATTATTTAAAAGACGGCATCAGCAATGACCGGCTGGGGTATTTGATCTTGAAGAGAGAAGGAGTGGTGGAGATGCTGGAAAAACTATGAGATAAAAGTTGAACTTTAGATCAACAGTTCAATATGGCTGTCATCCCGAAGCACGAGGGATCTGCAGGGAAAACAAAACATAGATAATGAAAATCTCCGGTGGACATAATTACTACGTCTACATTGTTACCAACAAAAACAAAACGGTTTTATATACGGGTGTAACAAATGATTTATACCGAAGGATTGAACAGCATAAAGAAAACTCTATCCCGTTTGGACATCCTTCATTTGCCGGAAAGTTCAATGCGTATTTTTTATTGTATTATGAACACTTTCAACATGTAGATGCTGCAATAGCCAGGGAAAAAGAAATAAAGGGATGGTAAAGAAGTAAAAGAGGCTCTGATTAATTCATTTAATCCTGATTGGAATTTTTTCAATGATGAAATATAGCTGTCATTCCGAACGCAGTGCGGAATCTGCCTGGTAGTAGTACCAAAGCCCAACGGTTCCCTCGTGCCTCGGTATGACAGTTACTCTCGGCATCTAAACAGGTATTTCATCTTTTTCTATTGTTGACCAAAACAACTGGTGGAATTATAAAAGAGATTATTATTTGTAAATTACTGCTGTAAACAGAAACAATGAAAAGAACGCTGCTGCTTATTACCGGGTTATTGATCCTGCTTGCTACTGAAATACTCCGGGTTTATTTTATTATGCCTTTCCCAGGAAGCCAGAAGGCCAATACCATAGATATCGCCTATTTCATCAGTAAATATATCTGGTTCTTTAGGATTTTTGGATTGATATTATTTGTGCCAGTCATGTTCCATGTTTTACGGAACTGCAAGTGGTGGATGAAAACCCTCCTTGCTTTTTTTGTGTTATTGTATGCAACCGTTTTTTATTTCTTCAATTTTAAATTTATGGCTGATAAAATGTTTTATCAACCCAAAAATAAAAAACTGGCGACAATAGCAGATAATAAAATCGACAGCACAAAATTGATTATAGGCGTTGCCATAAACGGCCAGGCAAAAGCATATCCCGTTGAAATAATCGGTTATCATCACCAGGTGCAGGACACTGTTGGAACTGAACCGGTAATGGTTACGTATTGTTCGGTTTGCAGAACGGGACGTATATACAGCCCTTTTGTAAATAGTAAGTTCCAACAGTTCCGTTTGGTGGGCATGGATCATTTTAATGCCCTATTTGAAGATGTTGGTACAAAAAGCTGGTGGCGGCAGGCAACAGGTATTGCTGTGGCGGGGCCATTGAAGGGAACAGCTTTAAAAGAAATTGCATCAGAACAAATGAGCCTTGGCGCATGGATAAGGAAATATCCGAACACAACCATCCTGCAACCTGATACTTTATTTGCAAAGCAGTATAAAGATTTAAAAGGCTTTGACGAAGGAACAATTAAAAGTGGGTTGGAAAAAAGAGATAGTGCATCCTGGAAATTTAAATCATGGGTAGTAGGTTTGCAAAAAGATGGCCATTCCAAAGCTTACGACTGGAATGAACTGGTAAAGCAAAGAGTGATCAACGATACATTTCAGAATACAGCAATCGTATTAGTATTGGAGAATGACAATAGTTCTTTTCATGTGTGGAACAGGCAGGTGAACAATAAGCTATTGCAATTTAGCCGGGATGAAACTTCACAAACTTTAAAAGATACTACAACTAATTCTATATGGAATAGGGAAGGAGTATGCGTGGAAGGTGTATTAAAAGGGAGTCGACTTACCCTGGTGCAATCTTATCAGGAGTTCTGGCACAGCTGGCAGACGTTTCATCCGGGGACAATAACTTATAAAAATTGATTAGTTTGGATAATCATATCTTTTTACTATTTTACCTTTCTTAAATTCGTACCCATGCTGGTTAAAAAGTCTCGCCGTTGTTGGTCGCCTGACCAACAATTTTATTCCTCCTCCCCATTAAACTTTTTCTAACTTTAACTAAAATTCGTACCCATGCTGGTTAAAACTTTTGGCAGTGCCGTATATGGAGTGGAAGCAATCAGCATCACAGTAGAAGTGAGTGTAAACAACCAGGGACAAAACTATTATATTGTTGGCCTGCCCGATAATGCCGTTAAAGAAAGTTTACAAAGGGTGGAGAGCGCCATTAAGAGTAATCATTATTACATGCCCCGTACCAAACTGGTGGTAAACCTGGCACCAGCCAATATAAAAAAATCGGGTACTGCATTTGATCTGCCCATTGCCATTGGTACTTTAGGCGCTACAGAACAAATAGAAAATCCCGAAAAATTAGCCAGTTATGTAATTATGGGGGAGCTTAGTTTGGATGGAGAGATCAGGCCTATAACCGGAGCATTGCCTATTGCCATTCAGGCACGTAAGGAAGGATTTAGAGGGCTCATTGTACCCAAACAAAATGCAAGAGAGGCCGCGATGGTGAATAACCTTAATGTTTATGCCGTTGAACATATTAATGAAGTGATCGGTTTTTTTAAAGATGAAAATTCGATCCAGCCAACCATCGTAAATACAAGAGAAGAATTTGCTAATGCCCAAAGTGATTTTGAAATTGACTTTTGTGATGTTAAGGGGCAGGAAAATATTAAACGGGCTTTAGAGATAGCAGCTGCAGGCGGACACAATGCAATCCTGATTGGCCCGCCCGGCGCCGGTAAAACCATGCTGGCAAAACGATTGCCAACTATACTGCCACCATTAAGTTTGCAGGAAGCCCTGGAAACCACAAAGATCCATTCTGTTGCGGGTAAACTTCCGGAGAATTCAACATTGATCTCCAGGCGGCCATTTAGAAGTCCGCATCATACTATTTCTGATGTGGCCCTGGTTGGGGGTGGTGGTATCCCGCAGCCCGGTGAAATTTCTTTGGCACACAATGGTGTTTTATTTTTGGATGAATTGCCCGAGTTTAAACGGCAGGTGCTGGAAGTAATGCGTCAGCCGATGGAAGAAAGAAAAGTTACTATCTCCAGGGCAAAAGTGGCATTGGATTTTCCGGCATCATTTATGTTGATAGCCAGTATGAATCCATGCCCCTGTGGTTTCTTCAATCACCCCGAAAAAGAATGTACTTGCCCCCCCGGCGCTGTTCAAAAATATTTAAATAAAATTTCGGGTCCTTTATTAGACCGTATTGACCTGCATGTGGAAGTAACACCGGTTGCTTTTAATGAATTATCATCTGCCCGCCCATATGAAAAAAGCAGCAGTATCAGAGAACGGGTTATTAAAGCAAGAGAAATACAGGAAGAGCGCTATAAAAACAGCGAAGGAGTTTATGCCAATGCACAAATGAGCAGCAAACAACTGAAAGAGATTTGTATGATAACCACCGCCGGACAAAATTTACTAAAGGTAGCCATGGAAAAATTAAATCTCAGTGCCCGTGCCTACGACCGTATTTTAAAAGTGAGCCGCACCATTGCAGATCTGTCGGCCTGCGATGATATAAAACCGGAGCATCTGGCAGAAGCTATACAGTACCGGAGTTTGGACAGGGAGGGGTGGGGAGCGTAGAAATTGGCAATATGCATTAAGCAACCGGCAAATAGGAAAACATTCAAAAGCTGAGTTTCTTTGCCAATTACCCATTGCCTGTTATTCTCTGCCTTTCCGTCATTTTTTCCGAACTTGTACGATATTTGATACATTGAATCTTTTCAATGTAAAATTAGACACAAACTATCTGAATGAAAATATTACTACGCTATCTTAAGCCATATAAATGGCTGGTAGCACTCACCTTAACTTTAGCTGCCATCAATATTGGTTTTTCTTTGGTTGATCCCATTTTGCTGGGAAAACTGATTAACCTGGCCAATGACCACCAGAGCAGTACAGAGCCGTTTAATTACAACCGTTTTTTTAATGCTTTTTCCTGGGAGCATCCCGGCGTATGGTTCATATTAATCTGCTCTATTTCTGTGGCTATGATCAGCCGTATTGCAAAGGCTTTCCAGGATTATTTTTTAAATGTTGTAATTCAAAAATTTGGGGCCAAGGTTTTTACTGATGGTTTACAACATGCCATGAAACTGCCTTATCAGCAGTTTGAAGATCAACGAAGTGGCGAAACACTTTCTATACTTACCAAGGTAAGGTCTGACGTAGAAAAATTTATGATCAACTTTATCAATATTTTATTTGGGGTGATCATAGGCGTTGTTTTTGTTTTTGTATATGCTGCGGTATACATTCACTGGAGTATCCCGGTGGCCTACCTGGTGGGAATTTTCTTTCTTACATTAATAACCAATTACCTCAGTAAAAAAATAAAGATCATACAGAAAAATATTGTTGGCGAAACCACAGCACTGGCGGGTTCTACAACCGAATCGCTTCGCAATATTGAACTGGTTAAAAGC
>JAYTOF010000064.1:0-3875 GCA_043747955.1 Chitinophagaceae bacterium
GAGGGTAATTATGTTTGGCCTGACTCATATTCCGGGTGTATTGCCTTCCCTTATCAGGCAAACACATGGAAAGCCATTTAATTTAACTGAAGTATGAAATCAAAGACTGCAGAACCGAAAAAATTGATAACTTTTCTTAATTGGAGAACAATTATTTAAAGCTTTAAAAAGTATGTTTGTTAATACAAAATACCGCAGTACAGAACCGGAGATCATGGATAATCTTTTCATGGAGGGAGAAATGCTGCGTAAAACATTAGACCAGATCGCATTAATAAATAAACACTTAGGGGGTAATAAAGCAACCCTTGATGGTCTTCTTACGTTTCTTCATGCCAAACCCCGAGGTTCAGTTGTTAATCTAATTGATATTGGCTGCGGCAGTGGTGATATGTTAAGGGCCGTAGCAGAATATGGCAGAAAAAATAACTTTATTTTTAAACTTACCGGCATAGATGCCAATGAATATACCGTAAATTATGCCCGTAACCTTTCAGCCAATTATCCGGAGATCAGTTATTTGAAAATGGATGTGCTGTCAGATGAGTTTTCAGATTTAAAATTTGATATTGCCCTTTCTACTTTATTTCTTCACCATTTTAAAAATGAACAAATAGAAGTCCTGTTAAAACAGTTGGCAAAAAAAGCAGAATTGGGCATTGTAATCAACGATCTGCAAAGGAGCAGAATAGCTTATTACCTGTTTAAAGGGATAAGCATTTTTATCGCTAACCCGATGGTGCGTAAAGATGGTGCTATCTCTGTTTTACGCGGATTTAAAAAAAAGGAATTATTAGATATCAGTAATAATATCGGGGGTACTGTCAGTTCCATCAGCTGGAAATGGGCCTTCCGGTTTCAATGGATAATAAAAAAAGTATGCAAGTAAAAATAAAGACCGTAGCCAAACAATTACCTCCCTATTCCAGGGATACTAAAGATATATTGCCTTTTATAGAAAAATGGTTGTGGGGGCAGGACGAAAGATTTATAAGGAAGGTTATGAAAATTTTTGGCAATGCCGGCGTAGACAAAAGGTATTCAATAATGTCGCCCGAAGAAATTTTTACCCATTCATCTTTTGAAGAAAAGAATGGCATCTATATACGTGAATGTACAAAGCTTGCTGAAATGTCATTACAAAAAGCATTGGACAAAGCCGGATGGAAAGCGACTGATATTGATTACCTGATAACGGTAAGCTGCACTGGGATAATGATACCCTCAGTTGATGCATACCTGGTGAATCGTTTAAAAATGAAACCCGACATTGTACGCCTGCCGGTAACTGAAATGGGCTGTGCAGCGGGTGTTTCGGGGATCATTTATGCAAAAAATTTTTTAAAGTCCAACCCCGGAAAAAAAGCGGCCGTGGTTGCTGTAGAATCACCTACGGCCACCTTTCAGCTACATGATTTTTCAATGGCTAATATTGTGAGTGCTGCAATATTCGGCGACGGTGCTGCTACTATTCTATTATCATCCTGCCCCGGAGAGGAGGGCCCGGAAATTATTGCTGAGGAAATGTATCATTTTTATGATGCGGAGTATATGATGGGCTTTAAACTGACGAATTCAGGCCTGCAGATGATACTGGATGAGAGCGTGCCCGAAACAATAGCTGCCCATTTTCCAAAAATAATTCATCCTTTTCTCGAAAGGTGCGGTGTAAACATCAGTGAGATCGATCATTTTGTTTTTCATCCGGGTGGAAGAAAAATATTGCAAACGGTAGATGAATTGTTCGGTTCACTTGGCAAAAATATTGATGATACCAGGGAAGTTTTAAAACAATATGGAAATATGTCGAGTGTTACCGTACTTTATGTGCTGGAAAGATTTCTGGAAAGAAAAATACCAAAAGGCGAAAAGGGCCTGATGCTTAGTTTTGGCCCCGGCTTTTCTGCACAAAGCATTTTAATACAATGGTAAAAGATTTTGAAAATAAAAATTATTGGGCACTCATCCTTGGAGGCTCGGGAGGACTTGGATTAGCTACTGCAAAAAAACTGGCTCAGCACGGTTGTAATATTATTATTGTACACCGCAACAGTAAAACAGATTCAGTAGCAATTGAACAGGAGTTTGCCGAAATTAAAGCAACCGGTGTTGATTTTTTATCGTTTAACAAAGATGCCATGCAGGTTGAAAAAAGAAATGAGGTCATCAGGGTGATAGAGGAAAAAATGCATGAAACGGGAAAAATCAGGGTCCTGGTACACAGCATTGCAAAAGGAAACTTAAAACCAATGATTGACGGCGAACAACCGGCATTGCAAAATGATGATTTTCATGTAACCCTGGAATCAATGGCCATCAGCTTGTATGACTGGACAAAACTGCTTTTTGAAAAAAACCTATTCGCAACAGATGCAAGGGTCATCAGCTTTACCAGTGAAGGAAATACAAAAGCATTTAAAACATATGCTGCGGTATCTGCTGCCAAAGCCGCATTGGAAGCGATCACAAGAAACATTGCCCTGGAATTTGCACCGCATGGAATAAAAGCAAATTGCATACAGGCCGGTGTAACAGATACCATATCCTTCAGGATGATCCCCGGGCATGAGCAGCTAAAAGAACGGTCAATAAACCGCAACCCCTATAAACGTTTAACAACACCTGAAGATGTTGCAAATATTGTTTATCTTTTATGTAAAGATGAAGCTGCCTGGATAAATGGAAGCATTATTATTGCAGATGGCGGTGAACATATCAGTTGAACTATGAACTCAAAAAAAATTTTAGATCTACTTCCTTATACTACCCCTTTCCTTTTTGTGGATGCCCTGTTTGAAATAAATGAAAACGGGATAAAAGGAACTTATACCTATAGTCCGGATGAATATTTTTATAAAGGTCATTTTAAAAGTTTTCCGGTAACGCCTGGTGTTATTTTGATTGAAACGATGGCACAGATCGGAGTTGTTTGTTTTGGTATTTACCTGTTGAAAGATGCAATACCAAAAACATCAATACCTGAAATTGCACTTAGCTCTGCTGAAATAGATTTTTTGGCTCCCGTTTTCCCGGGTGAAAAAGTAACTGTTATCTCAAAAAAAAAATATTTTCGTTTTAATAAACTTAAATGCGAAGTGGAAATGAGAAACAGCCTTGATAAAATTGTTTGCAACGGCACGCTTGCAGGAATACTAAAATACAGGAATTGAATAACAGGGTAGTCATTACGGGACTTGGTGTAGTAGCTCCAAACGGTGTAGGTATCCCTGCGTTTACTGATGCCATTAAAAATGGTATTTCGGGTATCCGATTTTACAAAGAGCTGGAAGAATCGAATTTTTCCTGCTGCATTGGCGGCATTCCTTCAGTACCTGCAGCATTAAAACAACAATATCTCTCCCCTCTTCAATTAAAAGACTTTAACAGTTCGGGTATCCTTTATGGCTGCATGGCAGGTATCGATGCCTGGAAAGATGCCGGATTATCGATGCCTGATACAGATGCTCCGGATTGGGATAGCGGTACCGTGTTTGGCACTGGCACCTCTGGTGTTGAAAAATTCAGGGAATCTATTTACCAATTAGATAATGGCAATGTAAAAAAACTCGGCAGTACTGCAGTATTACAAACAATGGCCAGTGGCATTTCTGCTTACGTAAGTGGAATACTTGGACTTGGAAATTTAGTTACTACCAATTCATCTGCCTGCTGTTCCGGTTCTGAAGCGATATTGATGGGTTTTGAAAGAATACAATCAGGAAAAGCAAAGAGAATGCTGGCAGGGGGTTGCAGTGATCATGGCCCTTATGTATGGGGAGGTTTTGATGCCATGCGGGTACTTACTTATAAATACAATAATAATCCTGAAAAGGCATCACGCCCTATGAGTGCAACTGCAAGTGGTTTTGTTCCCG
>JAYTOF010000065.1:0-2056 GCA_043747955.1 Chitinophagaceae bacterium
TTTCTCCCAACATACGATATTGACGAAGCTTATTCTTATAAACACAAAGTATGGTGGCGTAGCGCCGGAGCTGCTGTAAAAGATCTATTAAAGGGTGAATGGCAAAAATTTTCACTTCGCCGAAAGGTTCTCGATAACAAACAGCCCGATCCGTTTGATTCATATGACTGGATGCATAATCTTCACAGACAATTTACCCTCAATCCCAGATATTTTTTTCTGGTACCGGAAAAAATTGGTAAGTACGACAGGAATATTTTACAAAAGGAAACTGCGTTACAGTCAATTCTACAAAATCATGTTTTAAAGTATAAGATAGGTGTACACCCATCCTGGCAAAGCGGTGATGATCCGGCTTTGATAAAAAAAGAAAAAGAAACTATCGAGCAAATTGCAAAAACTAAGATTAGTACTTCACGTCAGCATTATATACGTTTTACCTTACCGGAAACATTCCGGCAGTTGATTGAAGCTGGAATCAAAGAAGATTTTTCGATGGGCTATGGCAGTATAAATGGTTTCAGGGCCTCTGTTGCTTCACCTTTTTATTGGTATGATCTGGAGAAAGAGGAAACAACAAACCTTTTATTACATCCATTTTGTTATATGGAGGCCAATTCGTTTTACGAACAAAAATTTACACCAGCTCAGGCATTGGAAGAAATGAGACATTACTTTCAGCAGGTAAAAAATGTGAACGGAACTTTTATCAGCATCTGGCACAATACATTTTTAGGAACAGATGAAAAATTTAAAGGTTGGCGGGAAACTTATTATCAGTTTATCAGGGAAATTTGTACCCCGGAAGCGAAAGATGCCTAAAATTAAATTCCTTCCGTTTCAGGTTGCGTTGGTGGAGGTACAATTTTAAAAGCTTTATTAACCAGGTAAACACCAAACAAGGTCACCAGCCCACCAACAACAATAAAAGCAGAGACTTTTTCACTAAAGATCAACCATCCGCATAAGACTGCTACCATTGGATTTATATATGCATAAATAGAGGTCTGTTCTGTTGGAAGGTTTTGTAATGCATAGATGTAACAGATAAAAGCCACAAAAGATCCAAAGAAAATAAGGTATGCTATGGAAGCCCATGACTGCCAGGGAATCTCCGTTACCGGAATGGTGTTACCTGTCAAATTCGTAAAGATGGACAAAGCAAAGCCGGCAATCAACATCTGAAGCCCCAGACTGAAATAAGGATTGAATTTTGCTGCTTGTTTTTTGGTATAAAGGGTAGCAATTGCCCAGGTCCATGTTGCAATGAGAGATAAAATGATACCGAAACGAAAATCAGCAATCAAAAAATCCTGCAGATGGTCATAAAAAATAATACAAACACCTCCGAAGCCAAGTAGCAGGCCGATAAGAGCTTTCCCGGGTAATTTTTCCTTTGAAATAAATAACCCGATAAGTACGAGCCATAATGGAAAGATGGCACCCATGATGGAACCCAGCCCTGCAGAAATATATTTTACACCCCATGTACTGAGGCCATTACTTAAAATGAAATTCAGGAAACTCAATACTAATACCGGAATCCATTCTTTTCCTTTAGGTAACGGAACTTTTTTATAAATAAAAAATCCAACATAAAACAAACCTGCTATTAATTGACGGATAGCAGCCAGTTGGAGTGCCGGCATATGGCTTACTCCTTCTTTGGAAGCAATCCAGGTGGTACCCCATAGAACACATACTAATGCTAACGCAAAAATCGCTTTAGACCTTGTTCCCTTTTTGCGAATGGTCAGTGGATTTAGTACTGATAATTTTTTAAGAGAATCAGTAGAAGATTGAAGAATGGTTTTATGGAAATCGATAAGTTTCATGCAGACGGTTAATACGTAGGTAATTTCTTGAGTATTAACTTAGGGTCAATTGTAAAAACGGATTCATCAACCCGTTGCCAGTTTATTTTAGTAGCGGTAAAAGTCTGTTTGAAAAAAAGGTGATTATCTTCTACAAATTTTATCGCTATACTCTTATGGAGTTTTATTACTTCATTCCAGATATAAACATCTTTATGCCATTCAGGATTAACGGGCAATTC
>JAYTOF010000066.1:0-5306 GCA_043747955.1 Chitinophagaceae bacterium
TAATTATACTGTCAGCCTGAGCTTGTCGAAGGCGGGTTTAATTTAATAATAGTTTTCTTTAACAGCACCGCCTTCGACAAGCTCAGGCTGACAAATTTCTTGACAGAGCATAAGTAATATTTTAAAAAAATAAATCATGAATAATGATAAGCTGAAACTGTGGATAAGATTATTGTTGATCTTTTGTGGCTTGGCCCTTATTGCTGTTTTATTTGTTCCCTTATGGCGGATCGATCTGGATGCACCACAATATCCCGAAGGACTGAGGCTCCTCATTTATCCGGATAAATTAGGAGGTAATGTAGATATCATCAATGGCCTGAATCATTATATTGGCATGAAAACTTTGCATACGGCAGATTTTTTTGAATTCACCATACTCCCATATATCATCGGTTTCTTTGCCTTGTTTTTTGTAGTTACCGGTGTAGTGGCCCGAAGAAAATTACTGTATGTTTTGTTTGTTTTGTTCGTCGGTTTTGGTGTGTTGGCCATGTATGATTTCTGGAGATGGGAATATAATTACGGGCACAATCTGAATCCGGATGCCGCTATCATTGTTCCGGGAATGGCTTATCAGCCACCATTGATCGGGTTTAAACAGTTATTGAATTTTGGCGCTTACTCCATACCTGATCAGGGAGGATTGATATTTATCTCAGTAGGTGTATTGTTACTGTTCATTACGATAATGGTTTGGAGAAGCACCAAAAAAAGTAAAGGTAAAACGGTCCAGGCTGCTATCATGGCTTTTATGTTGTTAGTTACCATTACATCCTGTAACACAGGCCCCGAGCCACTTAAAACAGGAGTTGATAACTGTTATTTCTGTAAAATGACGATCAGCGATGTTCGTTTTGGCGCCGAGTTGGTAACTAAAAAAGGGAAGATCTTTAAATTTGATGAAACTAAATGCATCATCAATTATATGCAGACAAAAGATGTAGCAACAGATGATATCAAAAATATTTATCTCAGCAATTATTCGGGCAGTCATCAGCTGCTTGATGTTAAAAATGCATTTTTACTGAAAGCAGAAGAACTCAGGAGCCCCATGGGGGGCAATGTGGCTGCTTTTGATAATAAAGACAGTTTACTGACCATTCAGAAACGTTTTTCGGGTAATACGGTTACCTGGAATGATTTAATAAAGCCTTGAAAAATATAATTTGCATATCCGTTATTGTTCTGTTAGCAAACAGTCTTTTTGCAAAGACGATCTGTATTGGAAAACAGCAGGCTATAAAGACCATTCAGGAGGGTTTGCGAATAGCTTCCGGCGGAGATACGGTATTGGTTGATGCCGGGCATTATCATGAAAAAAATATCATCATCGGAAAAACCATTTTCCTGATCGGAAAAAATTACCCGGTTCTGGATGGTGACCATAAATATGAGGTCATTTCTATAAAAGCAAACGGGGTAGTGGTTGATGGGTTTAAGGTCATTCATTCCGGCATTTCAAGTATAGAAGATTATGCCGGTATAAAAATATATAACAGCCGGGATGTGGTGATCCGTAACAATATTTTAGAGGATACCTTCTTTGGGATTTATTCGCAATTTGGTACAAATTGTTCGATCGAAAAAAACAAGATCACTTCTTATGCAAAAGAGGAGCAGCAAAGCGGTAACGGTATTCATTGCTGGAAAAGCGACAGCATGCGGATCATTGCCAACACCGTTACCGGGCACAGGGATGGTATTTATTTTGAGTTTGTAACCAATTCAATCATCTGGCGAAACACTTCCCGTAAAAATATGCGTTATGGTTTGCATTTTATGTTTTCCAACAACGATGCATACATAACTAATATATTTCAGAATAACGGTGCCGGGGTTGCTGTCATGTTTTCAAATCATGTGAAAATGATCCATAATTATTTTGAAGAGAACTGGGGCGACGGGGCCTATGGTTTATTGTTGAAAGAGATCAGTGATGGCTATATTGAGAATAATGAATTTGTAAAAAATACAGTCGGCATTTTTATGGAAGGTGCCAGCCGCTTACACCTGGAAAAAAATGTTTTTAAAGCAAATGGCTGGGCCATGAAGATACAGGCCAGTTGTATGGAAGTTACAGTGAAAAATAACAATTTTAAGGGCAATACATTTGATATAGGAACCAATGGCAGCCTGGTTTTAAATACCTTTAACAATAATTACTGGGATAAATACGAGGGGTATGACCTGAATAAGGATAAACTGGGCGATGTTCCTTACCGGCCCGTAAGTATGTATGCGATGATCATTGAGCAGAATCCCCCGGCAATGATTTTATTCAGAAGCCTGATGACCTCTTTACTGGATAAAACGGAAAAGATATTACCATCGTTAACACCTGAGAAATTAAAAGATGAACATCCTTTAATGAAACCATTATCATTATGATCATTGCAAGTAACGTATCAAAAAAATTTGGGAAACTAAAAGCATTGGATAATGTTTCGGTTACCTGCAATAAGGGCGAGTGTATCGCATTGATAGGGCCAAACGGTTGCGGTAAAACAACGCTCATTAAATGTATACTTGGTATGGTAATGAGCGATAGTGGGTTTATCACTTTTAATGGAAATAATATAAAGCATCATTGGCTGTACCGCGAAAATATCGGTTATATGCCACAGATCGGCCGTTATCCTGATAATATGAAGATAGGACAGGTACTGAATATGATGAAGGATATCAGGGGTAAGAAGGATATGGCGCTGGATGAAGACCTCATCCATCAATTTGGATTGAAGGAATTATTGAATAAAAGAATGCGGACTCTTTCCGGAGGAACCCGTCAAAAAGTGAGTGCTGCATTGGCCTTCTTGTTTAATCCTGATGTGTTGATACTGGATGAACCAACTGCAGGGCTGGATCCGGTTTCTTCAGAAATTTTAAAAGAAAAAATCATAGCTGAAAAAAATAAAGGAAAACTGGTTTTAATTACTTCGCATGTTTTAAGTGAGCTGGATGATCTGATCACCCAGGTTATTTATATGCAGGAAGGAAGGCTTTGTTTTCATAAAACTATTACCAGTTTACAGGAAGAAACAGGGGAGGAGAAATTATCAAAGGCCATTGCCAACGTGATGTTACAAAGATAATTTTCACAAGAATGTCAGGGTGAGCTTGTCGAACCCGGTTTATTGTATCAACCCGCCTTCGACAAGCTCAGGCTGACAGCATGAAGAATAAAAAAATAAAAGAATGAAGAAGATTATCAAATACGTAATCATCGATATCCTCCGTAACAAAATTATGCTGGCCTATACTGTATTTCTGTTGTTGATCTCTCTCAGCATTTTTAACCTGGAAGATAATTCTGCAAAAGGCTTATTAAGTTTATTGAATATCATTTTAATTATTGTTCCACTCGTCAGCCTTTTATTTTCTGCCATCTATGTATACAACAGTTCCGAATTTCTGGAATTACTGGTAAGCCAGCCATTAAAAAGAAAAACGATCTGGCTCAGTCTTTTTTCTGGCCTGGCATCATCTATGGCATTTGCTTTTTTAATAGGCGCCGGTATTCCGATCCTGTTGTATGAAGCTACTCCAACGGGTTTCATGATGTTGGGCACTGGTTTGTTATTGTCTGTCATTTTTGTGGCCATTGCCATGCTGGCGGCCGTAATGGCCAGGGATAAAGCAAAAGGGATCGGGGTGGTTATCTTATTGTGGCTTTATTTTTCTATCATTTTTGATGGGTTCGTTTTATTTATCCTGTTTCAATTTGCAGATTATCCTTTAGAAAAAATGATGGTAGGTGTTACCGCTTTTAACCCGATTGATCTGAGCAGGATCCTGATCTTGTTAAAAATGGATATTTCTGCGCTGATGGGTTATACCGGCGCCATCTTTAAAGATTTCTTCGGCACACAGCTTGGATTGATCATTTCCTTTTGTGTATTGGTTACCTGGTTCGTTATTCCTACCTGGTTATCCTTACGAAAATTTAATCACAAAGATTTATAATTATGAAAAGACATGAAAGCATTGTACCCTTATCAAGAGATCATCACAGCACATTAATACTTGCCCAATTACTTAAGAGAAATGCACCTGTTTACCGAGACTTACCTGATAATGTAAAAGATAAGGCCAAATATGCACAACAGCAATTTGAAGCGCATATCAAAAAACATTTTGAAAAAGAAGAAACAATACTGGAATTAGTAACGGATTGTTGTGCAGAAATAAATACACTTGCCGTAGAAATTAAAACTGAGCACAGGGAATTAACTGCTTTATTTCAATCACTTGATAATTCAACTGATCTGGAAAGCACCATGGATACTTTAGCGGTTGCTTTGGAAACCCATATCCGTAAGGAAGAAAGGATCTTATTTCCATTATTGCAGCAGCATTGTACCAAAGTAAAGCTGCAGCAGATTTATAAGCTCTTGCACTAAAAAATATGGTATGAAAAAAGATATTGTTACAAGAAAAGATATTGAATTGCTGGTAGATGAATTCTATGCTAAAATCAGGAAAGATGAACTGATTGGTTTTATATTTACTGATATTGCGAAAGTAAACTGGGAGAAACATTTACCCATCATGTACAGTTTTTTTGAGAACATGCTTTTTTATACGGGCACTTATACCGGTAACCCGATGGAACTGCACAAGCATGTTAACCGCCTGTTTCCCTTAACAGATGAGCATTTCATGCGGTGGAACCAGTTATTCAGCACCACGGTTGATGAATTATTTGCCGGTGAAAGAGCAGAACTTTCCAAACAAAGGGCCAAGAGCATTTCAGCAGTAATGCAAATTAAAATACTTAATGAAACTTCATCTGCCGATAAAATATTCTGAATATTAAAAAAGCACAAACAAATCGTTTGTGCTTTTTATAGGCCTTAATTACAATAAACTTATTTTGCAGGCGGCAATAATACAGCATCAACTACATGTATAATACCGTTAGAGGCAGGGATTGAAGCAACAATTTTTGCTGTACCGTTTACATAAATGCCATCTGCTTTTTTGCTGATCGTTATGTTCCCGCCATTAACCTGTCCGATCACCTGGCCATCCTGAAACATTTCCGGCTTAAAAACACCTACTGAAACATGATATTGAAGAATGTCAGTCAAGTCATCTTTCTTTTCGGGTTTTAATAAGCCTTCAACAGTGCCGGCAGGTAATTTATCAAAAGCTGCATTGGTTGGTGCAAAAACAGTGAATGGGCCTGCATTGCTTAATACATCAACCAACTCTGCAGCCTTTACCGCAGTTACTAACGTTGTATGATCTTTACTGCCAACTGCAACCTGTACTACATTCTTGGCCGATTGATCATCTTTTAC
>JAYTOF010000067.1:0-2538 GCA_043747955.1 Chitinophagaceae bacterium
CCTTTTAAAATGATGCTGACAAAAGATAACCGTATCCTGTTCAGCAGCAGCCTCCGTATCTATGAATTTAGAAACGACAGCCTCATAACTGTTTTTCCATCAGAAGGCCTCTCCTCATTTTCCATTGACAATATTACTGGCGATAAAGCCGGCAATATTTGGGTAACCACTTCAAAAGGTCTTTTTAAAACCGATGCTTCCTTTAAAAAATGGACATCCATACCAGCCAGTGCCGACGGGGAAGATGAAGGTTTTTCAGAGATTAATACTAACCGCCCCGGAGAAATTATTTTTAATGGAAGAGGCAAGATCAGGATTTTACAAGTATCTCTTCTATCAAAAAGAGCTGTTCCGCCTGAAGTTATTATCAACAGGATAAAATATGGCGAAAAACAAAACTACCTTGTTTCGTTAAAACCTGTGAACATCCGAAGTTCTTATAAAGATGCCATTGAAATAGAATTGTCCTCCCTTGATTTTACAAATGAAAATAAAATACTGTACCAGTTAGATGGCTGGGATAATACCTGGAAAGAATTGACCGGCACTTCTGTTATACGCTATGAACAATTACCACCCGGCGAGTATACTTTTAAAACTAAATCGGCAAATACGGAGGGAGATGAAAGTAAAGAAACAGTTTTGAATTTTACAGTTGTTCCTCCTTTTTACCTTACCTGGTGGTTCATAAGTTTAGCGGTCTTACTGATAACTGCCGCTTTATATCTTATTTATCGCTATCGCCTGCAAAAAGCTGTTGAAATGGAGAAACTCCGTACCCGGATTGCCACCGACCTGCATGATGATATTGGCGCCACACTAAGTTCCATCAGCATGTATAGCCAGGCTGTAAAGAGTCAGTTGAAAGAAAATAACCCGCAATTGAAAAATGTGCTGGATAAAATGGGCGAAAACAGCCGGGATATGGTAACCAGCATGAGCGATATTGTATGGGCCATCAACCCGGATAATGATGATGGCGAAAAACTCATTAAACGGATGGAAAATTATGCCACGGATATTGCTGCGGCAAAAAATATAAAACTGGATTTTAATGCAGATGAAAAATTGAAAACAACCGTTATGCAACTGGAAAACCGCAAAAATATATACCTTATTTTTAAAGAAGCGGTAAATAATGCGGTGAAATATTCCAATGCCCGGAATATTTGGATACATTTAAGTTTACAGAATAAAACCCTTGTCATGAACATAAAAGATGATGGAAAGGGATTTGATGAGGCCACTGTTAAAAAAGGCAATGGCTTAAAAAATTTGCAAACAAGGGCAAAAGAAATTAATGGAACCGTTGTTATCAATTCATCAGAAGAAAACGGAACAACGATATCGTTGAATTGCTCCATTTAATCAGATGAAAAAAATCGCCGCCTGACCGGACAGGCAGATGTGTTAATCTGTGTAATCCCCGCCTGACCGGACGGGCAGGTGTGGCCGAAAAAAATCACCATAATTGGCGATAAGAAAATATAAATCAAAAGACAAGCTTTGATGCTTATACAAAAAAATGAAGATTGCCATTTTTGAAGACAACCAGAAATTCAGGGAAAGCCTGGAGTTTGTTATTGTTACCAGTAACGATATGGAACTTTGCGGCTCCTTTGAAGATACCAACCGCCTGTTGCAACGCATTGAAGCCCTGCAACCCGATGTGGTTCTCATGGACATTAATATCCCCGGCATTAACGGTATTGAAGCCGTAAAGGAAATAAAAGAAAAATTCCCCAAAGTAAATGTATGCATGCAAACCGTGTTTGAAGATGATGACAAGATCTTTGCATCCCTGTGCAATGGTGCTTCGGGTTATATATTAAAAAACACCCCGCCCGAAAAAATTGTACAGGCCATCCGCGAAGTGGCCGAAGGCGGTTCTTTTTTTACACCTTCCGTTGCTAAAAAAGTATTGAATAATTTTCAGCAGCAGCCCCAGCAGGGAGAATTTGTACAATTAACCGAAAGGGAAAAAGAAATACTGAAACACCTGGTGGATGGCCTTAGTTATAAAATGATTGCCGATAAAGTGTTCCTCAGCTTCCACACCATACATACCCATCTGCGCCATATTTACGAAAAGCTGCATGTAAACAGTAAAAGCGAAGCCGTTTCAAAAGCAATAAAGAACAGGCTGGTGTAATTTCATTTCAAATATTGCATCACCCGTTTTGGCGATACACTTCCACACTATTTTTTTTCATATTTGAATGTAAATACTTTTATATGAAAAGAAGTTGCCTGCTGATTTTGTTATGTGTAATTTTTATTAATTCATTTGCACAGAATGTGGGCATTGGAACGGTAACTCCAATTACCAAACTCCATGTGGTTAGTACAGGTTCCAATGTTGCTACTTTCTCCGGTGCCAATCAAATGTATATCACCCTGGCAGAAGGAATAAACAACCGGGGATATATCGGCTCTTTTGCAGGTAATCCCGAGGATGTAGATTTTGGAACCTATGGAGGGAATACTACTGGCAAACTTCATCTTACCATACAGGATATTCCTAAACTTACCGTTGCC
>JAYTOF010000068.1:0-8656 GCA_043747955.1 Chitinophagaceae bacterium
TGGATAGCTTACAGTGATCAATACAACCTGTTCATCAGATCTGCCAAAACAGGTATTATAAAACAATTAAGTACCAACGGGAAAAAGAACTATGAGTACGCCAGCTTTTATGGATGGGGTGATATCATGGAAGGTGAAAATGGAGAAAGGCAACATCACTTTGCTGTACAATGGTCGCCTGACTCTAAATGGATACAGACCTTTATATGCGATCTGCGAAATGCCCAAAAAATGTACCTCCTCGATTGGAGCGTGGACTCATTGTACAGGGCACGCTTACTTTCATATTACCGCGGATCACCCGGAGATACCAATATGGTTTATATGACCCCGGTTTTATTTAATGTAAACACGGGTGAAGAAATACGGAAAGAGGAATTGCGGAATGTAAATGCAGCTTCGCTGGAATGGTCGAAAGAACCGGGGATAATTTATTTAGAAGATCATGTACGGGGTTATCAGCAGAAAGATCTGTACCGCTATGATGTTAACAACAAAAGCCAGGTGCTGTTGTACCGGGAGACAAGCCCTACCAATATTGATAATTATAATGCGCAACCTTTAGAGGAATGGGGTAAAATAATGATCACATCAGAAAGAGATGGATGGAAACAGTTATACCTGCTGGACATTAAGGAAAAAAAACTGACCGCACTAACCAGTGGAAATTATTATGTGAATGATATTTCATTCATTGATAAAAGATCAAAGGCCGTCATCTTTACCGCATCCGGAAAAGAAGCAGGCCGAAATCCTTATTTAAGGCATGTGTACCGGATCGGAACAGATGGAAAAGAAGCAGTGCTGCTTACCCCAGAAAATGCCAATCATGATATTAGTGTTTCTCCGGATGGAAAATATTTCGTTGATAATATTTCTACCCTCGATCAACCCACCCGAACAGTCTTGAGAGAAATGGCCACCGGTAAGATTTTACAGGAACTGAGTAAGGCAAATATTACTGAACTGCTTGCCATGAATGTACATTTTCCCGAAACATTTACCTCAACAGGCAGGGATGGTATTACACCTGTTTACGGAGCACTCTGGAAGCCATCAAATTTTGATCCGGCAAAAAAATACCCGGTGATAGATCAAACGTATACCGGGCCACATACCAATATGTATCCAAGAAATTTCAGTGCTGCAATCGGCAGAAATAACCAGGCACTTGCTGAACTGGGATTTATTGTGGTTACCGTTGATGGACTTGGAACTGCAGGTAGGTCAAAAGCATTTCATAATTTCTCTTATAAGAATATGGGAAAAAATTTAACCGAACATGTATCGGCCATAAAAGAACTGGGAAGAAGATTTGCCTGGATAGATACCGGCAGGGTCGGCATTTTCGGGCACTCGGCAGGTGGTTACGACGCCGGGCATGCGGTACTTGAATTTCCAGATTTTTATAAAGTGGCGGTTGCCAGTTCAGCCGATCATGATTTCAGAATGGAGAAGGACTGGTGGCCCGAAATGTATATGGGTTGGCCAGTAGATTCTACTTACGATGAAGTAAGTAATATTACCATGGCCGTAAACCTGAAGGGAAAATTACTGATCGTACATGGGGGTATTGATGAAAATGTAAACCCTTCTGCTACTTTTAAATTAGCCGAAGCACTTGTTAAAGCAGACAAAGAATTTGACATGCTCATCTTCCCCAGCCAGCACCACGGTTACCAGGGAAAGTTTAATGAATATTTCAATAAAAAACTCTGGAATTATTTTGTAGAGCACCTGTTAGGTGCAAAACCAATATGGGACTTTAAGTTAACGCAGTAATAAAAACAGAAAACAGTAACCGGTATATCAGATCTCAATAACACTGTTTGTGCCGCCATATTCATTGGCTAACTCACCGTCAGCTTCTGAATCATTTACCCATTCTGTTTTATTCACTAAATATTTAAACTGCTGTTTAGTATCTTTTGGTAAAAAAACATCAGCTGAAAAAGAGCCATCCTTTTTCTTTTTAAGGATAACGCCGTTCTTCCAATCACTGTTAAGTCCCAATACTTCTACGGTTTCTGCATTTTCTGGCGCAAAGCTGAATTTTACTTTACAGTAATCTTTGGTTTTAAAATACGTTTTTTGTATCATTCTTTTATTGTTTTGTTATTAAAACAGTTGCCCCGGTAAAATGATTACAGGGTCAGACAGCAAAATATATCGTTAGTGAAAAAGCCGGACCGCAATATGCAGCAGCTGCTTTTAATACGGTTTTCGGCAAAAGGTAACCTTTGTGCCCTTATTTATATGTGAAAGCGGGTTAGCTCCTGCTGTACATCATTAATTACCAGGCACCTGTTAACTGCCAGACATTTCCTTCAGAGCCGTTACCAATTGATCCAGTTCATAAGGCGTAGTGTATACATTGGGAGTGATCCGGCATCCATGAACGTTGGCATAATCAATGGCCACCGTGTATATCTTATACTTTTTCAGGAGTGTATCGGCAAGGTCCGCGGGCTTCATTCCTTTAATACCTACATTGGCAATACCACATGACCGTGCATTATCTGCAGGTGTATTCAGCATTATATTTGGCAGGTTTCTCACTTTGCCGGTCCAGTAAAGCTGTAAAAAACGAAGCCTTTCTTCTTTGCGTTCTACACCAATTTTTAAATAATAATCGATCGCATCACTTATAGCCAGATCCGTATGAACAGGATGCGTACCCGTATGATTCAACCGGTAAATATCATCCGCATGCTTATCGGCACCGGGTCCAAATAAAGGCCATATGTCTGTAATGTTTTCTTTCTTCACATATAAAAAACCTGCGCCCAGCGGCACACTCAGCCATTTGTGTAAACTGGTACCGTAATAATCGCAATGCAGATCAGGTACCGCATATTTAAAATGTGCAAAGGCATGGGCCCCATCCACCAATACTTTTACGCCCTTGCTGTGTGCCATATCGCAGATCTTTTTAACCGGTAATATCTGTCCCGTAATGTTGATGATATGACTTACCATCAGTAATTTTGTTTTAGAGGTAATGGCATTGGCATACAGATCCACGATCTCTTCATCATTTGCCGGATGGTTGGGAACTGAAATAATTTTATTAACAATACCGTGCCGTTTAGCTGCGAGTTTAAACATATCCAGCATAGCGCCATAATCCTGTTCTGCCATAACTGCTTCGTCACCTGCCTGCCAATGTGTACCACCGATGATGATGTCTAATGCTTCTGTTGTATTTCTGGTGATCACCAATTCTTCTTTGGTACAACCTGCTATGACCGCCAGTTTTTCAGCCATGGCTTTTTTATCATCAAACCGTTTTGTGCGCATATAATAAGAGCCCTGGTAATTAACTTCACGTACATGGCTTATAAATTTTTCCAGTGTTTCCTGCGGCAGAAAACAATAGTACCCGTTTTCGAGATTGATATAACCGGTTTTAAGCCGGTACCCTTCGCGGATGCCTTGCCAGAAAGTTTCATCCGATGCCAGTTCTGCCGGCATCATTTTTTCATATTTTTTTAAAAATGTATCCATACTGCTGATGGCAGGCGCAGCAGCAAAGAGGGAAATATTTTTTATAAAGGTTCGCTTATTCATAATTTAAGTTACGAAATCTTATTTTTTAAAAAGTCGTTTTTATTGCCGCTGATCCTTATAAATATCATTTGCCTTTTCTTTATTCTGCACCGATCCATTTTAAACAAACAGGTTTTCCTGCTGCGATCCGCTTTTGTGTATCGGTGAGCAAACCGGTTTTTATATCTCTTTTAAATACCACAATTTCATCACTGTTCTGGTTGGCCACCAGTAAAAAATTTCCGGACGGATCGAAATTAAAATTACGGGGTGTTTTACCAAGTGTTGATTGATGCCCGGCAGGCAGCAGCTTTCCGGTTTTTTGACTGATGCTGAATATCACAATTGTATTGGCGTTGGCACGGTTAGAAGCATACAGGAATTTACCATCGGGCGAAACATGAATATCTGCACTGCCTGCACTACTGCTATCCCCCAGGGGCATACTGCTGATACGTTGCAGGGCTTTAAGTTTTCCGTTTGCATAATTAAATACTACTACGGTTCCACTCAATTCCTCCATTAAATAAGCATATTTATCCGACGGATGAAAAGCAAGATGTCTGGGCCCTGCCCCACCGGTAGATTTAGCAAAGGGCTGTTTGGCCGGCGTAAGTTTGCCGGTAGCCGCATCAAAAGCATAGATCATAATTTTATCAATACCCAGGTCGGGCACAAACAGAAAATGGTTATCGGCAGAAAATAAAGTACAATGAACATGGGGCGAATTTTGTCTTGCCTTATCAGGACCCGAACCTTCATGCTGAATAATAGTTGTAGCTGCACCCAGCCCTCCATTTGCCTGTACCGGAAGAACAGATAAACTTCCGCTGCTGTAATTACCCGCTACTACCCACTTACCGGTTTTATCTACACTAACATAACAGGGATGATCGCCGCCGGAAGGTTGTTGATCAATATAAGTTAATATGCCGGTTTGCTTATTAAAGGAATACGCCGCAATTGTACCGGCTTTACCTTCTTTGGCTGCATCTTCCTGTACTGCATATACATACTGCTCATCGGGCGAAACCGCAATAAAAGATGGATTTGATATTTGAACATGGCTTACCTCTTTTGCAGAACCATCATTGCTGTTGAACCGGAAAACATATATGCCCTCACTTTTACCGGAAGTATAAGTTCCGGTTAGCAGGTAATGTTGTTGCGCAGCTGTTATAAAACCAATAAGCGAAAGCAGGGCTGATAAATAAATTTTATATTTCATGCTTGTAATATACAACAGCTTATTAAAATGTAAGAAAATTACAGCATCCATTATTATTCATAATGTTGGAAAACCATTATTAATGAAAGCGGGAAAAGAAAAATACAATGCTTTTTTAAATTATTAATGGACCGGGCTTTTAAATGCCGGATCGGTAAACATTGATTTATTGAACAAATAATATTTTCCGTCTTTATTGTTGCGCCAGTACCGGAATCCCTGCAGGTCATAATAATACCTTCCATCCACACTTCTTCTGGCATATTTATCATTTACGATGATCACTTTAGGTACCGCTGTTTTAACGGGATTCTTTTTAACGGTCTTTGTTTCCACAGTTTTGGCAGCGGGGGCCGGATGATTTTTTTTACTGCAACTGTTTACTGTAACAATCAGTAAGCAGGCTGTGATCAGCAGGCATACTTTATTCATCAGGTATTGTTTGAGTAATTCTACCAAAAACCCGACCAAACTTATTTTGCAGGCAGTACTGCACTGCTCCCGGGATCACCGGCAACCAGGTAAAAACCGGGTCATTCCTTTATTCCAAAAAAATCTTTTGTATCAGGCCGGTGATAGGGTTTGCTGAAAAACTTTTCAACAGTTTCATTAAAAAGCCTGGGATCCGTTTGAGGCATCATATGTGTACCACCCGGAAAAATACAAAGCCAGGCTTTTTGCAGGTTTTGATATATCTGCAGTGTATGTTCTTCTTTGATCACATCTTTATCACCTGCCAACACCAGTGTGGGTGCCTGTATTGTTTTTACCTGCGCCAGTAATATGTGCGGCTGATTGCCCAGCAGGTCGAATAATTTTTTACCTGTTCCATAATTATATGCTGTATCTTTTTTTGCGATCATACTGTCCATAAATGCAGCCGTCTGCTGCACCCATCTTACTGCCCAGGGATAAACTGCACTGCTGTCGGGCTGCAGGTTAGCGCCCATCACTGCCATCATTTTCACTTTTTCAGGATGCCGAATGGCCATCAGCAGGCTTTCAATGCCCCCATCGCTCCAGCCAATAAAAAAGGCAGAGTCAATATGTAAAGATTCGAGCAAAGAAGCCCAGTCGTCGGTGATCTGTTCGTAAGTCAGGCGACCCGATCCTTCTTCTGATCTTCCCTGTGCCCGGCTGTCGGCAACAATAACTTTGTACTTACTTTTAAAATATTCTATCTGGCTGGCCATTGAAGCAATATTTCCGCCATTACCATGTATCAGTACCATTGGCATTCCTGCACCATAGGTTTCATAATACATCCTGATACCATTTACTTTTACATACTGCCCTGCAGCAGCATTATCACCATAGGGAGTTGAAAATGTTTTTTTTACTTCCTGTGCAAAAGCAGATGCTGCAAAAATATAAATGCAGGCAAATGAACAAAGGGCCACAACATATTTTTTCATATAATAACGATTATGTTTTTTAATGATTTTACAGTTTTACATCAACAAGGAAACCGTGGTTCTGAAAAAATTTTATCATGTACAGATTAATTATTGAAAATGAATTGCTTTATTACCGGATGAATGTAAAGAAAATAATCAACTCTGTAATATGCCATAGATCAGTTTACCGATATTTCAAAACAGTTTAACCGGCATGCGCTGTTCCTAAAAATTGCCGGTCGAATTTTTTTAAAGAAATGGCAGCAGGAGAATTAATTTCATTCTACTAAAAAAACTACCGGCTGCCTGCGGTAAGCATTTACTTTACGCCCGTATTGAACTGCAGGTATCCATTTAGGGCCTTTGTTGATAATACGTATCACTTCTTTTTCCATACCATATCCATGGTACGTTTCAGCAAAAACATCTTTTACCGTACCATCCTTTGTTACTATAAATTTAACGATCACTTTGTATTTACCGGCACGGGCACCATTATTAACAGGCACGTTGGGATTCAAATGCCTTTCCAGGTAATCCCGCCAGCCTTCATCCCCGCCGGGGAATACAGCTTCACTTTCCTCCCTTGTAAATAAGGAATCAGTTTGCACCCCGGTTTCGGAATACCTTTTTAATAAACCTTTCTGCCCTTTAAAAAATACTTCGCTTCCAACACTGCCATCTTCATTAAATGATATGGTCTGGTAGATATCCGGCAGGCTGTCTGTCAGGCTATAGTAGCTCAGGCTTCCGTTTTTGTTGTTATAAGTATAGGTTGCATGAATATAAGGCAGGCCATTTTTGTAAAAAACAGAATCCACTTTCCTGCCAAGTGTATCCCATTTATACCAGGTTCCTTCTTCAAATCCGTTCACATAATTACCTTCCTGTTCAGGTTTACCATTTACATGATAACTCCGGAAAACACCTTCAACTACGGTAAGCGTTGAATCTTTAAAATGCAGTGAAATGGCCAACGCATTGGTATACACAGAAAAACAATCTAATTTTAACAGGTTGTTTTCCTTATACCCTTTACCTATCAAAACTGCTTTCTGTTTTTCAACAGTAACCAGGTTTTCATCCAGGTAATAAATAAATTTATATGGCTGGCTTTTGACAATAACAACCAAAAAAATGCACAGATTAAAAAGCAAGAATATCCGTTTTATCATAATAACAGGTATATAATTTTAAAAACCGGTACCGCTTATTTTGCAAACAGCTGTATTTCTTTAAGCCTGTTGATCTTAACAGATCAACTTTTTAGACATGTAAATCTGATCTAATTATTTGTAGCCGTGATCACTTCTTTTAGAAATTTATTTTCATCAATTACCTGCAGCCCGGTTCTTACCACCACTAATTTTTTTGAAGGAATAATGTAAATACCCTGCCCGCCAAAGCCATCACAAAAAAACATATCTACCGGTACATCCGGATACATACGGCCAGCCGGTTCATTTTTATCCAACCCGTTTAACCAAAACTGGTAACCATAATGTTTTCTTTTATCAGCAGCTGCCGGTACAATAGATTGTGCCACCCATTTTTCGGGTAAGATCTGTTCGCCGTTCCAGATCCCGTTATTGTAATACAACAAACCAAAACGGGCAAAATCCCTTGCCGTGGCATAACTGTAGGATGAACCGATATAGGTACCAGAAGCATCAGGCTCCAGCAAAAAACTGTAAGCATTTATTTTATAAAACAACGATTGATACGGAAAGGCCGGATAGGCCTGCTCCCCTAAAGTTTTACGAATGATGCGGCTGAGGATATTACTGTTGCCGCTTGAATAATTAAAAACTGTACCCGGTTCATACTGTAAAGGGAGGTTTGCTGTGTAGGCCCCCATATCGCCTTTATTAAAAAGCATATTGGTCACTTCACTGTAGTTTGCATAATCTTCTTTAAAATCCAGCCCGGTGGTTTGCTGTAAAATATTTTTCAGCGTTATTTTTTGTTTGTTGGTGTTCTTCCATTCGGCTACAGGCGCTTCAGCATCAGGATCAAGTTTTCCCTGCTTAACCAAAATACCTGCCATAGTCGCAGTAAAACTTTTCGACATGGACCAGCCCAGCAATACGGTTTGTTTACTAAATGCAGCAGCATATTTTTCTGCCACGATCTTACCATCATAAACAACCAGTACAGCACTGGTGTAACAGGGTTTTCCATCTTTTGTTTCGTTCATAACATGGTCAACTGTTTTATTCAATTGTTCCCTATTTATTTTACTGCTGATGCTATCCGTAGTTTTATCACCATAAGGCCAGGCAATACTATCCATATTAACTACAGGTGCTGCCGGAATATAAAATGGCTGTGCTTTTATTTCGGCTTCACTAAAACCGTTAACGAGGGTACAACCAACACCCTTGCGGAAAATGGTTTTTCTTTTTGCAAAGCCCCATACTGATCCGGTAACAGAAGAATCTTTTTCGTTAACCGTAAATGTACCCAGGGACAAAGGAAAATC
>JAYTOF010000069.1:0-14237 GCA_043747955.1 Chitinophagaceae bacterium
AAAGATCTGTTAATACCGCCGCTGGTATCAATATACCGGTAAGTTTCGGAATAGTTTTTACTGAATGTTTTACTCAGGTTAATGGTAATATTTAAATCTCTAAACGGTTCTAATTGTGCCGATACTGTTAAACGCTGATCAAAGGACTGTGTTAATATTGAGTTGAAAGTGGTATCTTTTGTGATCAGCCCTTTTGTGGCAGCACGATTCAGCCAGGCAGTATCCGGTTGCCGTCCAAAAAGAAAATCAAAACCGGGAGCCATGCTTTTCCAGTTTTGTCCTAAATATTTTGTGCTATCGCTATAACCCGGAAGTCGGGTATTTGCATTTTCAGATAAGGAAATATTTACCTGTTTAATACTGGTTAATAATTTACCAAATACTTTTTCTCCACTGCTTACATAAGGCATTGCTGCTTTATCAAGTATACGTCTGGTTTTAACCACTTTCTTTCCATTCTTTTTTATTATGGTGTCTTTAACCTTGGTTATCCTTGCACGCCATTTTTCCCTGTCTTCAATATTTGATGGCTGTTCTAACTGGCGCAACCATTTTGATTTTTGATATAACCTGGTAAAGTCTAACTGAACGGCACCTTCTTTTTGCTGGCCGTTTTCAATGATATTACCTAACTCCACGGCCAACCTTGATGCACCGATCCAGCTGTAAGAAGCCTGGTAACGGAAGTTTACCGTTGTCCAGTCAAACAATGGAAATTTAGCTGTTGGTAAAGTATAGGTAAAGTTGGCTGAGTGTGTGTATGTTGTATTACGGCCTCCTTTTAATAAATTTTTCCAGACAGTATCTTTTTTTGCTTCTGTATCCAATCGTCCTTCGGGTTCATCTATCCTGCTGTTATTAATCGCCGTAAAATCAAAGTTAATACTGCGTGTTATATTCCAGCGGAAAATATAATTCCGCTGAAAAGTATAATACTTGTCATACGTTTCAGGGATCTTGTATTTTGATGTACCAATACTTCGGGGCCTGATGGCACCAAACTGGCGGTTAACATCAGCCCTGAAGCTTAACTGCGATGGTATTAAATTAAAATTAAAATCCTTTACCAGGTCGAACCAATGTGTTTTTCTTTTTGTAAAGAATTTTATTTTTTTAAAGGGCTCAATATATTTTGGCTGTGGTGCAAAATTATAACCCAATCCATACCGGTTCCTGGTTATTTCGTTATTTTCAATTAAAGGTGTATGACTTTTAATTTTCAGATACGAATAACTGAAATCAAAATTGGAAATATCATAAATTTTTGGAGGCTTGGTATTTGTTTTGTTTTTACGCACGTTGGTAAAGTTTACCGTGGTGGTTGATGTAAAATCTATCGCATTATTTCTAATTGAATCTTTATCTGCAGCATTTGAGGCCCCTTTTAATTTATCAGTTAATTTGATATCCTTATCAAATGGATCGTACTCGGGTGTACTTGCAGTTTGTTGGTAACCTGCAAAAACAGGAATAGATAAACCAGCTTTTGCCGGCAACAATTTACCTAACTCAAGATTGGCAGTTATATCAAACTGGTAAAAATTATCCCGGTAACGGTCATTCACCCTTTGTTCTAAATTACCAAAACCAGACGAGTGCAAATTAGCCGACGTTGTAATTGTACCTAAATCGGCCAGGTTTAAATCAATCCTGCCTAAGGCTGCCCATCCACCTTTTTCATCAATGGAAGAAAGGCGCAATTCATTTACCCATATTTCGCCACAGGCCGTTCCAGGGGCATTCGTATTTTCAACACCTATTAATATACCCCTTATTTCGGCTATGTTAGGATTACCCATTACAGAAAATACATGACCATTACTTTGAACTCTCCGGAATATGGTAACTGGTGATGCTGTGGGATCAAGATTTCTGAGCTGTTTAATTTTAACCAGTCTTTGCAGATCAATATCTAATGAATTGCCAGGTATCCATAAAGTATCATTATAAGCTGTTGAATTAGGGTCAAATGTTGCGCCTGCATTTAATGGTGTTAAATTCAAAGGGATCCGTACCTCATAATAATTATTTACAAAATCGGTACCCATTCGAAATACAGCTGTCAGGTCTTTATCGGCAAGTGGAGGCCCGCTTTGCTTTTGCTCAGCATGAATGTACATCTGCAACTTACGGAATTGATTAAAATCTCGGTTGGCAAATGTTTGCTGCACAGCCCTTGCATCATTTTTAGCCAGATCACAAAACTGTAAACTTAAACTCTGCTCATTTTGCAATAAGTTTATTCCATTGTTGCTTAAGGTTTGTACCCTATCAATTTCTGTAGGCGTACGATATGGCAATGGAGTACGCTTATCATTTTCTTCAATATTAACGGCACCCTGGTTAAATTTAGTTATACCTGCAAGTAATGGCGAATACGTGCCAAGGGTATCAATTTTATAATTGAATTTACGCCATACATTCCTTGTAAACTGAAGTTCTCCAAAACGCATTACAACGCTGTCCTCAAAATCAGTCATAAACATCCTAATAAAACGGATCGATTTAAAATCGGGGATATTTCCGATTTTATGATCGTATGCACCAATAGGAATACGGAACTGGTACCAGGTTTCATTACGTGAAGTACTATTTACCAGGTTTACTGATACCACTTTTTTATCAACAATAAAGTTAGTACCAATGGCCATTTCTGGTTGATTAGGTGGTTTTATGTCAACGATGTATTGAAAATATTCTTCTGTCTGATTTAAAGTATTATCCCGGTTCATATCTTCTGCATCAGGATAAAGAGTAGCCGCTTCAGAATAGGTAGAATTGCTTGCAACCGGAGAATTACCCTGGGGATTGTTGAATTTTTTGTACCTGCCTAAAATGCCCAGTCCCTGCTGATCCAGATCATCCCCACGGTAATAATGAAAATTATCATTTGATGGATCCGACAAAGCCTGTTGATAAGCCGGAGAACCGATACCGAAATTGGCGGCTAACTGACTTAAGTAGGCCGTACGTTTAGTTACTTCTGCAGTATCGTCCAATCCATCAAAACCTACAT
Organism: Chitinophagaceae bacterium; assembly: GCA_043747955.1. Classification (GTDB taxonomy): domain Bacteria; phylum Bacteroidota; class Bacteroidia; order Chitinophagales; family Chitinophagaceae; genus Ferruginibacter. The sequence continues at coordinate 3,017 of JAYTOF010000069.1, forward strand.
CCTGATATTTTCTGTCGTTGGGATCATTGCTGAATGCATTGGTAACCTGAATCGGATTGGTTGGCACCTTACCCCAATTTGAATTATCAACCGGTGCAGGTGCATTGGGTGTTGGTAAACCATTTTCGTAAAACCGTTTACCATCTTTTAAAATATCTTCAGAAATATTACCCAGATTAAAATACAATTTACCACCTGTAGAGCTGCTGGCATTTGGAATTCTTGGCGCAAAATCAATAAATGGATCCTGCAACCAAAATTCAATAAACTCAATATTGGCTGTTTCAAAATCGGGCTGATCAATACTACGCATTAAACCACCCCAGCGTTTTTTTGGGTTTAATAATTTTCCGCTTGCGGCTACACTTCCTAAAGCACCATCATAATTATACTGCCCTTTATCTGTTGGATAATAAGCCATATCAAATGTGGTAAGTAAACTCTCGCCATAGCCTGTAGTTCTTTGAGGAAAAATTTCAGTTTGATAAACCTGCCTTACCCGTGGATCACTTAATTCTTCACGGTTGTTTGATAAAGGATTATTGGACCCCTTATATTGTTGTAATGTAGGTTCTATATTGTACCAGGCAAATTTCGCCCTGTTTTTTCCGTAATTAATATTATCGTTCAATTCAGCCTCCGGGAAAATTAAATTCCCTAACCTGTCAGTTGCTTTAAATGGTGCTGATGCCAATGCCCAACTGATTGGTGGAAAGCGCAGGTCGTAACCAGATTGAGTTCCGTCAAAATCATCAATATTAATGATACCTTTTGAACCCTTACCTATTTGCGGTGCGTGGCCCGGATCTAAATAAGCGCCTTCAGCAAAGAAATTTAAGGTAGAAGATGCTGTTGTTTTATAAAAAGGCAGTTTATCTAAAATTTTTGTAAGCCTTGGTATTTCTTTTTTATAATTCACATCCAGTCCATACATTGAATTACGGATAGGTTCATTGGTGCCCCCGGTGTTGCTGTTATCGTAACTCACTTTACTAAAAAAAGGCCTTTCGCTTAAACGAACTATTGTACCTCCAATTGACAATTGTTCTTTGGCAGTATTCTTAGCCATATAATCCCAGCGAAGTGCCATATAACTTCTTGTTTGTAATCCAAATGATGCATTGTTTTCATAATTTACCTGAACAGGTATTCCCGAATTGATAATGGCGGAGTTGGTTATTTTGATTGTTCCTAAATCATAATTGATATCGTAATCGATACCTTCAATTAAAACCCTGCCTCCGGCAGAAACAGTTACTGAACCTGGAGGAATATTATAGCCAATACTGATATCAGAAGATCCTGAGATCTTTGCAGAGCCTTTTAATACAAACCGGTTGAGGTTTGGATATTGCTGAGCAACGGCTTTTATGGAATCGTATAAAGCATAATACAAACTGTCTTTAATATCCGGTAACAAAGGATTGGTATAAATTCCTTTGGCTAAATCCCTGCCAAAGGGTTCCAATACCGGGAACATGACCCTGCTGTATTGGGAATAAACCGTAAATCCTTCAACATAATCGAATACACCATCTGGCTGTGGATCAAGCTGGTTATTCAACCGGTCGAGGTTGATGAGTGAGATGATAGGGCTGCCCTGGTTTTTATCTCCAAAAGGAACATACCGCTTCCATCCCAATCCCGGCTCCTGGTATAAAACGTCTAATTTAAAATCTGTTGAAGTTAAGGTACCATATCCGATAGGATAAACATTTTTCAGCATCAGGTTCCAGATAGGCAGGTTTGGCCGTTGAGATGTGGCTTTTAATAATTTTAAAAATAATATTTTTTGGTTGGCAGTTGTACTGTCGGGAGGAAGGTCCTGAGAAAATTCTCCCACCTGGAATATTTTTCCGTTAAATGAATATTGATAAGCCACTGCCAATACTTCATCGGTTTGTAATGGTTGACTTAAAGAGAGGAACCCTGCCTGCCTGTTAAAAAAATATTGGCTTGAATCTAATTTCCGGGCAAAAGTTTTCTCAAAATCCTGAACAGGAGTTAAGCCGGATGCGATAAGGTTATTAAAAACAGCAGAGGGATTCCGGTTGCCGGGATTTGAAATAATATTTCCATACAACAGGTTTGACCCATTTGACGGGATCTGTGAAACGGGTCCGCCACTTTCTCCCAAATCTGCCAACCCCACAACATCCCTGGTTTGGGTAGTGGTACCATTTCTATTGGTAACCCAAACTTCCATTCTCAGAATTTGTACAGGGGCAATGATGGCGGGTAACTTACTCATCACCTTATTGTAGTTCTCTCTAAAATATTGTGCCAGTAAGAAATGCCTGTTCTCTTCATATTCATCTGCTTTCAATTCAAATAACTGAGATGCGGAACCACCCTGCAGGTTTGCTGACTGGCGTTGTGACTTTTGATTTGCTACAACGCCCGTAAGAAATAATTTTCCGAATTGAACCTGGGTCTTTATGCCAAACAATTGTTGTGCCCCGGGTATTAATGTACTACGGGAAGGGAAAGAAACATTACCAAGTTCCAGCCGCTTAATGATCTCATCATCCAAACCGGTATAATCCAGTTTTAACTGGTTATCCTGTCCAAAATTGGCCAAGGTGTTATAGTTAATCGGAAATTTTAACTTACCGCCGATATCTGCATTTACATTAACCTGGGCATTCATATCAAAATCAAATCCTCCATTTTTTCTGGCCCTTTCCGGTAAAGTTGGATTTTTTATATTTTGTCCCTGGTAACCCGCTGTAAGATCCACATTTCCCTGGGGGCTGATATTTATTTTACCATTACCGAACAGGCGGTTAAATAAATTATCGTATAAAGATAATTTTGGCTTAACAGAAGACCTGTTAAGTAAGCTTAATAAATTCGCCCTTTTTTGAAAATATTCTATTTCTGTTTGCCTGCCGCGTATTTTCCAGTATTCATCAAAATTATATGAAGTGGTGGTGCGGTAATATTTATTACCAATTTTTTCATAAACAATGTACCGTCGTGTTTTTGGATCATAAACCACAGAATCCCTGAGGTTGGAGGGTTTCTTAAAATCAAAAGTGCTTTTTCCATAATTTGAAACAAAATCACCTCTTCTGTCTTTTATAGGATAATGTAAACTATCTGCATAATTGGGTACAATAGTATCAACAGCATTATATATAAGATTATAATGATCAGGTTTGGCCAATGCAGATTTAGCAGGGAGTATTAACAAAGCAACAGCCCATACAATACAGCCGATCAGACCTGAATTTTTTGTTCTAATAAGCAACATCCGGTAAATCAATTAACGTAGAGTTCTTTCAAATGGCTTTTAGGGCTTTTTTAATTAATTCTTCTAATTGCAGTACAGATGGTTCAGCCTGGATAATTTTTTGGATTGATTGATCTGCCTGTGATCTCGATATTCCCAGGGCAGTTAAAGCATTTAACGCATCCTGCTCCAAACTATTGCCTGTTTTCAGGGAATGATTGGCATCAAATGATTGTTTACCCATTTTATCCTTTAGCTCCAAAACCAGCCTTTCAGCTGTTTTTTTCCCTATTCCCCTGATACTTTCAAGCAGTTTAATGTTGCTTTGTATGATCGCCCTGCTTACTTCTTCCGGCTTTAAGGAAGACAACATCATTCGTGCTGTTGCTGCCCCGATACCCGAAATTGCAATTAATAATACAAACATCTCTTTTTCCTGCCTGTCAAAAAATCCGAACAGGGTATGGCCGTCTTCCTTAACCTGAAGATGTGTAAATAATTTACCCTGCTCCAGGTTTTGAATTTGAGAATAGGTGTTGAGGCTGATATTAACTTCATACCCTACTCCATTTACATCTACATAAACCTGTGCCGGGCTTTTATAAGTAAACTTTCCTTGCAAATATGCGTACATAAATAATATCCGGTCAGTAGCGAAAATAAGGATATTTTACCAGCTAAACCCGTTAAAATAAGGGTAAGCTTTTTTCTGTATTTTTACTTTTCATTATTAACTTAAAAAATACTTAGCTAAATAAAGAGTTTCATGCAAAAAATTAATGCTGCTATTACAGCCGTTGGAGGATATGTACCTGACTACAGGCTTACGAATGCTGAACTGGAAAAGATGGTTGATACTAACGATGAATGGATTAAAACGCGTACGGGCATTTCGGAACGCAGAATTTTAAAAGAAGAAGGGTTGGGAAGCAGCGATCTTGCCGTTCCTGCTGTTTTAGAATTATGCAATAAACGTGGGATCAGCCCTGAAGAGATTGATTGCCTGATTTGTGCAACCGTTACTCCCGATATGGTTTTTCCGGCAACAGGCAATATTATTTGTGATAAAATTGGTGCAAAAAATTCTTTCAGCTTTGATATCGGTGCTGCCTGCTCAGGTTTTTTATATGCCTTAACAACCGGAACTGCGTTCATTGAAAGTGGCAGGTATAAAAAAGTGGTTGTTGTTGGCGTTGATAAGATGAGCAGTATTATTGATTACAGCGACAGGGCAACCTGCATCATTTTTGGAGATGGTGCCGGTGCGGTTTTACTGGAAGCTGTTGATGAAAATATTGGTGTACTGGACAGCATATTAAGAAGTGATGGCAGTGGCAAACAATTCCTGCATATGAAAGCAGGAGGTTCAGTAAAACCATCAACCGTTGAAACCGTATTGGCAAAAGAGCATTTTGTATACCAGGAAGGAAAAGCTGTTTTTAAATTTGCTGTAAAAGGGATGGCTGATGTCAGCTTCGAATTAATGCAGCGAAATAATTTAACTGCCGGTGATATTGCCTGGCTGGTACCCCACCAGGCAAATCTGCGTATTATAGATGCTACTGCTGACCGTATGGGCCTGCCAAAAGAAAAAGTGATGATCAACATTGAAAAATACGGCAATACTACTGCAGGTACTTTACCGTTATGTTTATGGGAATGGGAAAAGCAATTAAAAAAAGGTGATAATTTAATTCTTGCTGCATTTGGTGGCGGTTTTACCTGGGGTGCCACCTGGCTGAAGTGGGCATATAACAGCTAAAGGATTGAACTTATTTTAATTGGTTTCGTTATAAGATCTATTAAAAGTTTTTTATGAAAAAAATTATACTTTTCTTTTTTATCTCCTTATTAATTGGTGATAATGATTGCTATGCACAGTTCTCCCGGTATATTGTAAAACTAAAAGATAAAGGCACCAATCCATTTTCCATCAGTAACCCTTCTCAATACCTTACACAGCGTGCCATTGACCGCAGAACAAGATACAGTATTGTTATTGATTCAACTGACCTTCCGGTTACACCAAGATATATTGACAGTATCCGCATGGCAGGTACGGTAACTATTCTCAATGTATCCAAATGGTTAAACCAGGTTGCCATCCAAACCAATGATGCAGCGGCATTAGCAAAAATCAACAGCTTCCCATTTGTAATAAGCACGGGGCCTGTTGCAAGCCGGAATCAACAAAATGATAAAACCGTTAATAAAAAACTGGATGCCCCGGATAATACTTTTCCCGTTCCGCCTGCAACACCACAGGGTATTACTGATTTTTATAATTACGGATTGTCTTTCGGACAGGTTCATTTGAATAACGGCGAGTTTTTACATAACCGGGGTTTCAGGGGACAGGGCATGCACATGGCTGTTTTAGATGCAGGCTTTTTCCATTATTTAAGCCTTCCAACTTTTGATAGTATAAGAAATAATAACCAGGTCTTAGGCACCTGGGATTTTGTTACCGGCAATGCAAGTGTTGATGAAGACCATACACACGGAATGAATTGCCTGAGTATCATCGCCGCTAATATGCCGGGCATTTTTATGGGTACGGCTCCTAAAACTTCATTTTATTTATACCGTACCGAAGATGTAAACTCTGAATACCCGATTGAAGAACAAAATTGGGTTGCTGGCATGGAAAGGGCCGACAGTCTGGGGATTGACATTTCCTCCACTTCATTAGGTTATTTTACTTTTGATAATGCAATCTTCAATTATACCTATGCCAATATGGATGGTAATACAACCATAAGTGCAAAAGGAGCAGACCTTGCGGCAAAAAAAGGAATTCTGGTTGTTTTAGCGGCAGGAAATGAAGGTGGTTCGGCCTGGCATTATATTATTACGCCGTCAGATGCAGATAGTGTAATGGCTGTGGGGGCAGTTTCTACCAGCGGTGTGGTTGGGGGTTTTAGCAGTTTTGGCCCCAGCAGCGATGGGCAGATTAAACCAAATGTTGCCGCAGTGGGTGTTGGTGCAGTTATTGCCAATCCATCAAACGGGCAACCAACTTTTGGAAGCGGAACTTCTTTTGCTTGCCCGAATATGGCAGGCCTTACAACCTGTTTATGGCAGGCTTTTCCCGAAATAAATAATATGGGCATTATGAATGCCATGCAACAATCGGCCACTAGGGCAAACAACCCCGATGACAGAACAGGATATGGCATACCGGATATGAAAAAGGCTTTTGTAATGCTGATTAAACAGTTGTATACGCAACAAGTTACTGTTGCCGGCTGTAACGTTAGCTTACAATGGACAGCTAAAACAGATTCTGTTATCAGTATTATTGTAGAACGGAAATTAGCTGCTGAAAATAATTATACAACAATAAGTACGCATAATTCCACAGGTGCATTTGCAGCAAGAAATTTTACGTACAGTGATGACCTTAGAAATTTTCCTTCCAGCGGCGTTAAATACCGTTTTAAAATGACGATCGCTGCTGACAGCAGTTTTTACCTGGATTCTGTAACTGTAAATTTTACGCCAAGACCAAATTTGGGTGCTGATAAAGACATCAGCAATTGCGGTAGCAACAGTGTTAATTTAACCACTCAATACAATACTACAGGCCTAACAACAAACTGGACACTGGGCGGTACAACAGTTGCAAACCCAACCGTAGTAACTATTTCAGGTATTTATCAATTAATTGCAACAAACAATTCCGGTTGTTCAGATACCGCATTGGTGAATCTGAATTTTTTACAAAAACTTGATCTCGGGGCTGATAAATTAATAACAAAATGTACTGACAGTATAGTGAATCTAACCACTTTATTTATAACTTCCGGTTTAACGGCTACCTGGTCAATTGGAGGATTACCCGTTGCTACCCCTGCATCAGTAACCCTTGACGCTGTTTACAGGTTGATCGCAAATAATAATTCGGGTTGTGCGGATACTGCTTTTGTAACCATTATAAACGATCAGCAACTATGTATAATTACGTTACCAGATCAAATTTTGATCAGCCCTAACCCGGTTACTGAAAATCTTGCTGTTCTTGTTGTAAGAAACGTAGCTGTTAAAGTTGAAATCCGTATTCATAACACTTCCGGACAAATTGTATACAATACGATCAGCCAGCAATCAGCCGGAGGACAAACTTATACGATTCCTATAAAAAAAATGGCTGGTGGTATTTATTTTGTAACGGTAATACTGAATGATAAAAAAGAAGTGGTGAAGAAAATTGTAAGACAATAAATACAATTATTTTTTTATAAAAACGGCCGCAAACATAGAGTCAGCCTTTTTATCATAACCTTTTAAAAATTCCATCTGCACCAGCTGCAGGTGGAATTTTTCTTTGATAAAATTTACTATCTCTTCGTTTTCCTTTTTAAAAACAGAACAGGTGATATAAATAAATATTCCACCGGTCTGTAAATGCGGAATCACTGTAGAAATGATCTGCTGTTGCTTACCAGCATAGGTATTGATCATTTTTTCTTTGAAAAAATATAACTGTTCAGGTGTACGGCTCCAGGTGCCGCTACCGGTACAGGGTGCATCGCAGATGATCAGCTGGAAAAACAGTGCTGGTAAATTACAATCAGCAGCAGACAGATCTGTAAGTAATGCAATAAAGTTTTTTATACCGGCTGATACAAATCTTTTTTTAAGACTGGTTAATATACTTTCCCTGATATCGGAAACCATTAATTGTATTTTGCCCTCTAAAATATCATAAGCTAAAATTGATTTGCCTCCGCTTGCTGCGCAGCAATCCCAAACTGACAAAGTATCCCTGATACCGCCCGCCCGGATGGCCCGGTCGGACGGGGATACAGGATTTTTAAGGTAATTAAAAACTTTTTGTGAATTAAGATCCTGCACAACAGCTTCTTTATCCAGCTCAAGTACAGCATCCAGTTTGGAAGTATTTGCTAAAGCAATGCAATCTTTATCCCGCATTTCAAATTTAAGTCCGGCCTCATTCAATTTATTAGTAACAATATCTTTTTTACCCGGTCTTATCCGCAGAAACAGATCAGGCTGATAAAAAAAGGATTTGCAGAATAACTGAAGATCAATGCCACCAGCTAATGCATTGCCCAGGGGAAAAACATCTTCAACAGTAAACCCAAGAATAGAAATCTTTTCTTCCAGGCCTTTTCCAATCAGTTTATTCCATTCCGGTTTATGAAATTGTAAAAATTCGCTGTACCTCTGCTCACATAAAAATGTACCGGTAAAAAATTTTTCTTCAGCCGATGCATCTGGCATTGCTTTACCAAGACGATAATAATTGTAACAGAGCATGGTGATCTGCTTCCTGTCTGTAGACCCGTATTTTTTATTGGCCGCAAAATATTTTTTCAGGAAAACTGAAAATGGCACGTTGCCTCTGTTTGAATCAATAATTTTTTTTGCTGAATTTAAATAAGATTGGTATCTCATACAAGCAAAAATAAAGCCTGCAGTTAACACTACAGGCTTTTAATTATTTCAAATTATCCTTTAAAGTTCCAGTAAACGCTGAACAGGGTCTTTTCCAAATAAGAGGAGGTCAGGATTCTCGAGTAATTCTTTTACCCTTACTAAAAAACCAACTGACTCCCTGCCATCAATGATTCTGTGATCGTAACTTAAAGCCAGGTACATCATTGGTCTGATCACCACCTGACCATTTATGGCCATTGGCCTTTCCAGGATATTGTGCATTCCCAAAATTGCAGATTGCGGGATATTAATGATCGGAGTACTCATCATTGAACCAAAAATACCCCCGTTGGTAATGGTAAAAGTTCCTCCCGTCATTTCCTCAATAGTTAATTTATTTTCTTTGGCTTTTGTTGCTAATTCCACCACTTTAGTTTCAATACCAGCCATGCTTAAACTTTCTGCATTTCGGATAACCGGTACCACTAACCCTTTGGGGGCACTGACAGCAATTGAAATATCACAGAAATCATGGTATAAAATATTTTCACCATCAATATATGCATTTACAGTAGGCCATTCCAGTAAAGCATAAGTACAGGCCTTAGTAAAAAAACTCATAAAGCCCAGGTTAACGCTGTGTATTTCTTTAAACTTATCCTTATATTTTTTCCTGATATCCATGATGGCACTCATATCCACTTCATTAAAAGTAGTGAGCATGGCCGTTGTATTTTTTGCTTCCACCAAACGCCTGCTGATCGTCTTACGCAGGTTACTCATTTTCTGTTCACGTTGATTACGCTCAAATAAAACGGTACCTGGTTTTCTGCCCGGATTATTCAAAGCATCCATCACATCCTGTTTAACAATTTTTCCATTGCTGCCCGAAGCGGTTACAGCTTTCACATCAACTTTTTTATCGGCAATAATGGCAGCTGCTACCGGAGTTACTTTAAAATCAGTTTGTGATTTGTTGTCAGGGGTTTGTAGCTGGGCTGCAATTTCTTTTGAGGATTCTTTCTTTGTTTCTGCCACAACAACATTTTCTGCAGGTAGTCCTTCAGGCTTAACGGCAACGGTATCAATAGAACAAACCACATCGCCAATATTCAGGGTATCGCCTTCTTTGGCTATAATCTTTACAGCTCCTGCCTGCTCGGCATTTAATTCAAAAGTAGCTTTTTCACTTTCCAATTCCGCAATTACCTCATCCCTGTTTGCCCATTCCCCATCTTTCTTGTGCCATTTAACCAGGGTTACTTCATTAATACTTTCACCAACTGCAGGAACTTTTATTTCAATTGACATCTTTGTAATTTAAAGTTGTACAAATTTCGGGGAAATTTAAGGATTATTAAAAATAGATTTCCTTACACTATAAACTTATAAATAAGAGATTGTTCAGGTTATCTGAATAAAAAGGTAAATCAGCCCAGGCTAAATGAAATCAATTAAAAGAGAGGTAATCATAAAGAACACATTCGATACAGCTTATACACCCAGGTATGCTTTTAAGAGTTTGCATCGTGATGCAGTACGGAGTTTGGTTATGGCCTTATCTTTAATTTGTCTTACTCTTTCACGGGTAAGGTTAAAGTGTTCGCCTATATCTTCCAGGCTGAGGGCATGGTCAATACCTATACCAAAGAAAAAGCGGATAACCTCTTTTTGTCTTTCTGTTAAAGTACTTAAAGAGCGTTCTATTTCTGTTTTAAGAGATGCTTTAAAAGCCAGTTCATCATCTGTATTGGCTGCATTGTGATTAACCAGCACATCCATCAAAGTACTATCTTCTCCATCCGATAATGGCTGGTCCATACTTACGTGCCTTGCTGCAACACCAAGTGTTGCAGCAATTTCGTCTGCATCCATATCTAATAAAAAAGCCAACTCTTCCGGAGTTGGTTCTCTTTCAAATTCCTGTTCAAGTTGAGAATAAGCTTTGCTGATGCGATTTGTTAATCCAACTTTATTTAAGGGTAAACGTACAATTCTTGATTGTTCTGCCAATGCCTGTAAGATACTCTGGCGTATCCACCACACCGCATAAGATATAAATTTAAATCCCCGTGTTTCATCAAAACGTTGTGCTGCTTTTATAAGGCCCAGGTTACCTTCATTAATAAGGTCGGGTAAGGTTAATCCCTGGCTTTGATATTGTTTTGCAACCGAAACCACAAACCTCAGATTGGCTTTGGTAAGTTTTTCCAATGCAAACTGGTCACCCTGTTTTATTCTGATAGCTAATTTTACTTCTTCTTCGGGCGTTATTAATTCTACTTTACCAATCTCCTGTAAATATTTCTCTAAACTCTGACTCTCACGGTTTGTGATTGACTTAGTGATCTTTAGCTGACGCATACTCATGAGCCTGTTTGTTTAAAGGTTAAGTACAGAAACAATTTATGGGTTAACAATATGTTAAAAACTATTGCAGTTATTAACGTAATTTATACTATTTATAATACGTTTCCAAAAAAAAAAATGTAAAACATTGGATTTCAGTAGCTTGAAATTCGTTTTGTTTAATTTTTTATGTTAATAAATAAAACAAAAAAATATAAATAAATAATTTGTACT
>JAYTOF010000070.1:0-3736 GCA_043747955.1 Chitinophagaceae bacterium
GCAGGCATTAATGGGCGGTGGTAATACAGACACTGACCATGTACTTGTAATTATTCAGCTATCGGGCGGTAATGATGGTTTGAATATGGTTATTCCCATCAGTACTTATAGTTTGTATAATGCAGCACGTACAAATATTGCAATTCCTCAAAATAAAATTTTATCATTAAATGGTTATGCCAATACTGGTCTACACCCAAGTATGACCGGCCTGCAAACCATGTACAATGAGAAAAAACTGAAAGTAATTCAGGCTGTTGGTTATCCGCAACCTAATTTTTCACACTTCAGGGCCACAGATATCTGGATGTCATCCAGTAACAGTAATCAGGAAGTGTATACCGGTTGGGCCGGTAGGTATCTGAATTATGAATATCCCAATTTTCCAAACGGGTATCCCAACAGCAATGCACCTCATCCGCTGGCTATTCAGATAGGTTCAACAGCATCCCTTACAACGCAGGGGCCCAGCGTAAATATGGCCATGAGTATTACCAGTGCTACTTCATTTTATCAATTGATAAATGGAACAAACGATCCTGTTCCACCTACCAAAGCCGGAAAAGAATTGAGCTATATCCGCAATGTTGCCAAACAAACCCAGCAATATGGCAGTACCATTACAGATGCGGCAAACAAAGTAACAGTTCAAAGTCCTTATCCAACCAATAACAGCCTGGCAGATCAGTTAAAAATAGTTGCACGCCTCATTAAAGGCGGGTTGCAAACAAGGGTTTATATGGTAAGCTTTGGCGGATTTGATACCCATAGTTTACAAACAACTGCAACCGATACTACTGTTGGTAACCATGCTACTTTATTAGGAAGGGTTAGTGATGCCATTAAAGCTTTTCAGGATGACCTGATTTTTTTAACTATAGAAGACCGTGTAGTTGGAATGACTTTCAGCGAATTTGGAAGAAGAATAAAAAGTAACAGCAGTGTAGGAACAGACCATGGTGCTGCAGCCCCGGTATTTGTTTTTGGCAAACCGGTTGATGGTGGTGTATTGGGTGATAATCCAACAATTCCTGCAGTTGCAACAGTAAATGATAATATACCCATGCAATATGATTTCAGAAGTATTTATTCTACCATTTTGGAAAAGTGGTTCTGTCTTCCTAAAGCAACCATACAGGGATTATTCCCACCAAATATTAATGGTCAATTGCAGGATTTGCCATTGATTAATGGGAATACCTGTAAAACACCTGCTCCGCCAAGCACATCCGGAGTTACTTATATAACCAATTCGCCCAATCCCTTTACAAATAAAACAGAAATTAAGTTCAGTACAGCAGGTGGGCATACGTTGATACAAATCATTGATACCGCCGGAAGGCTCATTATTAATTTACTGGAGAAAGATTATTTAACGGCAACCAATGATAAAATTACATTTGACGCTTCACATTTAGCAACCGGAGTGTATTATGCCCGTTTTCAAAACAGTACCACGCAGCAGGTGCGGCCTATGTTGAAAGTGAGATACACAACATCTAAAAAATAATAAACCGGTAAATCAATTGCCGGTTTTTTTTTGTAATAGATTCCTATTGCGTAATCTGGGTTTAATCAGTAATCCGGTGCCCGGCATTAACCCAGTCAACAATTTTTTGTTTATCAATAGTAGTTAATGGCGAATTGGGGGCTTGTGGCATAAAAGAAGGAATACCATCAACTGCACGTGCTTTAATTCTGTCCCAGGAGTTTACAACATCATTATCCAGATCAAAATTTTTACCACCGCTTATAGCGCCATTCAGGTGGCAAGGGCCGCAGTAACCGTTTACAATGGTTCTTACCTGAAAAAATTTAGCTCCATAACCCTTAATGGTTAAAGTTGCAGTTCCACTGCAGTTACTGGCATTTTTAACAGTAAGCGTATAGCTGCCGGCAGCAAGATTGAAAAAATTTGTTGATGCCTGAGCAGTACCACCAATGCTGTATAAATAACCTGATCCTATTGGTGATGTGACAGTTATAGTTCCCTGAGTAAGGCCTGTTGTAGTATGTGTTACAGATGCTACGGGTGTTATAGTTACACCTGCACAAGGATCAACAGGCGGTGGGGTTGGTGTAGTATCAGATTTTGAACAGGCAGCAAATAAAACAGCTGATAAAAGCACAGTATAAATTAAGGTTCTTTTCATCATTATAAATTGTTTTATAAATTTAGTTCAAAAAATTAAACTATTCTAGCTTTATAAGCTACTATTCTGCACTTTTTTAAAAAATAATCAAGATAAAAATTTTGTGTAATAACAATTACTACAGCTTTGAAATATTTGCTTTTTTAATTTAAACGATGCAAATAATCCCTATAACAGGTAATACATAATTTCAACAGTGGCCCTATGCAGCAGGTTAAGACGATGATTAAAGTGAGGTGTTTTTTTGAAACTTAATTTTTCTTAAAAATATTTTATTGTCTTTTTTTATTTTTCTGTCAATAATAAATCCTGCAAAGTGCAGTAGTACCAAGCATTATACCCTGGCTGGTAAAAATGTTTTCCCTCAATTCAATCCATTTAATTACGGCATTAAATTTTCCGGTTGATACATCAAAATACCAATCCTGGTAAATTCTTACCTGGTTAAGATCATTCGACGAATGTATCCGCTTAACTACCAGGTATCTTTTAATATTGCCTTCCGTATCATACTCGGGTACTGTATCGCCTGTCATCTTCCAGGTAAAAATTTCTTTTGCAGGGATGGGTTTATTTGTTTCGGGATCAATGGCTTTTAATTTACCTTTTTCTATCGCCTGCATAATAATCAGAGAAACCTCTTTCCCAATTTCTGATGTTAATGCCGGGTCGTTTTTTATAAGCGATTTGATGATCCATGCACATTCATCTGCTTTTAATAAAGTTGTATCATGGCGCACAAGTATGCTGCTTGTATTGTTGTTTTGTGCAGTAGTGCTTAAAGCGCAAATAATTAAGGCAATGGTGGGGATGTATTTTTTCATAGAAGAAGAACGATAGATTTAATGTTTATTGTTAAAGAAAATGTTAATCTTACTTATGTTCAATCAGCCCCTTCAGCCAATGTCATTAAGTTAAGGGTGTCAGGCTCAGGCTAACAGCTTTTATAGTTTGTTAACTTAAAGACATTGTCTTTCAGCATTTCTTTTTCTTTACCATTACTGCTTTATCTCCCGTCATTTATTTATGCTTTTAAATATGCTGTCAGTTGCCTGCTCGCTTTTTCTGATCTCTTTGCTTACTCTCTCCATCTCTTTTAACTTATCCACTTCCTTTTGAATAAGTGAATTGTTCAGATCCCTGAGATCGGGACTCAGGTTATTTGAAACACCACGCAGGTATGCAGAAATATAAAAAAGAGAATGTTGCTTGTTTATCTGTGTATAAACCCCAACAAGGTTTTCATCAAGATCAAATACCGGCGCACCTTCTGGTAACCATTCCTTATTATCCCTGAAAATAATTTCACCATCCGTCCGAAGCTCGGTTTTTAGTTTTTTTACTGAAATATTTAAAGGATATCCAAGGCTGAAATTCTGTTGTTCAAAACCTAAAAGATAAAGCGGTTTTCCTTTTTCAAGATTATTTGTATAAGTAACTCCCGGTTCCAGGTTCCTGAATGGCAACTGGCTTAAATGCTCTTTAGGCCTGATGAAACGGATATCTGTCTGATCATCAAAGGTCCACTTAAGGGGCTCACAGATAATTTCGGTGCTGCTGTTATCCATTGTCTTTTTTGCAGG
>JAYTOF010000071.1:0-8604 GCA_043747955.1 Chitinophagaceae bacterium
GCCCGCAAACAAATTTGCGGGTTTTTTGATTTTATGCTTGTTTTTATTTGCTTTCAAGTGCTGCCTGTGCAGCGGCTAACCTTGCAATAGGGACACGGAACGGTGAGCAGCTAACATAATTCATACCCAGCCTGTGAAAGAATTTCACACTATCCGCATCACCACCATGTTCACCACAGATACCCACTTTTAGATGTGGTTTTGCTTTGCGGCCACCTTTTATTCCGGCCCTTACCAGTTCCCCTACGCCATCCTGGTCAATGGTCTGGAAAGGATCGTAAGGAAGTATTTTCAGATCCAGGTATTTTGGCAAGAACCCGCCAATGTCATCCCTGCTGAATCCAAAACTCATTTGTGTAAGATCATTGGTACCATAACTGAAGAAGTCAGCAACATGCGCCATCAGTTCTGCACGGATGGCAGCCCTGGGTGTTTCTATCATGGTTCCGTACAGGTAAGGGATCTTTTTCATTTTCATTTTTGCACAAACCTCTTTGTACACCCTGTCAACAATAACTTTCTGATGTATCAATTCATTTACGGTAACAGTCACCGGAACCATTATTTCAGGAAACGCTTTTTTTCTGGTCTTCAGTAATTCGGCAGTTGCTTCCAGGATGGCACGAACCTGCATTTCTGTAATTTCAGGAAAACTGATGCCCAGCCTTACCCCACGGTGACCTAGCATCGGAGTATTTTCATGCAGGGCCAGCACCCTTCTTTTTAATACACTCATGCTAATGCCCAGCTCTTTTCCCAGTTGATGCAATTTATCACTGTCGTGTGGTACAAATTCATGTAAAGGTGGATCCAGCAAACGAATGGTAACCGGGTAACCCTTCATTATTTTCATGGTGTCTTTTATATCCTTCTTCACATACTTAAATAATTCATTAAGCGCTGATCTTCTTTCGGCTTCTGTTTTACTTACGATCATTTTACGCAACAGGAATAAAGGCTGTTCACTTCCTTCGCCATAAAACATATGTTCTGTGCGGAACAAGCCAATACCTTCGGCGCCAAATTTCATGGCATGCGCCGCATCTTCCGGAGTTTCTGCATTGGTACGTACGCCAATCACTTTTATTTTATCTACCAGCTTCATCAGGTATTTATACGATTCGTTCTTACCCAGGTCAATTTCTGTTAATGCCATACTGCCTTCATACACCAGGCCTTTGGTACCATTCAAACTCAGCAAGTCACCCTCTTTTATTATTTCGCCACTTTTAGCATGAAATGTTTTGGTATCATTATGTATTTCAATATCTGAACAACCAACGATACAGCATTTTCCCCAACCCCTGGCTACCAATGCAGCATGGGATGTCATACCGCCTTTGGTGGTAAGTATGGCCTGTGCCTTATGCATGCCATCCACATCTTCCGGCGAAGTTTCTTCCCGTACCAAAATTACTTTTTCGCCTTTAGCTGCCCAGGCAACCGCATCATCAGATGAAAAAACAACGCGCCCTCTGGCACCGCCCGGCCCGGCTGGCAATCCTTTTGCAATTGACCTGGTAACCAATTCTGCGGCAGGGTCAATCATGGGAAGCAGCAACTCAACCAGTTGATTGGGCGCTACACGCATTATTGCAGTTGCAGTATCAATCAGTTTTTCTTTGTGCATTTCTGCTGCCATTCTTACGGCAGCAATTCCATTGCGTTTACCAACACGGCATTGCAACATATATAGTTTTCCCTTTTCAATGGTGAATTCAATATCCTGCATGTCCTTGTAATGCTGTTCCAGTCTTTTTTGATAACTGAACAACTCTTTGTAAAGTGCCGGCATTAATTTTTCCAGTGAAGTATATTGTTTGCTTTGTTCGTTCATGGAATATTGATTCACCGGCGCCGGAGTACGGATTCCGGCTACCACATCTTCGCCCTGTGCATTTACCAGGTATTCGCCGTAAAATTTATTTTCACCATTTCCCGGGTTCCTGGTAAAGGCAACACCGGTGCAACTGTCATTACCCATATTACCAAAAACCATCGACTGCACATTTACGGCAGTACCCCATTCATCCGGAATTTTTTCTATTCTGCGGTATTCAATGGCACGCTTACCGTTCCAACTGCTGAACACAGCACCAATGCCGCCCCACATCTGTTTCCAGGGATCATCAGGAAAATCGGTACCCAACACTTTTTTTATTGTTTTTTTATAATCGGTAACCAGTGCTTTCAGTTCATCAACCGTCAATTCTGTATCGCTGGTATACCTTTGCTTGTGCTTGATATGTTCCAATTTTTCATCCATCATTTTACGGATGCCTTTGTTATTCTTTACTTCAATACCAGCCCCTTTTTCCATTACCACATCAGCGTACATCATGATCAAACGGCGGTAAGCATCATAGGCAAAACGTTCGTCCCCGCTTTGTGCAATAATTCCGTTAATGGTCTTTTCTGTTAACCCTACATTCAATACCGTTTCCATCATCCCCGGCATACTTCGCCTGGCGCCAGAACGAATAGAAACGAGTAAAGGATTTTTCACATCACCGAATTTTTTACCGGCCAGCTTTTCCATTTTACCCAGCGCTTCTTCTACCTGTGCCTGTAAACTTTTTGGATACGTTTTTTTATTGTTATTTAAATAGGTGCATACTTCTGTGGTAACAGTAAATCCCGGTGGAACCGGTAACCGTAGTTTTGGATGCCCGGCCATTTCTGCAAGATTGGCCCCTTTGCCCCCCAGCAGGTTTTTCATTGATTCATTTCCATCGGCTTTGCCGCCCCCAAAGAAGTAAACATACTTCCCTGCTTTAGTTGATTTTAACATGATTATAGTTTTTTTTCCGTACATAGTTATGTCTTGTTTGCCTTAATTATTAAAACATAACTCATACAGGAAAGTGATTCTTATCATTTAACAGACAGGGCAGTAAGACAGAAATAAATCCTGGGGCAGGATGATTTGGGAAAATGATTACCGTTTTCTGTTTTTAATCAATAATATAATATTTACCAGCATGGCACCCATTGCAGCGCCAAGTGTTACCAGTGTAACAATATGTATGGGTCTGATACATTCAGATCCTTTTAACCTTGTAAAATTAATCGTCATTAAAAATATAACCAGGGCAAAAATTACCAGGCTTCTTTTATTTGGATTCATAAAACTTTATTAAAGGTTAATATTTACTTTCATAATAAGGAACTTCATCATGACTCACATTTTCTTTTTGCTGCCAGTAAGCCATGGTTACCACGTGCCCGTCTGGTGTTTTAAGTAACCGGCCATAAATGGCATTGACAGTGTTGAAAGTGTAATCTGTTACACCAACTGTGAAGGTTTCGGGTGTTGCAGGTGGAGGTGGCGGAGGTGGCGGTGCTTCTTCACCTTCAGCCGTTTTCACGATAGGCGCTGCAGCAACCTTTGGTGGAGGTGACAGCTCAACTACCACGGTAAATTTATTGATCTCCAGTAATTTTTTTAAGAAGGCTACTCTTTCCGGCAAAACATTCTTTTCCACGATACCGCATTTAACGCCATCCAGTTCTTCAAATTCGTGATTTTTATTTATGGCCATGGCAAAAATTATGAGTTATGAAGTATCAGTTATGAATTGCTTTGTCCATAATCCTCAACTTTAACTTAATGAATGAATATAATCGTAGATCCAGCTCAATAAACCAATCGATATGATACCTGCAGCGCAAATCATTAATCCCAATTTTGCAGATGATTCAATTTTTATCTTTGCAACAGGCATTTCATTTTTATCCATGAATACAGAACGTATCACCCGCAAATAATAAAATAAAGAGATGATCATATTGAGTGCAGCAATGGTAATAAATAAATAACTTCCTTTTGATGCACCCGCAGTCAATAAAAATAATTTACCAAAAAATCCGGCTGTAGGCGGAATACCAGCCAAAGAAAATAATGCCAATGCCAGCACCCAACTTAAAAAGGGATTGGTTTGATACAGGCCCTTATAATCATCAATATTTTCCCGGTTTGCTTGTTCTGCAATAGCGGCTGCCACACCAAAAGCGGCCAGGTTAGAAAAAACGTAGATCAGGATAAAATAAACCACAGCAATAGTTCCTTCGATGGAATTACTGCTGATTCCCACCAGAATAAAACCAACCTGTGCAATGGAAGAAAAAGCAAGGAAACGTTTTATATTCTGCTGCCGCAAGGCAAACAGATTACCGATGATCATGGTAGCAATGGATAATATCATTACCATATTATACCAAATGCCCTGCATGTTTTGAAATACTTTATATAAAGTGGCCATGAAGATAAAAGCAACGGCGCCTTTGGATATTACTGACAAAAATGAAGTGGTTGCTATCGGTGCGCCTTCATATACATCTGCTGTCCATAAATGAAAGGGCACGATAGATAATTTAAAGGCAAAGGCTGAAAATAAAAAGACCAAAGAAAGGATTTGAAGTGGACTTCCATCCAGGTGTAATGGGATTTCCGCAAAACTGATAGTACCGGTTGCTCCATAAATCAATGAAATGCCAAACAATAAAATACCCGAAGAGAAAGCTGAAGACAGGATCATTTTCATGGCAGCTTCGGAAGATATTTTTTTATCAAGATCGAAATTAGCCATGGCAGCAACAGGAATAGTAGCCAGTTCCAGTGCTAAAAAGAACATTAATAGATTTCCGCTGGAAATAAGGAAGAACATACCCAGCACTGCCGAAAGCATCAGCATAAAAAATTCAGGCATATGCTCCGACTTTTTAAACCAACCTGCAAACAATAAGGAGATCAGGTAAACACCCAGGCTTAAAATATTTTTTTGGAAAGCGATCATAGCATTAGTTTGATACATGCCATCAAACAAAACCCCTGATGCATTATAGAAGAACCCGGCTATAAAATTCATCAATAACAAAACCTGTATCAGCAATAACATGGTCTCATTTTTTAACCCCTTGCCTATTTTAATGAACAGGAGCAGGAAAATGATACCGGTAATTACCAGTTCAGGCTTCATCAATATCAGAAAATCATTAATCATAATTTTATTTAAATAGCGAACAAGGTCTAGTTAATACTGAACAAGGAACAAGGAATGTTGAATACCAAAGTAAAGACAATTCCGATCATCATTCAACATTCCTTGTTCCTTGTTCGATATTTTTATGTTCCATGTTCATTATTTTATTATTTACCTATTTTATTCATAATTATTTCTGCCCCCGGGCCAACCAGGTCATTCAGCCAGAAAGGTGCAACACCAATGGCTATAATACCTGCAATCAATATCAATGCAGCCAGTTTTTCATTCCACGTTGCGTCACTTAAACTTTCAAATCCTTCTTTCAATGGTCCCATCGCCGTTTTAGCAATTGCTCGTAAAATATAAACGGCCGTTACAACAATGGAAAGACAAGCCAGTATGGTTGCCACTCTTCTGAAAGTATCGGGGTGTTGCCAGGAACCCATGAATACTGTCATCTCTGCAACAAAGCCACTAAGGCCGGGTAAACCCAATGAACACAAACCAACAATAAATAGTACAGTACCGATGAAAGGCATTCTTTTTAACAGTCCCCCCATTTCACTAACCTGCCTGGTATTTGTGCGTTCGTAGATCATGCCGATAACCGCAAAGAAAAGGGCCGTCATCAAACCATGCGAAACCATTTGCATTACAGCACCTGTCATGGAAGTTTTGGTTAACATACCAATGCCCAGCAAAACAAATCCACAGTGGCTTACAGATGAATAAGCGTTGATGTATTTCAGGTCCTTCTGCATCATAGTAGCAAAGGCTCCATATAAAATGGCAATAACAGACAGAACTATAATAATAGTTGCATATTCTTTTGCTCCATCCGGCATAATATAGGTTGCTACACGCAAACAACCATAGCCACCCAGTTTCATGGAGATACCCGCTAAAAACATGGACCCCGCTGTTGGTGCGGAAGAATGGCCATCAGGCACCCAGGTATGAAAAGGGAACAGTGCTGTAAACACACCAAAACCAACAAACAATAATGGGAAACAGATCATCTGTGTTTGTAAAGGAATATGCAGCTGCGATAACTTCAGAAGGTCAAAACTATGTGCAGCATTCGAAAAATAAATGCCCAATAACCCAACCAGCACCAATGCAGAACCACCCATTAACATCAGGGCCAGTTTGTTTGCTGCATATTCTTTTTTTCCGCTTCCCCAAATACCAATGAGTAAATATTTTGGAATCACCGCAATCTCTAAGAAGAAAAATAAAATGAACAGATCAAGGGAAATGAAAAAACCATAAGCGCCCAGGCTTAATAAGATGAGCAGGAAGTAAAATTCCTTGGTCATTTTGGTAACATTCCACGAAACCAGCACACCGGCAATTACAACAAATGCCGTTAACAGGATCATGGCCACAGAAATGCCATCAACACCTAAATGAAAACTGATATGCCATGAGGGAAACCAGTTGTATTGCAATTCAAATAACATTTGAGCAGCATTGCCATTTGCTCTTTCCTGGCGGAAAAGAAACAGCAATGCAAAAGCAAGAACAAACTGAAAGGTTGCGCCTGCCAATGATACCCATTTAACCTGGTTGTTATTTCGCATCAGCAAAACTGCTACCGCAGTAATCAATGGTAACAATATCAATAACGATAAATTCATTTTTATAATTTGCTTACATCATTTCCAAACATAAATAAACAATAAAGCCAAACCAATGATACTTACCAAAAAGTAAATAGCATATTGCTGTACTTTACCTGATTGAAATCCTTTTATTATTTTAGAAATTTCTTTTGTACCGTTACCGGTTGCATTCACCAGTCCATCAACAATATTTTTATCAATCCAGGCTGCCGGCCGGCCAATCAGATTAAAAATTATTTTTTGGGTGATGAACAAATAAATTTCATCTATGTAAAATTTATGATAAGCTGCTTTGTACAATCCACTGAGCGATGCAGCCATTTTTTCGGGCTTATTATTTTCTGTTTTGTACATCCACATGGCAATAAAAATACCTGCCAATCCTAACATAACGGGGGCAATTGAAAATTGTAAATGAAATCCGGTTTCCAATCTTGTTCCATCAGTGCTAACAAAATGTCCGAAAGGAATAAATCCTGCAGCAGCTGCACCTATCGCTAATAAAACCAGGGGCATCATCATTGCAAAACCGCCTTCGCCTTTATGTTCGCCATGGACCTCACCCCCCACCCTCTCCGAGGAAGAGGGAGCTTTGTTCCAG
Source organism: Chitinophagaceae bacterium (assembly GCA_043747955.1). Taxonomy (GTDB): domain Bacteria; phylum Bacteroidota; class Bacteroidia; order Chitinophagales; family Chitinophagaceae; genus Ferruginibacter. Next base: position 7,212 of record JAYTOF010000071.1, read on the forward strand.
AAGATACTGAAGTATAAACGGAACATATAAAATGCTGTTAAGCCCGATGTGATCAACGCGATCCAGTAAATGGTTGGATTATTTTCGTATGCTGCCAGTAAAATTTCTTCTTTACTGAAGAATCCTGCAAATGGCGGCACACCGGCAATTGCCAGACAGGCAATTAAAAATGTAATGTGGGTAATGGGTAAATATTTTCTTAACCCACCCATATCTTTCATTTCGTTGCTGTGTATATAATGTATAACAGCTCCGGCGCCTAAGAATAATAATGCTTTGAACATGGCATGGGTAAATAAATGGAACATGGATGCGGTGTAACCCAATCCATCTTCTCCACCATATTTTGAAACACCCAAGGCAAACATCATATAACCGATCTGGCTCATGGTGGAATAAGCAAGTACTCTTTTAATATCTGTTTGGGTACAGGCAATTACAGCAGCAATCAATGCAGAGATGGCACCAACATAACCGACCAGGCTCAAAGCAGATGGGGATGAAATGGCAAACACAGGAAATAACCTGGCCACTAAAAAAACACCTGCTACAACCATAGTTGCCGCATGTATTAATGCACTAACCGGAGTTGGGCCTTCCATTGCATCGGGCAACCAGATATGTAATGGGAACATGGCGCTCTTACCTGCACCGCCAATGAAAACTAAAACCAATCCCCAGGTTAAAGCAGAAACACCAATAAACGATGCAGCGGCCGCACTTTTATATCCATCAGACTCAGGTGAAGTTAATGTTGCAATTAACGTATTAAAATCAAGTGTACCGGAATGAAAAGACAGGGTCAGTATACCGATCAAAAATCCAACATCAGCAAACCTGGTTACAATAAATGCTTTCTTACAGGCAGCAACAGCGCTTGGTTTATCATAATAATAACCGATCAGTAAGAAAGATGAAACACCAACCAGCTCCCAGAAAATATAGATCTGGAAAATATTGGAAGAGATCACCAATCCCAACATAGAAAACGTAAACAGACCAAGGAAAGCATAATAAGTAGGGAACCTTTCTTCACCTTTCATGTAATCCAAACTATAGATATGCACCATCAGCGAAATAAAAGTTACCACTACCAGCATTATTACAGAAATGGGATCGATGATGATGCCCATATCAATTGAAACGCCTTCAGCAAATTGTAACCATGTATATTTTAACGGAACTAAAGTTTGATAAACACCATCCACTTTTCCATACTCAAAGAAATAACCATAAGCTGTATACAAGGCCAAAACTGTTGATACTAACAGCAATGTTGTTCCGATAATGCCCGATGTGTTCTTGAAATATTTTCTTCCGAATATACCCAGCATTAAAAAGCCTGCCAGTGGCAGTAAAGGAATGAGTGCTATGTAGGTTGTATTGGGCATGG
>JAYTOF010000072.1:0-9433 GCA_043747955.1 Chitinophagaceae bacterium
CATCATTTGTGTTACTGTGACTTGTACATTTGGAACCTGCCTGCCGGTAGGCAGGTTCTACACTTATCATCAAATATTTCTCAATACAACAACCTTTTCTCTGAGCAAGGAAAATAAGAGATAGCTATTTTAGTTTGCTGCTATTAATTTAAGAGTAGAGAACTGTTGCTGAAACTACAGTAGTACAATTGATGCACATAGCTGTACGGCAGGAACGATATGTAATTGTTCCTGCCTTGATCTTTTGTTTCTTTGTATCAGGACAAAAGAAAAATAAAAAATTAAAAAGCTATTTATGATTTAAACTCTCCAATTATTGTTGTCACTTTTTTGTTTGCCCAAAAAGTAATCCGCCAGCTGGCGGAGCACTCCAAATCGATTACACCCCGATTTGGAGAAGGTTCAATGATTTAGCTTTATTGTTACTGTGACTTGTACATTTGGAACCTGCCTGCCGTTAAGCTGGTTCTACTCTTAGAGATAAAGACTTCACTGCATAGCTAATCACTTTTTGTGCAGGCCATAAAGAAACTAATAAACCTCCATTTCCATTTCTGCTACCAGTATTTCCATAGGCCCGAGGCCAAGCTGTTGCCGTAAGGTATTGCAACGGTACTATAACGGAGCAGGCAGATCACCGGTATTGGCGTGGTTCCAGAAAGTAAGCAACAGGAATGCCTGCCGGTCAGGCAGGTTTTGTTGTAAGGTTGTAAGCGGTTCCTGCAGTTTTACAATAAGATGGTGTAATGCAGATATCTCCTCATCCTTTACATGATCAAAAGCATTGTTGGCCAGCGGGTCAATGGTTAACGAAAGCACTTTTTTACTTTGCAGCATGTATCTGGTTTTACAGTATATAAGCCTGCCGGTATTTATAAAAATGCAGCGGGCTGAGTCCGGCAGGCAAGCTCACACTAAAACGTAAAGAAATTGTAAAGCTTGTATTATCTAATTATGATGCAGCCCCAATGTATGTTACCTGTGGAAAAGCAAGCCCATACTGGCACAATAATATTTTTAGTACTACCATAAAACAGGGGTTTTATTAATCACCCCTTTTTATTATATTTACTTGAAGCAGTATTTATATCAGTTATTAAATTGTAAAGTATGGCAAAAAAAAATAAAGCAGCAGGTAAAAAAGCAACAATAAAAAAGGCGGTTGCTAAAAAGGCTTCCTCCCGACCGGGTAAGAAAAAAATAAAGAAAGCTGCAAGTAAGAATGCCCCAATTAAAAAGCCGGCTGCCAAAAAGATCAGTTCCAAAAAAAATGCAGTAAAAAAGAAAACGGTCCTTAAAAAAAAGGCATCCAAAAAAACAGCAGTAAAAAAAGCGATCAGCAAAAAAGCAACCGGTAAAAAAGCGAAAGCTAAAAAGCCGGTCTTGAAAAAGGGGGTTATTAATAAACCGGTCTCCAAAAAAACAACCGTTTCTAAAACCATACCTCAAAAAATAAGCACAAAACGACCGGGATCAATAAAAAAAACCGAAGAGTTGAAATTACCACCGGTAATAACTTTATCAGAAGTATTACCTCCTACAGTAATGACCCAACATTCTGTGATGCCCGAACCGGAAATTATTCCCTTACAGGTGTTGATCGAACAGGTAATAAAAAACAAAGAACCGGTAAGAACCTTTGACAGGCATTTTTTCAACAAAGCTACCGCTAAGGGAGACCCACGAAGTAAGCTGCAAATCTCCAGTAAATCCAAGAGTGCTAGAATGCCTTCATCTAAAAAGCCGTTGTGGAGAAAGTAAGTAAGGCCTGTAAAGTAAATAATGGAATTAATTAAAACCTGGTTGGGGATGATATAGGTTTTCTATGTTTTATAATCCTAAATCAAAATATCAGGCGTTTAGCCTGTATTACCGAACCATTTATCCCGTTTCTCCGTTAGTGGATTTATGAAACAGATATTTACAATAATGTTATTTATCATCCTGCTGGCATGCAGCAGGGAAAAACCCGGTGCTGCTGCCGGAACAGTACCGGCTTCACCCGGACCGTTAAAAACCTGGCTGGCCCTTGGCGATTCCTATACTATTGGCCAGGGCGTAACAGCATCAGAACGTTTCGCCACACAAGCCACCAACAGCTTAAGATTGAACGGAATCAATATTGCCATACCGGATTATATTGCAACCACCGGGTGGACAACCACTAACCTGGCCAATGCCATACAGTCACAAAAACCGGGCAATTACCATGTGGTGAGTTTGCTTATTGGCGTCAATGATCAATACCAAACACACGATACCACCGGCTACCGCCAACGTTTTACCAGCCTGCTTTTTACCGCCATACAACTGGCCAATGGAAAAAAAGAAAATGTGTTTGTACTTTCCATACCCGATTACAGTGTTACGCCTTTTGCTTCCGGCTACGATACTGTGAGCATTCGCAGAGAAATAGACTGGTTCAACGCCATTAATAAAAATGTAACAGATTCCTTCAAATGCCCTTACCTTGATATTACAGCTTCTACCAGGGAAGCCCGCAATAACCAAAACCTCCTTGCGGCTGATGGTTTACATCCCTCCGGGCTGGAGTACCGGCGATGGGCCGACAGGCTTGTACCGGTAATGTTACCTGTATTGCAATAAAAATTATTTTACTGTTTTTCCAAAAGGCATCATGGAAATTTCGATGAGCTTGAAATGCTGGCGGGCAAAGGGAATACCGATAATGGTAATGGTTAAAAGCAAACCAAAGACCACATGCACCAGTGCCGTGTATAGCCCACCGCTTAACAACCATATAATATTAAAGAGTATTGAGAGGCAGCCCGTATCTTTTGAACTGCTTATTACTTCTTTACCAAAAGGCCACAATACCAGCCCGGCCAGTTTAAAACACTGCAGGCCCCAGGGTATGCCCACTACCGAAATGCACAACAGGATGCCACCAAAAAAATAACCCAGTGCTGCAAAAAAGCCGCCGAAGAGGAGCCATATCATATTTCCAAAAAGATTCATGCTGCTTTTAATTAAAATGTTTTTACCTGCTTTTGCATGAAGGTACAATAAATCAGGAGTTGGTTTTTTTAAGACAGGTCAATGGATCTTAAACCGGGGCTTATTTTATTTTACCCCCCTTGCCGTTTTATTTTTTCTTTTCAATATGGGTTATTGCTATCCGGTGTGTTCTTAAAAGGTAAGAGGACATTTCCGTACTTCCCGAAAACTGAAAGCTGATGGCACCCGAAGATTGTTTAGGCATATGACAATCAATACAATTAGCTGTTAGTACCATGCCGGGCGCTGGGCTTGCTTTACAAAAATTACCCGCAGCTTCGGTATGGCAGCCCATGCATTTTTGAGAATAGGTTGCCATGGTTTCCGTTTCATTACTATGATGTTTGTGGCAGGTAGAGCAATTCATGCTGTTGCTTTGCAGAAAGCATTTACTCTGCTTCAGTAAATTGAACTGGTTTCCATGCACATCAAAATTACGGTTGCTGTCGGGGGTTGAAGAGGGCATAAAAAAATCGGCTAGCATATCGCCGGGCCTGAAAATAAACCTTGATCTCAGTTTTCTTTTATCGTTTCCCGAATGGCATACGGCACATTGGTCAAGCTGCTGTTGCTGGTTTAATGAACTGTTGGTAACGATATATTTTGCCGTTCTTATTTCAGGATATTGCAAATGATGGTCAACATGATTAGCTGCCGGACCGTGACAACGCTGACAATCTATACCATAAACCAGTGAATTTTTTTCGAGCCGCTCTGTTTCTTCAGCCGCTGAAAAATAATCACCGGTGGCTGCTGTATTTTTTTTATTGATAATGTACGAGCTGTGGCACTCAAAACAATCCCGGCCGATCATCCGTTTAAAGTTGGGTACAGCCGCCGAAAAACCGGGACTGGTGGCCCATTCATTTACTGCCCGGTAATACGATACCGGCAACTCATACACATGATCATCCAGCCAATACAGCGAAGTTTGTGCATGTGTTGATCCAAAGACCATATCAAAACGCCGGGCCTCTGTTGCCGTTCCATTTTTATAAAGCACCTGGTACAGGCCGCTGTCTCTTTTTTCCATTATTATTTCGCTGCTGTCGTATTTAAAAATGTTATGTCCGCTTTTAAAATTACCCAGTACATTATTTGCTGAGGCTGCTGCCGATGCCATAAAGTGTGCTGATGTTGCAGCCGAATCATAAATGGCCCGGTGGCATTGCCTGCAGCTTTGCGGCGGGGCAAAGGCACTGCCACGGGGATCGGGTTTTGCTTCGTTATTGATACACTGTGAAAGAAAAAGGATGAGTACAAAAAGTACCGCTGCCAGTGCAAAAGACCTTTTGTTTTTTTTCATGGTTGGAAATTAAATCATTTTTTTAAGCAAATAACCCAATTGTATATATATAAAAAATGCACAGCCCTGTTATTGGATCGTTGGCCCGGCGACCAACATCATCACCAAAAAAAAATACAAAACCTTGTTTTTTATTTTTATTCGCCTTACCTTCTGCCGCCAATGGTAAAAAACAGGAACTGTAAATGGCTGTTGGCTTTAACCGGTATTTCAATCATCACTTTAAACTAAAACAATTTTTCATGAAACAATTCATTGTAATTACCTGCCTGGCTGTTGCCCTGGTTAGCTGCAACGATACAGACAAAGACAAAAAGGAAGTGGCACCCATTGAAGTAAAAGGCGAACCCATTGCCGAAGTAAAAATGCCCATCGCGCTGGAAAGACCCTACCGGAACTGGCAGATAGGCAGCACCGAAAATGTGGTGGCCGCTATGAATGGCCTTAAAGCCTTTGTAGATAAGGATTTTGCCGCCCTGGCCGCTGTAACCGGTGATTCTCTTGAACTGGATTTTGATTATTTACATACTACAATGAGCCGCGACAGTGCCATGAAGATGTTTACAGCACAGCGTGCCCTGTACAACGACCTTAAAGTTAACATGTACGATTATGTATCGGTAATATCGGCCGATAAAAAAGAAGAATGGGTTACCTTTTGGTACAAGCAAAGCTGGAAAAATGGCAAAGGTGTTGCCGATTCGATGAACGTTACCAACGACATCAGAATGAAGAATGGCAAAATGGTAGAGCTGGATGAAAAGACCAGTCATTTTCCGAAGAAGAAATAAGAAGATGTTTTAAATGTATTGCCCCCGATGTACCGGGGGCTTTTTTATGCCAAAAAAATTATCGTATTTATTTTAATTTTTCAGCAACTTCACTTTCAATGGCTTTGAGCAAAGACAAAGGACGTTGCGTTTTATAAAACTAAAAACCTGCTTTATTATAAGCAACATCCCTGGCCGCTACTCATTACCCGGTAAAAGATGTTGCCGGGATTAAGGCGGAGACTTTGTTTTAACAATTCGAAGATTGAGAGGAGTGATTCGTGGAGGCACGAACCAGGGCGAAGGGAAGAAATATTTGTCAACTGATCTATTGTATATTAAAAATGCTGATGTAGTTCCTGTATATATACGTTTTTCCGTATTTTACTAATTCATCTTTGAGCTGAAAAGGCAGTTTGTGTATCTACACAAAAGAAACTAAAACATAAGTTAGTATCTTTCTACCAAAAAATAGAAACTAAAAATTGAACAGGGTTTCAAGCAGTCAGTTTCCAGACAAACGGATCAGCGTGGTTTCAAATGCGCCGGGTTTCAATTTGCATTCCCAAACAGTAATAACTTTCCACCCATCTTTCTTTAAAGCCTTTACCACTTTTTCATCATTGGCTTTGTTGCCGTTTATTTTATCGGTCCACCATTTGGTTCTTGTTTTTGGCACAACAATATATTTACAACCTTGCCTGCCGGCAGGCAGGTTTGCTTTATGCCCATGCCAAAAGCAGTCCTGCACAAAAATTACGGTTTTGTATTTAGGTAAAACGACATCGGGCTTGCCGGGTAACCTCACCCCCTTCCCCTCTGCTGAGGGAGAGGAGCGATAACCATGTAACCTGTAACGGAATCCCTTTGCATGCAAAAATTTATGCACCAGCATTTCAGGCTTTGTGTTTTTGCTGCGGATCTGCTGCATAATATAGCTGCGCTGCTTTGTTGTATATACATCTGCCATAACATAAAGCTACACTACAAACCCTTTAGCCAGGTAAAGGCTGTGCTAATAAAATACCTGTTGCATTTCTCATGATGTTTTATTTATTTTACTGCCCGAAGTTCTTAATGGCGGTTGTTTCAATTTTTTTTTAAACATGTAATTAAAAAATTATGAAAAAACATTTGCTGCTTTGTATGGTCATACTCTTCATGGCCAGTAGCTGGATTTCTGCTCAAAAGATCACAAAAGAAAAAAGTACACGGACTGCTACCGTTACTGCAGAAGAACTGGAAAAATTACCCTTCACTAAACGTACCTGGGAGTTCACCATCACCAAACCCAACCTGGCTTATTCGCATCAACAGGTAAAAGTTAATGGTATTGACCAGGGCAGCCGCAGCAATTTTCTGCTGGATGTGGGTACCCAGTACTACGTGGCCGATCATTTTGGCGTGGGTATTGAAGTACTCCTCAATTCCAGCACATCCAAAAACAATGGGTATAAGCAGGAGCTCAATAGCTGGATGAGCTATGGCGACCTCACCTATGGTTTCAATATTAATTCCACAATCAATATATATACCCGGGCCGGTGTAGGGGTTGGTGGCGTGGTAAATAAAACCACCTCTTCATTCGGGCCGGCTACAAAGAGTAAATCAGACCTGTTTGGATATAAGTTCAATATCGGCGCTCCGATCAGGTTAGAGCAAAACGGCAATACTTATCTCACGCCTGAGATCGGGTACTGGTATAACCGTGAAAAATTTGACGATGGAACTGAAACCGATAACCGGTTTGGATTTGGGCTGAAACTGGAGACCTTCCTGGCATGTGGTAAGGCTTACTGTAAAACTTTATGCAATTACCGGTCGCAGTACCACGTGTATGGACCCGGCAGCAATTTCCTGGGAGTAAGTACCAGTGGCGGCGTTTATTTTGGCAATACCAAAAGCAGTTATAATAATAATAATTTCCCTGGGAGAAAACAGCAATATTCCCTGACCGACCTGTCGGTGAATTATAATTATTATTTTATCAAAAACCTATCGGTGGGGTTGAATGTAGACTTTGGCAACAGTGAATATAAGAATAACGATAACAATTACCGGCAATCCAATACGAACTTTACCATAACACCCATGCTAGAACTGAACATGCCGGTAAGTAACCCCGGGCTGAACGATCTTTTTATCAGGGGTGGGTATAGTTTTGGCACCCAAAAATTTGAATACCGGACCGGCAGTATCAGCAATACTACAAAATACAGTGTGGGTAATTTCTGTGCCGGGATTGGCTATAATTTCTTTTTCAGGAAGGGGCTTTCCTTAACACCCATTTTTGAATATGACTGGACCACCAATAAGGACAAGGATAATGACCAAAAGGAAAAGTTAACAGGACCGGATTTTTCAATAGGGGTCCGGAAATTCTTCAGGTAAGATAAGAAGTGGATTATGTTTTTTTAATTTTTTCTAACCGCTTTCTTCAGGCGTTTGGCTTCAGTTGCATAGCGTTTGGCCAGGTCAGAATCCAGCATTATTTTTTACCAACAATTAACTTCCTCACAGGTTAATTTATTTTACCTTGCCTGCATGAAATTTTTATTGATCATTCCGGCAATGCTCATCAGCAATTTTTCTTTTGCACAAACCAATGAAAAGCCATTTATAAAACTGGTGGAGCCAGCTAAAGCAGGGATCAATGTAAAAACATCCAGGCAGTTTATTGTGGGCAGTACCTGCAAAACCTGTAACCTGGTCATAAACAGCCAGGCAGTAACCGTTTACCCTACCGGCGCATTTGCATACGAGCTTAATTTAAAACCCGGGGATACAGCTTTTACTTTAATTGCTTTTACAGCTCCTGACAGATCAGTAAACAAAAAATTAAATTATAACTATACGTTGCCACCCCCGCCGGATACCGTTAAAACATTAGGTATTGCCGGCATCGAAACTTTTCCTGAAGGAAATTTATTTGTGCAGGCAGGCGACCGAATAAAATTTAAAGTAAAGGCACTAAGCGGCTGTACTGTAATGGCAAACGGAAATATTCCTTTATACGAAATGCCCAATAATAAAATGCCCGGCATATACCAGGGCGAATATGTAGTGAAAGAAACGGATAGTTTTTTGGTGAACAGGATCCCGGTGAGCATTACAGACTCAACCGGTAAAACGATAAGCAAACAAAGCCGTTACTGGATAAGTATGTTTGGCCCGATGGCACCCAATATTGCGGTAACTAAAGGCCGGTTGGCACATTTATTATTTGGCCTCGGCGATGACAGGTTGGGTGGCGCCAAGATCGGTTACATTGATTCGATGGTGTTATTGAACGTGGTTGGTAAAGTGGGTAAACAATACAAGGTTCGCTTAAGTAAATACCGCACGGCTTTTATTGATGAAGACTCGCTGCAGTTTTTACCCAGAGGTAGTTTTACTCCCGAATCGCTTACCGACAGATGGACGGTTTATGGCGACAGTACTTTTGATTATGTACAGCTGGGTTTGTTTGCACGATTACCTTACCAGAGTTTTCAGCTGGTTGATCCTTCAAAAATTGTAGTGGATGTTTTTGGTGCCACCAATAATACCAACTGGATCACCCAACTGGAAAATACAAAGGAGATAAAAAATGTAAGTTACGAACAGCTGGAAGATGAAGTGTTCCGCATAACCATTGAACTGAAACATGCACAGCACTGGGGGCATATTATTTATTACAAAGGAAACAGCCTGGTGATAAAAATTAAACGGCAACCTGAAAATTTATCGCTGGCTGATGTAACCATTGCGGTAGATGCAGGCCATGGAGGCAGCAATACCGGTGCAGGCGGGCCAACGGGTTCTTCTGAAAAAATGTTAACTCTTGAGGTATCTTTAAAGTTGCAGAAAGTTTTGGAGCAGGAGGGCGCCAGGGTGATCATGACGAGAACAACAGAAAAATTTGTTGATAATAAAGAACGCATTTTATTTTACCGCGATAGTGTGCCCGATCTGCTGATAAGCATTCACCTGAACTCAACAGTTGATCCCATACGGGTAAAAGGCACCAGTAGTTTTTACCGTTACATTGGTTTTAGAAATTTAAGCAATGCCATTCATAAACATATGCTGGAGCTGGACCTGAAAGACAATGGCAACAACGGCAGTTTTAATTTTATGCTCAACAGCCCCATTGAATATCCCAATGCACTGGTGGAAACACTTTACCTCAGCAACCCCGAAGATGAGATGAAGATACTGGATGAAAAATTTCAGCAGCAGATAGCAGATAAAATTGTGCAAGGCATAAAGGATTTTCTGGAGAGTTGTAAACAAAAACCTTAGTGAACTTTGTGTTTTCCTTTGTGCCTTAGTGGTTCAAAAAAGAGAAACCACTAAG
>JAYTOF010000073.1:0-1722 GCA_043747955.1 Chitinophagaceae bacterium
TTTGTGTGTCTTTTAGTTTACCCGTTTTATCATAGATCCTTAATGTGGCTGATCCATCACAAAAAATTGTTTCGCCTGCATTTATTGCAGCAGTAATATTTATTTCTGCATAATTATCTATCTGTATCTTAATATTACTTACTGATCCCGTTGAACCGTTTACACTTAACCGGAACTGCATAGCCTGTTCCATCCATTCCTGGTTAAAGTTCCATGTAGTATGTGTTGGTTCCCCGGGTTGTTTCAATATTTTTTCTTTTACAAATACCGGGGATGCTGCATACTGGCTGAGGTTCCATCTGCTAACGCCAATTTTTTTTAATTGAAATTCAATTTTAGGGTCTTTTAATCTTTCCTGCTGTTCTTCTGTAAAAGCCCTGCCATTCCTGGCAGCTTCCCATTCCCTGATGGCATCCAATAACTCAGGCGTATACGGATTTTTTTTAAGTGCATCAGCACTGGCTACCATGGCAAAGCCGGCACTATAACCGGCCGCTCTTGCCAGCATCCATTCCATTTCTGATAAAGTAGTGTTAGCAGTAAGCAAATACCAGCCCATCATGTGTGGCATATAATTCCGGTCAAACAATCCCTGATTATCGATGCGGTATTGCTGCATGCTTTCTTTAAACCCACCATACCAGGGTTCGCCCCAGTTGTAATACGAACACATATGCCAGAAAAATGTTTTGCTGATACTGGTGCCACAAATAAAATCATGCTTTACCTGATCATACACATCTTTTGCAAATAATTCAACGGCATAATCTCCCTGGCCCGATGCTAATCCGCCTTCATGCCCGTCAAAATCCAAATGATCAACACCGGTTTCATTCATGAGTGTTGCTATATTTTTTGCTGTTTCTCTTTGCATGTTTATATCCGGAAAAAAAACATTGTAAGGATGGTCAAATAATTTACCCGCAATATCCCCGGTTTTATGTGCGGAGGCTGCTGTGCCAAAGGCACCACGCTGGCAGTCTGATAAAATATAGGGCGACATGGTACTAATGGTTTTATAGCGTATCAGTTCTTTACCGATTTTTATGGTATGCAGGTTATTTTCTTTTTGCTGATTAAAATATTCAGGCGATGCCAATTCAATTTCTTTTGCCGTTGCATCAATATCCCTTGTTAATACAGATGACCCGGTAAAGCTTAAGCGGTCCTCGGGCACCGGAGTAACATACGGGTCGTTGGTATTTATAAAATTGGTCAACGTATGCACACCCAGTAATAAACCGGCTGCATGTGCTTTATCTGCACAAATTTTTAAGCCTTTCCTGCCATTGGGAAATTGGGTGGGGTTTAGTACAAAATGTCCCCAGCTGTTAAATGGCCCTTCATGATAGAGTGAGATTAAACCCGCCTTTTTGGTATAAGCGATCATATCATCAATATCATTTTCACTGAAAGATGAAATGAGGTATGATCTTCCAAACAGGTTAGATTTTTTAAACCATACGCCATTAATTGTTGGATGCGGCAGATCTTCTGCCAATTCAATTTGTTCCAACCTGTCTAATGTTGCAGGCTCATTACAGCTGAATAAAGCAATTTTACTTCCCACAACTGACTCGGCTTTTAAAGCTGCCACCGGCATATTTTTATACTGGCCACCCCAGGCATCTACATACCGGTTAAGGCTGCGGTTAATAGAATATGCCTGAATTAAACTTCCCCAGCTTCGGCTTACTGCTGCAATACCCCTTGCCCAGGTGC
>JAYTOF010000074.1:0-17311 GCA_043747955.1 Chitinophagaceae bacterium
TTATCAACCACTTCTTTATTTAATCCTAAAATTTCAAATGTTTGTGCACCCTGGTAAGATTGCAAAGTGGAAATACCCATTTTGGAAAACACTTTTAGCAATCCATCATTTACTGCCTTGGTATAATTTTTCTTTAACTCATCTTCTGTTAACTCCGTTTTTCCACCGGATGCTTTTAAAAATTTACCGGTTTCTTTCATATCTCTTATTGAAGAGAGTGCCAGGTAAGGGTTGATAGCTGTTGCACCAAACCCGATGAGGCAGGCAAAATGATGTACTTCCCATACATCACCCGATTCAACAATGATACCCACCTGCCCGCGCATACCTTTGCGGATGAGGTGATGATGAATGGCTGCTGTTGAAAGTAAAGAGGGAATGGGTGCATGGTTTGAATCAATTGCCCTGTCCTGTAAGATCAATACTTTAAAACCATCTTCAACGGCTTCTACCGCATAATTACAGATCCTGTCAATTCCTTTTTTTAATGAACCGGGCCCGCCATCCGCTTTAAAATAACACTGAATGGTTTTTGACTGAAATAAACCGGTATCAATACTTCTAATTTTTTCCAGTGCATAATTACTGAGCACCGGATGTTTTAATGCTACACTGTGACAGGTAAGTGGATCTTCTTCCAGTAAATTACCATTGTTTCCGGCAAATGTTGCCAGCGACATCACTAATCTTTCACGAATTGGATCTATGGGTGGATTGGTTACCTGTGCAAATAATTGTTTGAAATAACTGCTGAGGTGTTGCGGCTCATCACTCAACACGGCTAAAGGAACATCGGTTCCCATCGAACCGATAGGTTCTTTACCTTCCAAAGCCATGGGGGCAATGATCGTATCCAGATCTTCTTTGGTGTAACCAAATGTTTTCTGGTATTTAAAAACCTGGTCATGTTCAAGATGTGTAAACATTACCCTTGGATCCGGTAATTCTTCCAGTCGTATCTTATATTTATTAAGCCAGTCGCCATAAGGTTTTTGTGAGCATATCTCTTTTTTCAATTCTTCATCACTGATGATCTTTCCCTGCTCCATATCCACTACAAACATTTTGCCTGGTTGTAATCTTCCTTTTTCAATGATGGTTGATGGATCAACAGGTAATACACCTGTTTCAGATGCCATGATAACACGACCGTCATTGGTAACACAATACCTGGATGGACGGAGGCCGTTCCGGTCTAATGTGGCACCGATGATCTTTCCATCAGTGAAAGAGATAGATGCAGGTCCATCCCATGGCTCCATGAAAGAAGAGTGGAATTCATAAAAGGCTTTTTTTACCGGATCCATTTCTTCATGGCCGTCCCAGGCTTCGGGTATCAGCATCATAATTACATGCGGTAATGAGCGGCCCGCATGTGTTAAGAGTTCAATGATATTATCCAGGCAGGCTGAATCACTCTGCCCGGGCATGACCGTTGGCAATAACATTTCCATTTCTTCTTTTGAAAAAAATGGAGAAGTGAAACCTTTTTCACTCGTCTTCAGCCAGTTTAAATTTCCCTGCAGTGTATTTATTTCGCCATTGTGGGCAATAAAGCGGAATGGCTGTGCCAGTTTCCAGGATGGAAAAGTGTTGGTGGCAAATCTTGAATGTACCAACCCAAATGCACTTACCACTCTTTTATTTTTGAGATCAGGAAAATATTCCCTGACCTGCATGCTGGTTAACTGGCCCTTGTAAACAATGGTTTTGTAAGATAAGGAAGCAATATAAAAACCGATTTCATCTTTTCTTACGGTACTGTTGATAATATGTGTTGTATAATTACGGAGTATAAATAATTTTCTCTCAAAATTTTCGGGATTTGAAATATGATCCGGGCAGGCAATAAAAACCTGTTCCATTTCAGGTTCTACACCTAAAGCTGTTCGGCCAATACCATCTGCAATAACCGGCACTTTTCTGAATGCAATAATTTCAAGTCCCAGTTTTTCAGCACTGCGGTTTAAAATATCACGGCATTCTTCCCGTAAACGGATCTCTTTCGGAAAAAAAACCATGCCTACACCATATTTGCCAAAAGTGGGAAGGTGCACACCAAGTTTTAAACATTCATCAAAGAAAAATTCGTGTGGAACCTGGATCATGATACCGGCACCATCGCCCGAATTCTGTTCACACCCGCAGGCACCACGGTGTTCCATATTTTCCAAAACAGTTAACGCATCAGCTATATGCTGATGTGATTTATGCCCTTTGATATTGGCTACAAAGCCAATGCCACAGGCATCATGCTCAAAAGAGGAATTATAAAGACCCTGGTTGATTGCCATTTTATTTCTTATTTTATTTAAAAATGTTACAGCACCGGGCTGTAAAAAACAGCAAGCCCGCCTGAATGACCCTGTCGGGCAGGCAATCTTTATCAAATAGTTTTCAGTTGGGTATTGGATTTAGATTAATTATAGACAAGCCTTTGTCAGCACCGGTTGAGCCACCCTTTTGGGGTGACTCAACCTGCTAAATCAGGTAACCGAATAAATGATCGTCTTTATTGATCTCGGAAAAGTCAATATTGGAATCATTCAAATTCTTTAATAATAATTCATAATCCAGCCTGCTTTGTAATTCAATACCAACTAATGCAGGCCCGTTTTCTTTATTTGTTTTCTGCATATACTCAAACCTTGTAATATCATCAGTAGGGCCGAGAACATTATTTACAAATTCTTTTAAGGCACCGGGGCGCTGTGCAAAGCTGATCAGGAAATAATGTTTCAATCCTTCATACTGAAGGCTTCTTTCCTTTATCTCCTGCATGCGGTCAATATCATTATTGCTGCCACTTACAATACACACTACATTTTTTCCTTTTATTAATGCGGCATAATCATCCAATGCTGCAATGGACATGGCACCTGCCGGTTCAACCACGATCGCATCTTCATTGTATAATTTTAAAATGGTGGAACAGATCTTTCCCTCCGGCACCAAATGCATGTCATCCAGCACATCTTTACAAATAGAGAATGTGATATCGCCAACACGTTTAACAGCAGCTCCATCAACAAAACGTTCAATACTTTTCAATTCAACCGGATGGCCCGCTTTTAATGCTTCAAACATAGAGGGGGCTCCTTCCGGTTCCACACCAATTATTTTTGTTTTGGGTGAACAGGTTTTAAAATATGTTCCAACGCCTGCACTTAATCCGCCGCCACCAACGGGGATAAATAAAAAATCAATTTCAGATTGGTCCTCCAGAATTTCAACACCAACAGTTCCCTGACCTTCAATGATGCGGTGATCATCAAATGGTGGAATGAAAACCATTCCATTTTTTTCTGTGAATTGTTTGGCAGCAAGGGCACAATCATCAAAGGAATCACCCACCAGTTTTATCTCAATAAAATGTTCACCAAACATTTTTGTCTGGGTTATTTTTTGTTTGGGTGTAATGACGGGCATAAAGACCACACCCTTTACATTCAGCTTTTTACAACTGTAGGCAAAACCCTGTGCATGATTGCCGGCACTGGCACATACTACTCCCTTGTTCAACTGTTCAGCTGGAAGTAAACTCATCATATTGTAAGCTCCACGTATTTTGTAAGAACGTACTACCTGCAGATCTTCTCTTTTCAAAAAAACACTACAATGATATTTTTTTGACAGATTATGATTGAACAGCAGTGGTGTACGGTTGACTATTTTTTTCAACCGCTTTGCCGCATCATGAAATGACAGTTTAAATCCGGTATGTGTTATTGCTTGCATGTGTTTTAATTAACAACGGCTTCCGTTTTTACGGTCAGTCCTTTTAATTGTGCAGCTGCAGTATTTTCTTTTGCTGTAAATGCTTTTTGATTTTCGGGCCTCAAACTTCTCACTGTTTTACCTGCCTGCCACAATTCACTCTCACGCAGCTCTTTCAATTCTTCTTCCAGCTTCTCCCTGTAATCGGGCTTGCTGTTGCTGTCAATTGAACGTTGTGATTCTTTGCCGCTGGCAACACTTTCATATAATTCAGCAAATACAGGAGCTGTTGCATCACGGAATTTTTTCCACCAGTCCAATGCGCCCCGTTGTGCGGTGGTTGAGCAGTTGGCATACATCCAGTCCATACCATTTTCTGCAACCAATGGCATTAAAGATTGGGTCAATTCTTCAACCGTTTCATTAAATGCTTCGGAAGGAGAGTGGCCTTTGGCACGCAGCACATCAAACTGTGCAGCGAAGATTCCCTGGATAGCACCCATCAATGTTCCTCTTTCGCCGGTAAGATCGCTGTATACTTCTTTTCTGAAATCGGTTTCAAATAAATAACCGCTGCCTACCGCAATGCCCAATGCAGCTACTCTTTCAAATGCCCTGCCTGTTGCATCCTGGAAAATGGCATAAGAACTGTTAAGGCCACGGCCCTGTAAAAACATTCTTCTTAATGAAGTACCGCTCCCTTTTGGCGCTACCAGAAAAACATCCACATCTTTAGGTGGAACGATTCCGGTTTGTTCATTAAAAGTGATACCAAATCCATGAGAAAAATACAAAGCCTTACCTGGTGTAAGGTGTTTTTGTACGGTTGGCCACAAAGTAATTTGTGCGGCATCACTTAAGAGATAACAAATGATGGTGCCTTTCTCCAGTGCTTCTTCAATTTCGAATAAAGTTTCACCGGGAACAAAACCATCAGTAACCGCTTTATCCCATGATCTTGAATTTTTACGTTGTCCAACAATTACATTGATGCCATTGTCTTTCTGGTTCAGTGCCTGTCCGGGGCCCTGTACACCATAACCGATAACAGCTACTGTTTCATTTTTCAACACCTCCTGTGCTTTACTTAAAGGGAATTCATCCCGGGTTACAACGTTTTCTTCAACGCCACCAAATTTTAATTTTGCCATGATGATTTATTTAATTGTTATTTATGAATAGTTGTTTGTTTACATGGTGAATACTTCTTCATTTTTATCTAAAAATTCATTTTCTATTACTACTTCGCCCGGTTCTTTTTGTTCAAATTCTTTAAGCCTTTCATGAAAATCGCTGCTGCCTTTTATAATGGCCACCCGTGCACTGCGTACAAATTCTATCAGGCCATATGGTTCTAATACTTTTAAAAGCCCATCTGTTTCTTCACGCTGACCGGTTGTTTCAAATACTGTATAATCTTTACGGATGGCTACCACACGGGCTCCATGTTCTCTTAAAAGTCTTTCTACTTTCACTTTTTCTGCAATCGCATCCGTACTTACTTTATAAAGGGCCAGTTCCTGCCATACTATTTCATCTTCTGTATTGTAATATGCTTTCAATACTTCCACCTGTTTTTCAATCTGGCGGCAGAGTTTTATTACCACATCTTCAAACTCGTTGATGACAATGGTAAAACGATGCACACTGTCAACCTCTGTTGGTGATGTATTCAAACTATCCACATTAATTTTTCTGCGTGAAAAAATAATGGCAATACGGTTTAGTAAACCAATTTGGTTTTCTGTGTATACCGTTATCGTAAATTCCTGCTTGAGCATAAGTAAAAAGTTAAAAGTCAAAAGTTAAAATCATCCACGTTTTTTAAGATTTAAAATTATCGTAGCAATAATCTTTGAAATCTCATCAGCTTCTTTTATTAATTTATCCAGTGTATTTGTATCAGCAAACCCTCCCTCCTTTATCAAACAAAGCCAATACCTGGTTTCATTTGAAGATTTAAGTGCAATGGCATTATAATTTATGTAGTCTTTATTTGAAACTCCGGCACTGCCTTCAACTAAATTAGCTCCGACTGATGTGGCCGCCCTGAGCAACTGGTCAAATATTGAATAATGTATCCTTTCATATTTCACAGCGCTGATAAAATCAAGAATATCCTTTGAAAAATAAAAAGCCCGATGCCTAATGTTAAATACAGGCGCCCCTTCTTCTAAAATTGACTTTATCACTTCACTCATATTTTTTAACTTTTAACTTATATCTCTTCTTTACTCAATACTACTTCCGCAACACCTTTTCCCTGCGGCACCATCGGAAAAACATTCAACTCTTTGCCCACCATCACTTCCAGCAAATAAGACCCTTTACTGTTTAGCATGGTATGCAGCGCCGTTTTTAACTCTGCTCTTTTTGAAACTGATCTGCCGGGAATGCTGTATGCTTTTGCAACCTGCACAAAATCTGGGCTGGTGATATCTGTAAACGAATACCTTTTTTCATGAAACAGTTCCTGCCATTGGCGCACCATTCCAAGAAACTGATTATTGAGTATTAAAATTTTTATATCCACATTAAACTGCATGACGGTGCCCAGTTCCTGTATCGTCATTTGAAAACCACCATCACCGATCACTGCAATAACAGTTCTTTTTGGATCACCGAATTTTGCACCAATAGCAGCCGGTAAGGCAAAGCCCATGGTACCCAGGCCACCGCTGGTAATATTACTTTTGCTTTTATTGAATTTTGCATAACGGCATGCTGCCATCTGGTGCTGTCCAACATCTGTTACAATAATGGAATCAGCATTTGTTAATTCATTGATCATACTAATTACTTCACCCATGGTTATACTTTCAGCAGTGGGGTTCAGTTCTTCCCGTATTACTTTTTCATGTTCTTTCTTTTTGCAGTCATCAAATTTCTGCATCCACTGCGGATACACTTTTCTTTCAATTAATTCCGAAAGCAGGGGTAATGTTTCTTTACAATCTCCCCAAACAGCAACCGTTGTTTTTACATTTTTGTCAATCTCAGACGGATCAATATCCAGGTGAATAACTTTTGCCTGTTTGGCATATTTATCCAGCCTGCCGGTAACCCGGTCATCGAAACGCATTCCGATCGCAATTAAAACATCACATTCATTGGTTAATAAATTTGGCCCGTAATTGCCATGCATACCCAGCATACCCATGGCCAACGGATGATCTGTTGGGATGGCACTCATACCCATGATCGTCCATGCAGCAGGAATACCTGACTTCTCTAAAAAAACAAGAAACTCTTTTTCGGCTTTGCCGAGAATAATGCCCTGGCCAAAAATTACAAATGGCCTTTGTGCTTCATTGATAAGCTTAGCAGCTTCTTCAACATATTTTTTACGAACGATAGGAGCCGGGCGATAGCTGCGGATATGATTGCATTTTTCATATCCTTCATATTCGAATATTTGTAACTGTGCATTTTTGGTAATATCAATTAACACAGGGCCGGGCCTGCCACTCTTTGCTATATAAAATGCTTTGGCCAAAACTGCAGGAATTTCTGTTGCATCAGTTACCTGGTAATTCCATTTGGTTATAGGTGTGGTAATATTAATAACATCCGTTTCCTGGAAAGCATCGGTTCCTAATAAATGGGCGAACACCTGGCCGGTGATACAAACAACCGGAGTAGAATCAATCATGGCATCGGCAAGTCCGGTAACCAAATTAGTTGCACCCGGGCCACTGGTTGCAAATACCACACCCACATCGCCACTGGTTCTGGCATAACCCTGTGCAGCATGTATAGCGCCCTGCTCATGACGAACAAGAATGTGGTTTAACTGATCATGATAATCAAACAAGGCATCGTAGATGGGCATGATGGCACCACCCGGATAACCAAAGATGGTACTTACCTTTTCAATGATCAACGCTTCCAATACTGCTTTACTGCCGCTGATGGCAACGGCAGGCTTGTTTTTTGCAATGATCTTTTCTTCCAACAATTCAATAGTATCCATAAAAAAATATTTATACTTCGTCAGTCACACAACCTTGACTGGCATCTTTTACCTGCTGTGCGTACTTAAATAAAATTCCCTTTGTTACTTTTAATTTGGGCTGAACCCATGTTGCTTTTCGTTTGTTTATTTCTTCGTCATCAACTTTTAAATTGATGCTGTTATTTTTTACATCTATTTCAATGATATCATTATCATATACCAAAGCAATTAATCCTCCGTTAAATGCTTCCGGTGTAATGTGCCCCACAACAAATCCATGTGTGCCGCCACTAAATCTTCCATCAGTGATCAGCGCAACAGACTTGCCCAAACCAGCGCCCATAATGGCTGAAGTGGGTTTTAACATTTCCGGCATACCCGGCGCTCCTTTGGGTCCGATATTTCTTATTACTACCACATCGCCTTTTTGCACTTTGCCATCAGCAATTCCTTTTATCACCGCCTGCTCACCATCAAATACCCTTGCCGGGCCTTCAAAAATTTCTCCCTCTTTGCCGGTAATTTTTGCAACACTTCCTTTTTCAGCCAGGTTGCCATACAATATTTGTAAATGACCTGTTGCTTTTAATGGCCTATCAATGGGTAAAATGATATCCTGTTTTTCAAAATCAAGATCAGGAGCTTCTTCTAAATTTTCAGCAACTGTTTTTCCGGTTACGGTTAAACAATCACCATGCAGTAATCCTTTACTCAATAAATATTTCATTACAGCTGGCACACCTCCATGTTGATGCAGATCTTCCATCAGGTATTTTCCGCTGGGTTTCATATCGGCCAGCAACGGTACTTTGTTACTGATCATTTGAAAATCATCCTGTGATAAAGGAACATCCACCGATTTTGCCATGGCTATAAAATGCAGCACAGCATTGGTGCTTCCACCCAAAGCCATAACAACCGTTATTGCATTTTCAAAGGCTTTGCGGGTCATGATATCAGAAGGCCTGATATCTTTTTCCAGTAATAATTTAATTGCTTTACCGGCAGCCGCACATTCTTTTTGTTTGTCTTCGCTGAGTGCCGGGTTAGATGAAGAGTTGGGCAAACTCATTCCCAATGCTTCAATGGCACTGGCCATAGTATTGGCGGTGTACATGCCGCCACAGGCACCTGCACCCGGACAGGCGTGTTTTACAATACCTTTAAAATCTTCCTCATTTAAATCACCGGTCATCTTTTTTCCTAAAGCTTCAAAGGCACTTACTATGTTCAGGTCTTCTCCTTTATACTGTCCATGGGCTATCGTTCCGCCATACAACATCAGGGAAGGGCGATTCAATCTTCCCATGGCCATGATGGAACCGGGCATGTTTTTATCACAACCGGGAATAGTGATCAGTGCATCATAATATTGTGCGCCGGCATTTGTTTCAATACTGTCTGCTATCAGATCACGACTTACCAAACTATACCGCATTCCATCTGTACCCATACTGATACCGTCACTCACGCCGATGGTATAAAACCGTAACCCGATTAATCCAGCTGTTTCATTTACACTTTTCTTTACGGTTATTGATAGATCATTTAAATGCATATTGCAGGGATTACCATCCCAGCCCATGCTAACAATACCTACCTGTGCTTTGCTGAAATCCTCATCTTTAAAACCAATGGCATACAGCATAGCCTGTGCTGCAGGCTGCGTTGGATCCTGCGTAATGGTACTGCTATATTTATTTAATGCCATTATGCTGTTTGTAGTGATGGTTTAAATTGCTGTTCCAGTACTTTTGCTTTATATGCTTTTTGTATTACAGCAGAAAGGGAATCATCCCAATCTGTTTTAAAACCCACATCATCAAGTGAAGCTATTTCAACTACCTCAGCAGCGGTGCCGCAATAAAAAGCGTGATCTGCTTCTTTCATCTCATCAACGGTAATAAATTTTTCTTCTACAGGGATATTTAATTCATTACAAATTTCAATTATGGTAGCCCTGGTAATTCCCGGAAGAATATTTCCTTTGGCAGGGGTGTAAAAAACAGCATCCTTTTCATAAAACACATTGGCACCGGGCCCTTCTGCCACAAAACCGTTGGCATCAAGTAATAAAGCTTCATCAAATCCATTATCTTTCGCTTCCTGGCAGGCCAGGATAGAGTTTACATAATGTCCGCTTACTTTTGCATCAATATGAAATGCACCGGGATTGGGACGTTGATAGGAAGAAGTCATCAACCGCATTTTATTTGCGAGATATCCATTTGTCCATTCCCAACCTGTATCGTTAAGTATGATTCTTTTCCTTTTGTTAAACCCATATTGGGAGAGCAGATCACCAATGGGCGCAGATAAGCATCAGTAAAATTATTACGGAGTAAAACTTCGTAACTTAATTTTGTCAGTTGTACAGATGTATAATGAAACGGGATTTTCATAACCGAAGCGGAATGCCGGAGCCTGTCGTAATGTTCAGTTGCTTTGAATATCCTGGTTCCGTCTATAACAGGATAAGAACGTATGCCTTCAAAAACGGCATAGCCATAATGCAGAGACTGGCTGTACAGGTCAGTCTTTGCATCGGCGGCTTTTACAAATTGGCCGTTGAAATAAATAATCGTGTCTTCGTTGTAATACATAATTTGTTTTTCAGTTGCAGGAATAAAAAACCCGCCTTTTTGGAGGCGGGTTGCTATATTTTAGTTTTTTAAATTAAACTCATGCACCACCTCCGTGAGAAGAAGATATAAGAATCACATTTGCAATAATAATTGCAAAGTTGGCTGTGATGATATTATATGTTTTTTTCTTCAACATGAAGGATGTATGTTTTTGTAAATATACACCCGCCGTTTCAATAAAAGAACTCAGCAAGCAAAAATTAATTTAACCTCACCCCAACCCTCTCCAAAAGGAGAGGGGGCAGAACCCACACTGGCAAAATTTTTTTTAGTGGGTTATGGGTATTACTATTTTAGAAATTAAATGATCGTTGATTTACTAAACTCTATATTCGACCTTCTTACAGAACCCGGAATAGTACCACAGATATATTCAGTGATCAATTCACCCAGTGTTGATGTACTGTAAGCATTCATGGCATCAATATCTTTGGTTACAAAACCATTTGACAAGGTCCATTCAACAGCTTCTCTTACCCGGGCAGCTTCAGCTTTCAGGTTAAGATGATCAAGCAACATTGCCGCTGAAAGTATTGATCCCACCGGGTTTGCGATGTCTTTACCGGCAGCCTGCGGATAAGAACCATGAATGGGTTCAAACAGTGCATTCCCTTTACCAACCGATGCAGAAGGCAATAGACCCAAAGAACCGCTGATGACACTAGCTTCATCGCTGATGATATCGCCAAACATGTTTTCAGTAAGAATAACATCAAACTGTTTTGGGTTAAGGATGATCTGCATGGCCGCATTATCAACAAACATATAGTCAACAGTTACATCCCGATATTGTGTTGTCAGTTCCTGTACCACTTTCCGCCAAAGTCTTGAGGTTTCTAAAACATTGGCTTTGTCAACCAGGGTTAATTTCTTTTTCCTGCTTTGAGCCGATTGAAAAGCAAGGTGAGCAATACGTTCAATCTCCTCACGGCTGTAAACACAGGCATCAGAGGCCTGGTTGCCATCTTCACTGATCTCTTTTTTGCCAAAATAAATGCCGCCGGTTAATTCCCTGAAAATGATAAAATCGGCGCCTTCAATATTTTTTGTTTTTAGCGGAGAAAGATGATGCAATGATTTGTAAGTACTTACCGGACGGATATTTGCATACAACTGTAATGATTTACGCAGTTTAAGCAAACCCTGTTCAGGCCTCACTTTGGCAGATGGGTCATTGTCGTATTTTAGATGGCCGATGGCACCAAATAAAATGGCATCACTGTCTAAACAAACTTCAATGGTTTCATCGGGCAGGGGATTTCCGGTTTTATCAATAGCATCCGCACCCATCAGGCAATAGGTGTATTCAAACTCATGACCGAATGTTTGAGCAATAGCATTTAATACCTGTACCGACTGTTTTGTTACTTCGGGTCCAATTCCGTCTCCTTCAATTATGGCTATCTTTTTTTTCATAGTATCCCTTTGCAAAAAGGTTGTTTTTAGTTTTCAATTTGTTCAAACTGTTCAATATTTTCTTTTATACTTAATAAGAAATCAATATCATCATAGCCATTTAACAAACATGTTTTTTTGTAGCTGTTGATTTCAAAGGCCTCGGCCCATCCACTCCCGGGTGTGGAATTTGGGGACCCTGATATGGTAATGGTCTGCTTTTCTAAATCAATAAAGAGTTCTGTTTGATTATCACAGGCAAAGATCTTTTGCAGGAATTCGTCACTTACCTGTATTGGCAATATCCCGTTGTTTAATGCATTGTTCTTAAATATATCAGCAAAAAAACTGGACACTACAACCCTAAAACCATAATCCAATAACGACCAGGCAGCATGTTCACGTGATGAACCGCAACCAAAGTTTTTACCGGCAACTAAAATTTCACCACTGAATTGTGATTGATTCAAAGGGAAATCTTCTTTTTGTTTTGTTTCATCATCGTTTTCATAACGCCAGTCACGAAAAAGATTTTTACCAAAACCATCTTTGGTAGTTGCTTTTAAAAACCGTGCAGGTATGATCTGGTCCGTATCGATGTTTTCGATATTGATGGGAACAAAACGGCTTGTAAAGCCCCCCCACCCCCCCAAGGGGGGATTTAGAGTCTGCTGATTTGAAGACTCTTTTTTTGTGTTAATATTTATAATTTTATCTGGCATAATTCTTTTAAAAGTTAAGTGTTCTAAAGAGCCCCTCCTTGGGAGGGGTTGGGGAGGCCGTTCTAACATCTGTTACCACACCCGTTATTGCAGCAGCAGCAGCTGTTAACGGACTTGCCAATAATGTTCTTGCACCGGCTCCCTGCCTGCCTTCAAAATTCCGGTTACTGGTGCTGATACAATATTTACCAAACGGAATTTTATCTTCATTCATACCCAGGCATGCAGAACAGCCCGGCTGGCGCAGGTTAAATCCTGCTGCTTTAAAAATTTTATCAATGCCTTCTTCTATGGCCTGGGCTTCTACCTGTTTGCTGCCCGGTACGATCCATACTTCCACATCATCGGCTTTCTTTTTTCCTTTTACAAAATTGGCAACCATTCGCAGGTCTTCAATTCTGGAATTGGTGCAACTGCCAATAAAAACATAATCAATTTTCTGACCAAGGATCGCAGCACCCTGTTGCAGATCCATATAGGCTAATGATTTTGATAATCCTGATTTATCATTTTCATGTATTGTTTCTGTTGTTGGTATATTTTGCGAAATGCCAATGCCCATTCCGGGATTGGTGCCATAGGTTATCATCGGTTCTATATCTTCTGCATTGATAAAAATTTCTTTATCAAAAGCAGCATCCCCATCTGAAAATAATGTTGACCAGGAACTCATTGCCTTTTCCCAGGCTTCAGCTTCCGGAGCAAATTTTCTTCCTTTTATATAGCTGAATGTTACTTCGTCAGGAGCAATCAATCCGCAGCGGGCCCCCATTTCAATACTCATGTTACAGATGGTCATCCTGGCTTCCATGGAAAGTGAACGGATGGCAGAACCTGCAAACTCAACCGCATAGCCGGTTGCACCGCTTGCTGTTATTTTTGAAAGAATATATAAAACGATATCTTTTGATACTACCCCGTAGTTTAATGATCCTTCAACATTGATACGCATTAATTTTGGTTTGCTTTGCAATAAACATTGCGTAGCAAAAACCATTTCCACCTCACTGGTGCCAATACCAAAAGCAATGGCACCAAAAGCACCATGTGTAGATGTGTGGCTGTCGCCACAAACAATCGTCATGCCCGGTTGGGTCAAGCCCAGTTCGGGGCCAATTACATGAACAATACCCTGGTATTTATGCCCAAGGCCATACAGTTCGATATCGTGATCAGCACAATTTTTTATCAATGCTTCTACCTGCAAACGGCCAAGTTCTTCTTTGATGGGAAGGTGTTGGTTAATGGTGGGTACGTTATGATCGGCTGTTGCTACAGTGCTTTTTGGCCGAAATACTTTAATTCCCCTTTTGTTTATACCTGTAAAAGCCTGCGGGCTGGTAACTTCATGAATAAAATGTTTATCAATGTATAATACAGAAGGGCCCCCGTCAATTGTTTTAACGATGTGTTTGTTCCAGATCTTTTCAAATAATGTTTTCCCCGGGCCCCCTCCTGAACTACGTTCGTTCCCGTAACCGGGAACCCCCTTGGGGGAGGGTCTGGACTCTGTTTTTGTATGGTACCCTGCTTTATTCATTCTTTACTTATGTATTAACTGCCAGTTATGCTACTGCCGTGTTTGATTGATATTGTTCAGCCATAAATGAAAGATCCGCATCTTCCACTTCTTTTTTACTATCGGCAACATTTAGAAACCGGTTATATAAAACATCAATATCATTTCTGTCAAACTCAAACCCGAGTTTTTGAAAACGATAGGCCAGTGCGCTGCGGCCACTGCGGGCTGTTAGTACAATTTTAGAGCTGTCGGCACCAACAGCTTCAGGGTTAATGCTCTCATAGGTCAATGCATCTTTCAAAAAACCATCCTGGTGAATACCGGATGAATGTGAAAAAGCATTGCTGCCTACAATTGCTTTATTGGGCTGTACCGGCATGCGCATGGTGTCTGATACCAGCCTGCTCATGGGATTCAGCGTTTCTGTTATTATATTGGTATAAAGTCCTAAATCTTTATGCTGTTTAATGATCATCACCACTTCTTCCAGCGAAGTATTGCCGGCTCTTTCGCCCAAACCATTTATGGTACATTCAATCTGCCTGGCACCGGCAATGATACCTGCTATTGCATTTGCAGTAGCCAAACCCAGGTCATTGTGGCAATGGCAGGAGATGATCGCCTGATCAATATTGGGCACCTTGTTTTTCAGGTAGGCAATTTTTTCCCCGTATTGATGGGGCAAGCAATAACCGGTTGTATCCGGAATGTTTACCGTTGTGGCACCAGCCTTGATAACTGCTTCAATAACCTGTGCCAGGTAATCATTGTCGGTACGGCCGGCATCTTCTGCATAGAACTCAACATCGTCTGTAAAATTTCTTGCCCATTTTACACATTGTACAGCTCTTTCCAGAATCTCATTTCTTGTGGAGTTGAATTTTGATTTGATATGATAATCTGATGTGCCGATACCGGTATGGATCCTTGGTTGTGCAGCATATTTTAATGCCTGCGCAGCAACTTCAATATCTTTAAGTACGGCACGGCTCAAGGCACAAACAGTAGTATTCCTGATGGCTTTGGCAATTTTATTTACCGAATCAAAATCTCCGGGAGATGAAATAGGAAACCCTGCTTCAATAATATCTACGCCCATAGCTTCCAGTTGCAAAGCCAGTTCAAGTTTTTCTTCGCTGTTAAGCTTACAACCGGGTACCTGTTCACCATCCCGTAACGTGGTATCAAAAATGTGAATTTTTCCTGTTGACATAATTTATATGATAAATAAGTAAGTATAGAATACAGGCTGTTTATTTTTGCAAAACCGGATATTAAATCAATGAATAATCACCCTGTTAAACTAAATTACCCTTATTAGTTATGTTGTGAAAATTAAAATAGGGCTGTATTTACAGCTTTTAACTACCTTTATTTATTATAGAATCCTTTACTGTAAAGGGTTTCAAATTTTTTAAATTACGATGGCCAACCGTTCAATTGATGCTTTATTTCAATTGGTTAAGTCACTTGAAAAAAGTGAAAAACGCAATTTTAAGCTTTATGTGAAGCGCAATTCAGATATTGAGGACCTGAAAATTATTCAGTTGTTTGATGTTCTGGATAAGATGAACAGTTATGATGAAAAGCAACTGTTAAAAAAAACAAAGAGTATAACCAAGCAACAGCTGTCCAATATAAAGGCTCATTTGTATAAAGAGATATTATCAAGCCTCAGGCTGATCAAAGATGAAAACAATATTGATATTCTGCTTCATGAGCAAATGGACCATGCAAGAATATTATTCAATAAAGGACTGCGGATTCAAAGCCTTCATGTACTGGATAAGATGAAGAAACTGGCAGTTGCCCATAACCAGGTTACTTACCTGATGCAGATCTTATTTTTTGAAAAAAAGATCGAATCGCTGTATATCACCCGTAGTATTGAAAGCCGGGCTGATGAGCTGATCAGCGAAGTAAATGTGGCAACAGAAAAAATAAGTACGATCGCAAACCTGTCTAACCTGGCCTTAAAATTATACAGTTGGTATATTAAAAACGGGCATGCAAGAACAGCAGCCGATGATAAGGCCATACAAAAAATATTTAATGATAAACTTCCAAAGGATGTTCAGCTTTTTACTCATTTTTATGAAAAGCTCTACCTGTACCAGAGTTACTGCTGGTATGCATTTATCAGGCAGGATTTTTTAATGTATTACCGCTATACCCAAAAATGGGTTGATCTGTTTACCCGGGAGCCGGTAATGATTGAAGTTGAAACTTCGCATTATATAAAGGGGATGCATAACCTGATGGGGGCGCATTTTGATCTGCGTAACTATAAAAAACTGGAAGAAACGTTACATCAGTTTGAAAAATTTGCTGCTAAAAATTTGGTGTTAAAGAATGAAAATAACCTGATACAAACTTTTGTATACCTGTATATCTCTAAATTAAATAAACATTTTTTGGATGGTACTTTTACAGCAGGATTACAATTGGTTCCTGAAATTGAAAGTAAATTAAATGAATATGAACTGTATTTAGACCGGCACAGGGTACTGGTATTTTATTATAAAATTGCCAGTTTATATTTTGGCAGTGGCGACAACAGCAGGGCTGTTGATTACCTGAATAAGATCATCAACTGGAAAGTGGACCTGCGTACAGACCTGCAATGCTACAGCAGGTTGCTTCACCTTATTGCACAATATGAATTGGGTAATTTTGACCTGATGGAATACCTGATCAAATCAGTTTACCGTTTTATGGCCAAGATGGAAAATATGAGTGTTGTGGAAGAAGAAATGTTTAAATTTTTGCGGTTGTCTTTCCACCTGGCGGCAATAAATATTAAACCTGAGCTGGAAAAATTATTATTGAAACTTAAGAAACATGAAAACAACCGATTGGAAACAAGGGCATTCCTTTACCTGGATGTGATTTCCTGGCTGGAAAGCAAGATCAATAATATTCCGGTACAGGATATAATAAGAAATAAATTTCTTGCTTCAGTGAAATAAATATTTTACGGATATGGATCCTGATCCCGTAGCAACAAATAAATAAGCAGGGTTTTCCGGAAAAACTACATTACGAATTAAATTAAAGAATGAAAAAGGTATTTTGTTTTGGCGAATTATTACTGCGGATGTCGCCTGAATTAAACAGGCGATGGATAAGGGATGCGCATATACCGGTTTATATCGGCGGTGCCGAATTAAATGTGGCTACAGCGCTTGCAAAATGGAATGTGCCTTCAAAATATGGCACAGCTTTGCCCGATACGTATTTCAGCAAAGAAATAAGGGATGAACTGCAAATGAAAAACATTGATACATCGGGCATACATTTTTCGGGCAGGCGAATTGGTATTTATTACCTGCCACAGGGAGCGGATCTAAAAAAT
>JAYTOF010000075.1:0-15816 GCA_043747955.1 Chitinophagaceae bacterium
CAAAATGATCCTGCCAATATTCACTATGCTACGGTCCCCAATTCACAGGATATATGGTATTCAAAAAGGGACAGCCTGGGAAAATGGTCGCCGGCAAAACATTTAAGCGCAAAAGTAAATGCGTCGCAATACAATGCGGTTTATTGGATATCACCTGATCTGAATACAATATTGTTGAAAGGTTCATTTATTGACGGTCAATATTATGGTATGGGTGTAAGTATGATCCATAAAAGGAGAGACAATAGCTGGACGAATGCAGAAATGCTGAAGATCAGGAATTTCACTAAGTTCAGTACCACACCCCAAATAGGCGCTTCCATGGGGCATGGCGGAAAAACATTATTGTTTTATATGACGGATAAAAAAGGAAGTTTTGATAATGACCTGTATGTTTCTTTTGCAGAAGGTAATGATATCTGGACAGCACCTAAAAGTTTAGGAAAAAAAATAAACCTGCCCGATTATAATGAGATGAGTCCATTCATAGCATCCGATGGTGTTACCCTGTATTTCGCCAGCGACAGGCCCGGCGGAATTGGAGAAATGGATATCTGGATAAGTAAAAGACTTGATGACAGCTGGACCAAATGGAGCGACCCGGTTAATTTAGGCGAGCCCATTAATACTGCTGGCTCTGAAGCTTTTTTTACTTTAGATGCCGGTGGTGAATATGCATATTTAACATCAAGCGATGGTGCATTTGGCGGCAGCGATATTGTTCGGGTTAAATTGCTGGAAAAAGAAAAACCCAATCCGGTTGTTTTGGTAAACGGTAATGTATATAATGCAAAAACCAAAGAACCATTAAATGCTTCATTAGTGTATCAAACGTTACCTGATGGTACCGAAGTGGGTAATGCTGTTTCAAGCCCCGTTGATGGTTCTTTTAAAATTGTATTGCCTTATGATAAGAATTACAGCATCAGGGCATCAGCTGATAAATTTTTTGCGATCTCAGAAAACCTGAATTTAGATTCCCTGATAAAAGCGGGGTATAAGGAAATTCACAGGGATTTATATTTAGTACCCATTGAGATCGGGCAGGTGTTCAGGCTTAATAATGTATTTTTTGATTTTGATAAATATAACCTGAGGCCCGAATCGTTTGTGGAGTTGGACAGGGTGGTAGGTTTCCTGAACGATTACCCCAATATTGAGATCGAAATGAGCGCTCACACCGATAGCAAGGGTGCTGATGATTATAATATGTTATTGAGCGATAACAGGGCCAGATCTGTGAGAGAATATATTGTATCAAAAGGAATTGCAGCAACTAGGATAATATCTCAGGGTTATGGCGAAAGCAAACCTGTAGCTGATAACAGCAATGCCGATGGCACCGATAATCCCGAAGGACGTCAATTGAACAGGCGTGTTGAGTTTAAGATTTTAAAGAATTAAGAATTAAGAATTAAAAATTCAAAAGTCAAAAGAGGATAAAGCTGGCAAGTTCCTTATTTTTACTTTTTACTTTTTACTTTTTAATTTTGCCTTTCATGATTTCTCTTATCGTTGCTGCTTCAGAAAATAATGCAATTGGTAAAAACAACCAGCTGCTCTGGCATTTGCCCAACGATTTAAAATTTTTCAAAAATACTACCTGGGGTATGCCCGTGATCATGGGGCGTAAAACATTTGAGTCGGTAAATAAACCATTGCCCGGAAGAATTAATATTGTTATAACAAGACAAACTGATTGGAAAGCAGATGGTGTTATTGTTGCTGCTGATTTAAATGATGCTTTAAAAAAAGCTGCTGAAACCAATTGTAAGGAATTTTTTATTATAGGCGGCGGCGAAATTTATCAGCAGGCTTATGAAAGGGCAGGTAAAATTTATTTAACAAAGGCACATACCCAAATTGTGGGCGATACTTTTTTTCCTGCAATGGATGAACATAAATGGAAATTAATTTCCTGCCAGGAGTTTACCGCCGATGAAAAACATGCGTTTGCTTATTCTTTTCAAACCTGGATAAAAAATAATTTTTAACCCGCCTGCCGGCTGGCAGGTTCTTAATTCTTAATTCTTAATTGTTCAACCGTTTTCAAGTAGCAAAAAAGTATTTTAAATACCAGCTTACCGCCTCAAGCGGAAAAGGCCACGGCATACATTCTCCCTTTGTATTTGATTTTATTAAAAACATACTGCGGGATAAAAAAAAATACGATTGGTATGCTATTATTGAAACCGGACGGCAGAAACTTTTAAAACAAACAGCGGAAATAGAGGTAGAAGATTTTGGCGCCGGCTCGGCTGTTATCAAAACAAAGAAAAGAGCAGTGGCAGCTATAACAAGAACATCGGTAAAGCCGGTAAAATATGCCCGGTTATTATACAGGATAGTAAATTATTATCAACCCCATACCATACTGGAACTGGGAACCTCATTCGGAATTACCACTTCATACCTTGCGGCAGCCAATGCCCATGCCCAGGTCTATACTATCGAAGGTTCGGCAGCAATAGCCGAAATAGCCGGGAAAACTTTTAAA
Organism: Chitinophagaceae bacterium; assembly: GCA_043747955.1. Lineage (GTDB taxonomy): Bacteria > Bacteroidota > Bacteroidia > Chitinophagales > Chitinophagaceae > Ferruginibacter. The sequence continues at coordinate 2,498 of JAYTOF010000075.1, forward strand.
CGGATGGACCTTTTAAATATTGAACTTATAACCGGAAATTTCAATAGCCGTTTACCTTCATTACTGGAAAAAATTAAATTGGTTGATCTTGCTTTCATCGATGGGAATCACCTTAAAGAACCAACACTGGATTACTTTAATCAACTGCTCAACTGTTCCAATGCCTCAACCATTTTAATCTTCGATGATATACATTGGAGTGCAGGGATGGAAGCAGCCTGGGCAACAATTAAACAGCACCCTTCCGTAACATTAACGGTTGACCTTTTTTTTATCGGTATTGTTTTTTTTAATTCTGATATTAGTCATAAACAACACTTCTCCATCCGTTTTTAATGGTTCAGTTTGAATAAATGATACGAAAATTTAAAAACTCCGGTTCCCCTTTTATGCGGGAGGGGCAATTTTTCATACATTTGTTCCAATTAACTAACTATGATAATTGGCGTTTTAAAAGAACCATCTCCCGAAACCAGAGTCTCTTTAATACCGGAACATATTACAATCCTTAAAAAATGGAATGTAGAAGTTTGTGTTGAAACTAACGCCGGTGTTACTGCATTTGCAAATAATGAAAAATATACTGAAAGTGGAGCGACTGTAAAATCAAGAAGTGAAGTATTGCAGGGCAGTGATATTATCCTGAGTATAAATGCCCCGGATAAATCTGAGATCAGCAACCACCCTGCCGGACATGCAAGTCTAAGATCTAAAATCATCCTGGGTGTTTATCAACCCTTATTTAATGCAGGCCTGATGAAAGAACTGGCTGAAAAGGGTTTAACCGTTTTTAGTATGGATATGCTGCCACGCACCACCAGGGCACAAAGCATGGATATTTTAAGCAGCCAGGCCAATATAGCCGGTTATAAAGCGGTGTTGTATGCAGCCAATTTATTTCCAAAATATTTTCCCATGTTTATGACTTCAGCAGGTAGCATTCCTCCTGCTAAACTGTTGATACTGGGTGCCGGTGTTGCCGGATTACAGGCTATTGCCACTGGCCGTAGATTGGGTGCAGTAGTTGAGGTTTTTGATACCCGCCCTGCAGTTAAAGAAGAAGTGATGAGCCTGGGTGCAAAATTTATCGAAGTAGAAGGTGCGGCCGATGCTAGCAAGGCCGGTGGTTATGCGGTAGAACAAAGTGACAATTTTATACAGCGGCAAAAAGCAAAAATTGCAGAAAGTGTTGCCAAAGCTGATATCATTATTACAACAGCACAGATACCCGGTAAAAAAGCACCTGTATTAATTACCAAAGAAATGATCGCTGCCATGAAAAACGGTTCTGTTATTATTGACCTTGCAGCTGCAACCGGTGGTAATACTGAATTGACAAAAAATGAGGAGACACTGATCTATAATGGGGTAAGTATTGTTGGTAATTCAAATTTGGCGGCAACCATGCCCAGTGATGCCAGCAAGTTGTATGGGAAAAACATTTTAAACTTTTTACAATTGATGATTGATAAAGATGGAAAATTTAATTTGAATTTTGAAGATGATCTGGTAAAAGGAACCTGTGTAGTGCATGGGGGAGAGATTACGAATGAAAAGGTTTCGGGGCTGCCGGTTAATGCTTAATTTTTGTAACTTATAAAATTATTTATATAAAAATCAGGTATGGAAAATATGTTAAACTTTATTTCAGCCAATCAACAGATCATCTATATAGTAATACTGATGATATTTGTTGGTATAGAAGTGATAGGCAGGGTGCCCAGTGTTTTGCATACACCATTAATGAGTGGGGCAAATGCAATACATGGGGTGGTAGTTATTGGTGCCATCATCGTTATGGGAAAAGCTGAAACAGATAATTACCTGGCATTGATACTCGGATTTCTTGCTGTGATACTGGGAACATTAAATGTGGTTGGCGGATTTGTGGTAACCGACAGGATGCTGGAAATGTTTAAGAAGAAAAAGACACCCCAAACCCCTAAAGGGGCTTAAGGGCAAGATTCTAAAAATACATGGATGTTTTAAATTAAAATACCAGTATGTTATCAGAAAAAATATTATCTATAAAATTTAAAAACTACAAAAGCCCCTTTAGGGGTTTGGGGCATTATGGAATTTAACTTACTCACACTCTGCTATCTTATTGCTTCGGTAACTTTCATCCTCGGACTTAAGATGTTATCCAATCCTGCCAGTGCCAGAAAAGGAAATTTACTGGCTGCATTTGGAATGGGGATTGCTATTTTAGGTACCATCTTTTTATATACCAACACCGAAACAGGTGAACATCTGGGCAATTATTCATGGATATTCAGTGGTTTATTAGTGGGGGGAATTATCGGAACCCTTGCCGCCAAAAAAGTTAAGATGACCGCCATGCCGGAAATGGTAAGTATGTTCAACGGAATGGGTGGCGCCTGTGCGGCATTGATCTCAGCTGCCGAATTTTACCATATTTATAAAACACAGCAGGGCTCTCCCGATAAACCTTTTGCAGATATTATTTCTGTGGGTACTTATATTACGATTGCCGCAGGCGCCATCATTGGCACCATTTCTTATACAGGCAGTATCATTGCCTGGGGCAAATTAAACGGACGGGTAAAAGATTTTTCTTTTAAAGGGCAGCATATTGTTAATATGATCGTACTGCTGGCAACCATAGTATTAACTGTTTTGGCTTACCGGTCAACGATCGGTAATATTTACATTCCTTTTATACTGATCGGCTTTTTTGCTTTTATCTACGGTGTATTATTTGTGATGCCGATTGGTGGTGCCGATATGCCCGTGGTAATTTCTTTACTAAACTCTTTTACCGGCGTGGCAGCAGCCTGTGGCGGATTTTTATATGATAACAAAGCCATGCTTACCGGTGGTATTTTGGTTGGCGCTGCCGGTACTTTACTCACTATGCTCATGTGCAAAGCCATGAACCGTTCGCTTACCAATGTTTTGATCGGTTCTTTTGGCGGCACCAAAAAAAATGGAGCAGCCACCAATAAAACTCAGGGCAGTTATAAAGAAATAAATTTAGCTGATGCTGCCATGATAATGGCTTACTCCAAGAAGGTATTGATCGTTCCGGGATATGGCCTGGCGGTGGCACAGGCACAGCATACCTGTCATGAGTTGGAAAAAATACTTATAGAAAAAGGCGTTGAAGTAAAATATGCCATTCACCCGGTGGCGGGCCGTATGCCCGGCCATATGAATGTTTTGCTGGCCGAAGCGGATGTGAGCTATGAAAAATTATTAGAGATGGAACAGGCCAATGATGAATTTAAATCTTGTGATGTGGTTTTGATATTGGGCGCCAATGACGTGGTTAACCCGGCTGCAAAAAATGACCCTGCTTCGCCCATTTACGGTATGCCCATTTTAGAAGTGGAGCTGGCTAAAAATGTTATTGTAAACAAACGCAGCATGAAACCCGGATATGCCGGAATAGAAAATGATCTCTTCTTTCAGCCCAAAACAAGTATGCTGTTTGGAGATGCAAAAAAAGTGCTGCAGGATCTGTGTGTTGAAGTGAAACTGGTTTAAAAGAAACCCCACCTATCCTCTCCCCTGTGGGGAAGGAAACATTGATGAAATAAGCGAAGATTGCATTATAAAGTTGACAACTTCATGTTCACTCTGTCTGCCTACATGCAGGCTTTGGAGTTCACGGGCAAAGCGAAGGGAAAGAGCATAGCTCATAGGATGAGGTCTTCGCCCAGGTTCTTGTCACACGAACCTTTCTTATGCTCACTTTTTTTCAATAGCCTACCTTTATTCCAATAAAATTTTCAATAGAGTTTATTTTACATCTCCCTGCTTTTCAACAATAAACTGCATAATCATTTCCAGTTCAACTTCTGCCCTTTGCATGGCATCCATAATTTCATCACGGTTTACATTGGCAGCAAAGCTTTTTTCCTTAAATCTTTTTTTAATGCCCTTCAGTTCCATGCCGGTATAACCTTCGGGCCGCATGAGGCTGTATGCATGTGTTAAGCCACTCAGTTCATCAAAGGCATACAGCATTTTATCCATCCTCGTTTCAGGCTGCACCCCAAAATGATTGGGCCCATGGCTGGCAATGGCCCTGATAATTTCTGGGTCAATATTCCTGGTCTCCAGTTCTTCAATTATTTTTTTACAATGTAACTCCGGCCATTGGTCCCAATCGGCATCATGTAATAAACCGGCCATTTCCCAACGCCATTGGTCTGCTTCATTCAGTCCTTCTTTTTCTGCAGCCCAGCATTTCATTAAATGCGCCACCTGCTTCATGTGCAGTTGCAGCCTTTCATTCTTTACCCAGCCGTTAAATAACCGGTAAGCTTCATCCCGGCTTAATGTATTGCCGGCATTTGCCGGGTTTCCAAAAGAAGAACGGTTTAATAATAATGACATAGTGGGTTGGTTGAATATGTGTAAGCGAAAATAAAAATTATCAGTTAACTTCAATCACATTTTAAAATAAACATAGTTGAACAGCCTGCCGGCAGCATTAATACAATCTTTACAAAAGATAAAAAGCTTTGATGAAGAAGCTTTTAAAGCAGTACATCAGTCGGGTGGGCAGGTTACATCGGTAAGGTTGAATCCACAAAAAACCGGTAATCGGCAACCGGCAACCGGCAATGAGCATTCAAAGAGGGTTCCATGGAATGATAACGGTTACTATTTAAATCAACGCCCTTCCTTTACATTAGACCCCCTCTTTCATGCAGGCGCATATTATGTGCAGGAAGCAAGTTCCATGTTTTTGGAGGAAGTACTAAAACAAACTGTTGAACTTTCAAAACCATTAAAAGTTTTAGACCTCTGTTCCGCACCGGGCGGAAAATCTACTTTAATTCAATCCATCATTTCAAAAGAAAGTTTGCTGGTAAGTAATGAAGTAATTAAAACCAGGGTTAACATCTTATGTGAAAATATTATCAAATGGGGTGCGGCCAATGTAATGGTTACCAACAACGATCCAAAAGATTTTCAGCGTTTACAAAATTATTTTGATGTAATAGTTGTAGATGCACCCTGCAGCGGCAGTGGTTTATTTCGTAAAGACCCCAATGCCATTACCGAATGGAGTGAAAAAAATGTAGCACTTTGTGCACAGCGGCAGCAAAGAATATTGGCAGATATTATGCCCTCATTAAAGGATGGAGGTGTTTTAATTTATTCTACCTGTTCTTATTCACAGGAAGAAGATGAAGCTATTACGGATTGGATGATAGATGAGTTGAAAGCTGAAAGTGTACAGTTGAAAATTGAAGAGACCTGGGGAATTGTTGAAACGGTTTCTGAAAAATCAAATGCATTTGGGTATCGTTTTTATCCGCATAAAGTAAAAGGCGAAGGTTTTTTTATTGCAGTATTTTGTAAGAGCCGATCAGATAATGAGACAATGAGAGAAGTCAAAAGCCTGCCTGTCCGGCAGGCAGGCCAAATGTTAAAAGGTAAAAAGAAGACAAAAACATTTTCTGTCAGTGAAATTGAAATACTAAAATCTTATTTGATTGATGCTGATGGTTTTTTCTTTATCAAACAAAATGATGACATGATCGCCATACCTGTTCATCTCGAAAATGACCTGTCAGCAATTCAAACTTCGCTTTATATAAAAAAAGCAGGTGTAAAGCTGGGTAAAATTATACGCAACGTATTAATACCTGATCATGAGCTGGCAGTGAGTAATATTATCAATCCTGCTTTACCAAAACTGGAAGTGGATAGAGAATCCGCTTTGCAATACCTGCGTAAAGTTGAGATTAAAATTGAATCGGATTGTAAAGGCTGGGTATTGCTTACGCATCAACAATTACCTGTTGGCTGGATCAAAGTTATTTCCAATCGTATAAATAATTATTATCCTGCTGCATGGCGGATTCTTAACAAATGAACACAATCTTAACCAACAAATTTGCGTTTCTTTGTTATGAAAATTTATCCAATATGAAAAGATTACTGATCCTCCTTCTCCTGTCACCATTTTTTTCAGCAGCTCAGGAAAAGACTTTGCTTGCCGAAGGGGTTTCACCAGGCCTGTTTGTTACACACAAAGTGGCAGCTAAAGAAAATTATTACAGTATCGGGAGGATTTATAATATCAGCCCTAAAGAAATAGCACCATTCAATAACCTGCAGCTGGAAAGCGGTTTAAGTATTGGCCAGGTTATAAAAGTACCTTTAACCAACATTAATTTTTTCCAGGGTGGTACTGCCGGTGCCGATGAAGTATTTGTTCCGGTACACCATATCGTAAAGAATAAGGAAGGTTTAAACCAGGTTGTATTAAATCATAATAACCTGCCACTGGAAACCTTAAAGCAGTGGAACAATATAAAGGGTGATGCGGTAAAGAAGGGGACCAGATTAATAGTCGGTTATCTTAAAGTAAAAAAGATTGATTCTTATTTGGCTCAAAACGGGGTAGGTACAATTTCAGGTTCAAAAGTGGTTGCTGCTGTTAATACTGCAGATAAGAACCCGGCTAAAAAAGATAATTCCAATAAGAAAATAACTGCTGAAGAAGCGGGCCCTCCTTCAATTAATCCGGATATTTTTCCAACGGCAAAAAATCCGGATACTAAAAAAACTGAAGTTGTAAAACCAAATAAAGAAGCGGCAAATACGGTAAAGGAGGATAAAAAAGAAACTGTTGAACCGAAAATGACCGGCAATCCGGAAAAAGATCTTAATGGAGGAACATTTAAAAATTTATTTCAATCGCAAAATATAAATACGGATGCCATTGAAGTGGAAGCAGTTGCAGGAGTATTTAAAAGTACCAGCGGGTGGAAAGATGGTAAATATTATTGCCTGTATAGCAGTGCCCCACCTGGAACGATCATTAAAGTCACCCTCATTGAAAACGGGAAATTTATTTTCGCAAAAGTACTGGATGCCATACCTGATATAAAGCAGAATAACAGTTTGCAGATCATTATAAGTAATGCGGCCGCAGGTGTGCTGGGAGTATCCGTAACTAATTTTAACTGTACACTCAGCTATTCAAAATAATATTTAAGTAAATCTGAATCCTCTTAAAAATTCAGCTATTCCCATTTTCTTTTTCCCTTCAAGCTGAAGTTTCAGAATTGAAATGTATCCATTGCTGCAGGCAAATTGTAAAAATGATTTATTGTCGGTTTCAAAAGTGCCGGAAGTTTTGACCCCTGTTTTAAAAACTTTTTCAGCTTTAATGATCTTTAACTTCTTATCCTGTAAAAAAGTGAATGCAGCGGGGTATGGTGCCAGGCCACGAATTAAATTAAAAACCTCATCTACCGGTTTGTTCCAGTCAATGGTAGAGGTTTCGGTAAATATTTTGGGTGCATGCTTTAAAGTTGGAGGTGTAAGATTTGACGTTGAAAGTTGCGGAGTTTCTTTTAAACTGCCATCAGCCAATCCTTTAATTGTTGTAACTAAAAGTCGTGCGCCGATCTCTTTCATTGTATCATGCACTTCAGCAGCAGTTTCATTTTTGCCAATGGGAAAACTTTCCTGTAATAAAATATCTCCGGTATCAATCTCCTGTTTAAGTTTAAAAGTAGTAACCCCGGTTTCTTTTTCACCATTGATGACGGCCCAGTTAATGGGCGCAGCACCGCGGTATTGCGGTAAAAGACTGCCATGAAGATTTACAGATCCCATGGGGGGCATATTCCAAACCACTTCGGGAAGCATGCGAAAGGCAACCACCACCTGCAGATCGGCGTACAGTGATTTTAATTCCTGTAAAAATTCAGGGTCCTTTAATTTTTCAGGTTGTAAAATATAAAGCCCTTTTTCAACCGCATATTTTTTAACCGCACTCTGTTGTAACTTTAATCCACGGCCTGCGGCTTTGTCAGGAGCAGTTATCACTGCAACAATATCGCAGCCCGCCTTCAGCAATGCATCCAGTGATGCTACGGCAAACTCAGGCGTGCCCATAAAAACAATCCTTAATTCTGTAATTTTTTTTGCAGCAGTTGTTTTCATTAAGTGTTATTCAAAATCCTTATACAATAAATATTTTTTTCTTATTGTTTTAAATGCATTCAATTTTGGCTCCCAGCTTTTTCTTATTTCCAGCTCAGTTTTACCCTCTTTTATCTGTTGCATCAACAGATCATTGCCAGCCAGCTTATTAAAAAAATTATTTTTTAAAAAGAAACTATCTTTACCCGGAAATAATTTAAAAGCTTCCAGCAGATACTGCAACTGAATTTTACCGTCCAGTTTTTCCAGTATTTCTTCACTACTGCCACTCAGGTTCCACCCATAACATTTTTGATAAAAGCATTTACTGTTTTTAGCGCCTTCATTCGGGCCGGGAATAAAGCTAAATAATGATTTTGGTAACGATGGATGGCCAAAATACTGAAACGGTTTATCGGTACCTCTTCCTTCGCTCAGTACCGTACCTTCAAAAAAACAGGTGGAAGGATACAGGTAAATTCCCTGCATCTCTTTTAAATTAGGTGAAGGGGTAACCGGTAAAATATATTTACTGTCGTGGTTGTAGTTTTTGCACTTGATCACCTGCACATGAAAAGGGGTATCAGCATCTGGCTCTGTGGTTACATTATAGGCATTGATGGCATTGGCTTTCGATGATAACCAATTTTCGCCGGTGAGCATTAAGGCATATTCTCCAACCGTCATACCATAAACAATGGGTATGGGCTGCATGCCTATAAAACTTTTAAAATTTGTATCCAGCACGGGGCCATCAACATAAAATCCGTTAGGGTTTGGCCTGTCTAATATCAATAAGGGTTTATGATTTTCCAGTGCAGCTTCCAGGTAATATTGTAAGGAAGAAATGAAAGTGTAAAACCTGACGCCCACATCCTGTATATCAAAAATCAACACATCAACATCTTTAAGATCATCGGCTGCAGGTTTTTTATGTGTGCCATATAAACTGATGACCGGTATTCCTGTTTTTTTATCTTTGGTATCAATTACCTTTTCACCTGCATCTGCTGTTCCCCTGAATCCATGCTCGGGCCCGAATATTTTTACAACATTAATACCGCTGCTGAGTAAGGTATCAACCAGGTGCGTGTTTTTTACCATACTGGTTTGATTCGCAAAAACGGCTACAGTCTTGCCTGTAAGCATCGGCAGGTAAACATTCATACGTTCGGCACCGGTTATTATTGTAGCGCTTTCTGCTGGATTAATGGCGGTTTGGCTTCTGACAATCAAACAATTAGAAAACAAAATTATAAAAGTGAATCCTGTCTTTTTCATAAGGTAAAGTTGCTCTATTTTTTTTTAATGGCAACTGCCGTTTATATATTAATTTGCGCCCTATTTATAATCTTACTTAAGCCCCTGCAGGATTGCCTTAATAAATGGATCGGTTGGGGGTTTGGGGAAAAACAAAATTTTATGCAACAGGTTAAAGAAGGTGATGTAGTAAAAGTACATTACACCGGTAAATTAATTAATGGTGAGCAGTTTGATTCCTCATTTGGCAGAGAGCCGTTGGAGTTTACGGTTGGTGCAGGACAAATGATCAAAGGATTTGATGCAGCTATGCCCGGAATGAATTTGGGCCAAAAGAAAACGATCAATATTGCTCCCGAAGATGCTTATGGTCCAAGAAGTGAGGATGCGATCATTGAATTTCCAAAGGCTAATGTGCCGGAAGATATGGTACTGGAGCCCGGAATGCCTTTAACTTTAAGTAATCAGCAAGGTCAGCCTGTTCCGGTAATTGTTGTAGAAGTAAAAGACGACGTGGTTATTTTTGATGCCAATCATTTTTTAGCCGGACAGGAGCTGATATTTGATATTGAGCTTGTGGAAATAGCTGAATAAGTTAAAAGTTATAAGTCATAAGTTGAAAGGCAGCTGCAATTTGTAGACTGCCTTTTTATATAACCTATTTTTTAATTTTACTTATAACTTATAACTTACAACTTACAACTTTAAAAGTATGATTCAAATAAGCCCCGATAACATTGCTGACCGTTTTATGCGTTATGTACGTATAGATACACAAAGCGACCCTGCAGGTACTGCTCATCCAACTACAGAAAAGCAAAAGGATTTAAGTAAACTCCTGCTGAAAGAGCTTTTCGGGATGGGCATTACCAATGCATCCACTGATGAATTTGGTTATGTATATGCAACCATTACTTCAAACAGTGATAAAAAAAATATACCTGTTATTTGTTTTTGTGCACATGTAGATACGGCACCCGATTGCAGTGGTACAAACGTAAAGCCCATTCATCACCGTTACTACGATGGTGCTGATATAGTTTTACCCGATGATGCCGCACAGGTATTAAAGATGAGTGATTCGCCTTATTTAAAGAACCATTTGAATACAGGTGTAATTACGGCAAGCGGAACGACGTTACTGGGCGCTGATGATAAAAGTGGCGTGGCTGTTATTATGGAAGCAGCTTTATTTTTTATCCAGAACCCTGCGGTTAAGCACGGCAGTATAAAAATTTTATTTACACCCGATGAAGAAGTTGGGCAGGGAACTGCCAAAGTGGATATGCAGAAGCTGGGAGCACAGTTTGGTTATACTTTGGATGGTTGCGAAGCCGGAAGCCTGGAAGATGAAACATTTAGCGCTGATGCAGCAATAATTACGATCAAAGGGGTAATTACACACCCGGGTTATGCAAAAGATAAACTGGTAAATGCATTGAAAGTGGCTGCAGCCGTTTTAGATGCTTTACCGCAACATGAATGGAGCCCCGAAACAACAGAAAAGAAGCAGGGCTTTATTCACCCGACTTCAGTAAATGGTATTGCAGAAAAAGCAACCCTGCAATTTATAGTCAGAGATTTTACATTGACCGGTTTAAAGCAACATCACGAACGTCTTAAAAAAATTGCCGAAGAAACCGTTGCCAGATTTCCGGGTGCCGTACTGGAATATACAGCGCAGGAACAATACCGGAATATGAAAGAGGTTTTGGATACCTGTCCGCAGGTAACAGCTTATGCAGAAGAGGCGATACAAAGGGCCGGGTTAACAGTTAAAAAAGAAAGTATCCGCGGTGGTACCGACGGCAGCCGCTTTAGTTATATAGGTATGCCCTGCCCCAATATTTTTACCGGTATGCAAAACATTCACAGCAAACTGGAATGGATTGGAACAAAAGATATGGCTAAAGCTGCCGAAACCATTGTACACCTGGCGATGATCTGGGAGGAACGGAGCTGATGGTTATTAAAAGAACTGTAAGCCATTACTTTTTTATTTTACCAGTTCTATAAGTATTCCCAGAAAACCTATTAACAAACATAAAGGCGAGTAATATTTTGTATCCATTTGTGCAAAAAGGGTGGTTCTTATTTTTTTAAAAAATCCAACATACTTAAATTCCCCGATGGCCCTGAGTATGAAAAGAAATGAAATTGCCCAAAGTCCGTAATGGGCTAACCAGGCAGGCAGCTCATATAAGATGAGCTCTGATTTTATTAAAACAAAAATTCCAAAACCTAAAAGTCCAAAAGCTACTGCAAAGCAATCAAATAGTTTTGGGGTCAACACTTTTTCAGTATTCTCTTTGGTGGGAATAGCTGCATTGACTCCCCATTTTCCTCCAAGTCCCCAATAAAAATGCAGGCCTGAAAGAAATAAAAAAATGAAAGACAAAAATATACCGGTTAGGGCAACCATATTCAAAGGTATTTATTCTTAATAGCAGTTTTTTATGGATCGGGAAATAAAGTGGATTGAATATACTTTAATCATTTAGTAAGTTTAATCGCTGTGTCTAAACGCAGGGCTGCATTGTCCCAATTAATAATGTTAAATAAAGCATCAACGAAATCTGTTCGTTTGTTTTTGTACTTTAAATAATAAGCATGTTCCCAAACATCAAGAACCAAAAGCGGAATGGCCCCCCATTGTGTCAGTTTCTCATGGTTCTCACATTGCAATACCGTTAAACTGTCACTGTAAGGCTGATAAGCAACAATGCCCCAACCATTTCCATCTACATTTTTTGAGGTCTCAGCAATTAAAGCTTTTAATTTGCCGAAACTTCCAAAGTTTTTTTCAATCCGTTTTAACAGGTCACCTGTTGGAGCTGTTTGTTTATTGGTAAGATTTGTCCAGAAGATAGAATGTAAAACATGCGAAGAAAAATGGTAAGATAATTTCTTTGTCCAGTAATCAACAGTTTCAAGGTTTCCAGCCTGCCCGGAAGACAGATTTTCATCTATCGCCTTTTTGATCATCTGCATATCCTTATTTGCTCCTTTTACTGCACCGCCATGATGAAAGGTATAATGCAGGTGCATGGTTTCAGCATCCATGTAAGGCTCCAGAAAACTTTCACTATATGGCAGGGCCTGTTGAATATAGTTGCCCTTGTCATCAACCAGTTTATCTATCGGGTTATCAGTAAGATTTTGTGTAAATGCATTGGTTGAAGTAAGTAATGTTGCTGCTCCTGCTAACGTGCCGGATCTTAAAAAGTCTTTTCGGTTCATAATTATTTATTTTAAAAAGTAAAACGCCACACCAATTTGGCAGCACCTGCTGAATTTTGCGAATGCATAAAATTAAATTGTTTCAGGTTATCATAACCACGGTTATATACTATATACAGATCTGAACCAATATTAGGTATCCAGTGCAACCTGAAGTTACCCAAAAGAAAATCATCTAATGAATTCCATTGAACAAACATGGCAATATCTAATCGTGGATTGAAAGCATAGTTGATATATTGCGCCAGTTCATTAGTGGTTAGTTTGCCTTGTGGCAATTTGATATTATTTAGGGTATAAGCGGTAGTAAAGTTAAGATGTTTGTTAACATTAATACCCATTGATGCTTCCAGAACAATAATACTGCCGGTATAAAAATCTCCCCAGCCAAAATTCAGGTCCACCCATATTTTTCTTCCCTCAAAAGTTCCGAATTGTAATTCCTGCCGGTGCATCCAGTATTTGCCAACAGGTATTATTATTGAATCAGTCAGTTCAAAAATTTCATCTAATCTTTCAAACTGTTGTTGCAGGTTATATTCAAACTTTTCGCCACTTTTGGTAAGAAAACCCAATGGCCTTGTTTCGTTGTAAAATGATTCCAGTTCACCTGTAGTATGCGTCCTGTACAAACGAAATGCCCAGGGTTTGAAAGACATTCTGCGAATACCATATTTGGTGAACCACCTTGGGGCAATACGGAGGTTCCAGGTAAGGTTATCAAAATTCTTCCTGTCTAAAAACCCCAGCTCGGGATTATAATTTTTTTGGATACTGCCGATGCCAATAAAATTATCAATCAGGTCATTGGGATAATCAATGAAGAAACGCCAGGCATAAGAGCCACTCCCATTTATATCCTTGTCAAAACTTTTACTTATCAACGCAGCTACCACCAG
>JAYTOF010000076.1:0-8487 GCA_043747955.1 Chitinophagaceae bacterium
AGGAAGTAACACAGCAAAAGTTTGTAAAACGCTGATTTTTTTAAAATAATTATTCAAAGCCCTTGCAACATAAAACCTGCAGGGGCTTCTTTATATTTATACATTTTCCCGTATATTAATTATTTAAAAAGAATAGAATTTAATCAAAAATTTTAATAATAGACAGGGTATCTCATATTTTATCCGGTAATTTTATTAAGAATGATTCATTTAATTTTCAATTTATCTATCTATTGAAAATAGATTATTATAAACGTATTTGTTCAGCTTATATTTTTTATTGATAAAAAACCGTATTCTGTCCCTGATGGGGAGGCTGGGTATAAAATAGTAACCAGTACCCTGCAATTTTATAAATTAAACCTTCATTAAATTTTTCCTAAAACCCTGCGCATTTATTGATCTCATCTCTTTTTTCATTGTAAAAACTTTTGCGGTTATTGAGCGGAAAAATAAGCGACAATTTTTTATTGTCTAACAGGTAGGCCAGTAAAACAGCAGTACCACCCACTCCGCCGGCGATCAGGGCGGTATTCCTGCGCCGGCGGTTACTGGAGGAGGTTCCTTCAATAGCAGTTAATATCAATTCAAAAAAACTGGTCTTACCATCATTATCAAAATCACCACTATTCTTTGTAAGGCCGGCGGTTACGGTAAAGCCCAATACAAATGTGGCTGCGGCTAACCCAAACCCGGTTTTATAATTTTCTTTTAAATGCAGCTCCCGGATATTATATGCTGAAATACTCATTGCTGTGTTAGCTGAATATCTTTTGGAGGAGCTCAGGATAACTGTTGAATCGGCCCCTTTCACCAGGTAACCTTTAAACGTGCCTGAATCAGAAATTACGGTTGCTTTAACCGGTATTTTCTGATCCGGCAGGTATTGGGCAAAAGCAACTACAGGAAACATAAGCAGGAGGATAACAGCTTTCATTTTATAGATTTTATTTTTATTACCGTTATTTTCTCTTTCCTGAATTTAACAAATAACCGAGTCTTATCCCAAAATAACTACTCTTTAATGTGCCATCAGCTGACCCATGTGGAAAAATATTGCTCAGCCCTGCATTATAATTTAAGGAGAACATGATACCATTGCTCATAGAAAATCCGGTTATAAAATTAGCGCCCAGGTCTACGCTTTTCATATCGGCGTCGTCAGTGTTTCCGAATTTAAGACTTGTAGTTTCTGAGTTGGTCCCATCTGTAAACTTCCCTTTTCCGGAAAAAGCGAAAGCAAATGACGGGCCTGCACCTGCAAAGAAATTGCCGGCTTTACCCCGGGTATTGTAAAGGAAATTCAGCGGCACTTCAATACAGTTAATATTGATCCTGTATTTTGCTGTAATACCAGCAAATGTTTGTTCATCCTTTGTTCCCTTTTGTACAAAGTTTACAGCTGGCTGAAAACTGAAGTGTTTGCCTGCGGGGATATCTGCCAGTAACCCGACAGTTAATCCCGCCTTAGCTTTACCGCTTTCCGTTTCACCATCCACCCGTGATTTGTAATTAGCTAAAGAAAGTCCTGTTGTAAAACCAAACTGAATGTTTTGAGCATAGGTATTAATGGTTAATAATACCATAATACTAAATAGAAATTTTTTCATTTTAATAAGTTTTAGTGTTAATGAATAATAGCAATATGTTTGCCTTGTATTTATATCCGCATTTTTGTAATTTGTTACCTGTAACTTTAAAATGATTTAATTTTCCTGAGAAATATGATTGCCCACACCGACCATAAATACATTGAAGCCCTGCAAAAAAATGATTCGGTGTTGATCGGGGAAATATACAGCCGGTATTCGGGACGGGTAAAACAAATGGTGCTTAAAAACAATGGAAACGAAACAGATGCTGCCGACCTGTTCCAGGACGTGCTGGTAGAATTGTACCGGAAAGCCACACAACAACAGTTTGTGCTTACCTGCCCGTTTGAAGCTTTTCTTTACCTGGTGTGCCGCAACAGGTGGATCAATGTATTGCATAAAAGAAAGGGGAAACACGTAACAATTAAAGGAGATGAAGGATTTAATATAAGTGAGGAGGTGTTTGAAAACTATGAAGCCCTGCTTGTTCAGGAAAAGAGAAAAAACCTGGTAGAAGAAAAGCTGTGGGAGCTGGGGGAAGGCTGTCGTGATCTATTAACCCTTTCCTGGAGCGGTAAACCCTTGCAGGAAGTGGCAGCATTATTGAAATTTACGTATGCTTATGTAAGAAAAAAGAAAACCGAATGTATGAGTAAACTGATCAGCCTGGTAAAAGATGCACCGGGCTTTAGCGCTTTAAAATGGTAGTATTTTATGAACCCGGAAATAATAGATAAAATAGAACAATACCTGAATGATGAAATGCAGCCGCAGGAGCGGATAGATTTTGAATTGCAGATGAATGCAGATGAAGAACTTAAAAATAATTTTCAGTTATACAACAGCATCAATAATTCGATGAAAGCAAATGAGGATTCGGATGGTGAAAATAAACTGGCTGCATTTTTGAAGCAACTGAACCGGAAGTATTTTTTACGGGGCAGCAAAGTAACACAGGGTAATTTCAAAAAATGGCTTGCAGCTGCAGCTGCGGTACTCATTCTTGTTTTTGGTACTGTTTATTTTCTTTCTGATAAAAACATGTCAACCGAAAAACTGTATGCCGCATATGCCGAACATGCTGCAATTAAAATTCAGTTGCGTGGTAATACTGCAGATTCGCTTGCCGGCATTGCAGCAGACAAATTCAACACTAAACAGTATTACGAGGCGCTGCCTGTACTGCAGGAATATTTAAAGCAGCAGCCCGGTGATATACAGATGAATTTTTCTTTGGGCATATGTTACCTGGAAATGAACAGGTTTACCGGGGCCGAAAAAATATTTTCAACCATTGCAACCGGGCAAACTGCTTATACCGAAACTGCAAACTGGTACCTGGCATTAACGGCATTAAAGCAAAAGGATATTTCAAAATGCCGCAGTATATTGAATAGCATTCCTAAAACATCGGCCTGGTTTGCCAAAGCAAAAACACTGCTTGAAAAACTGCCTGACTAGTTCTTTTTCTTTCTATAAAATAGATACACAATAATTAATAACAGCCCACCTGTTAAAAGTATCAGGGTTAAATTTTTATTACCGGTGCGTTTTAATCTTTCAGATGGAGACCCGATATAAATATAGCCACTCCAATAAAACGGAGATGCTGATGTAACTGTTGCATTATTGATAACAGCAAGTTTTGCTTTGTGCAGGGCCGTTGAAAAATTATTGTTAGAAAGATTGCTGTAAAAATGCTTAAAGATCTCTGCTGAAGTATTGTCCTCTGTCTGCCATAAACTGCCGATCACATTTTTAGTACCGGCGTAACTGAATCCCCTGGCCAGACTCATCAGCCCTTCGGCCTTATTAACAACGCCTGTACCTGTTTCGCAACCGCTTAGTACCACCAGTTTGGCTTCAAGTGGCATCACATAAATACTGTTTAAATGCAGGGTGGAATCATAGAATTCTATACCTGCCATGATGCCGTTATTGCCCGAGCCAGCATGGGTAGCCAGGTGAATGATTCCTGCATGGGCACTGGTTTTTTCATATTTCGTGAGTGTTGCATCCGCGCCGGTGTAAAAATCACCATCAGGGTAATATTCCTTTATAGCTTCCAGTTCCTCTTTGCTATGTATAAGTGAAGAAAGGCCTCTTTCTTTTGCTACAAACATTGGAGCAAATGCTGCTACAGTTCTTCCGGTGTTCCGGGGTTTATATTTCAATTGTTCAAAAAGTGTTTTGCAGGAGAAGGCCTGGTATGTTTCCCTTTGCCTGATGAGGAAAGGAAAAGATGAGATATCGGTTGATGTTGTTTTGCCGGTCAACAGGGCATCAAAAGGGATATAGGAAATAAAACCATCAGGAATGATCAGCAAGGAAGAACTGCTTTGTGTAACATAAGGCCTGAGCAATGTTTGATATAATGTATTTGCTGCATTGGCATAACCTGCCGGGTTGCTTAAAATGATATTCCTGTCGGCAAAGAAATGCAGGAAACTATCTGTATTGTTTTTTACTGTGGAGGGTAATTGGTAAAAGTTCAGCGGCTTGTCCTGTTCCCCGCTGAAAGCATAAACAACAGAATTGCCGGAAAAATATTCAATAAAACTGCCGCCGGCTGCAATGGTATTACGAATAAGAGCTGCCGCTGATAATGGTTCTTCATGATTCATCCAGGATGTGTATTGCGGATTTTTTAAACGGATAATGCTTTCTGTAGTCAGCAGCTCTTCTTCTGTTTTTTGTTTAGACAGGTTAAATGACTGTAAAAGGGTTGTATCCCCGGTGCCCGAAAAATGTTGTTTACCCGTTTCAATTTCTATCCAGGCCAGATTTTTTCTGAGCAGTTGTATTTTTTTGTAAAGGGTATCTTTCTGCAGAAAACGTGAAGCGGCAGTATTTCGTTTTATGGATTCTGCCAGTACAAAGGCTTTATTATTTTCCGCAAATGAAAAGGCTTCTGTTGCCCATTGGTCATCCTTTGTTTTTTGATACAACCGGTAACAAACAGTGATGGCTTTTTCAGTCTCCTTGCGGGTTTGCTCCTGCAGGTACATGCGTGATGCATCATAAGAAAAAGCATTGAGTAATTTGCTTTCGGTTTCAAAAGACAGTTTAAAACAGCTAACTGCATTTTCCAATGCGGCAGTGTTTTCCATTCCCCTGTTGATAATACAATTGGCCCTGGCATACAAAGCTTCAGCAATGGTATTTTCTGCATAGATGTCTTTATACTCCGGCAAGGCAAATTTATCCAGGGTATCAATATTGATAACGCAGTGTAAAGCCTTGTTATAATAAGTAAGAGCCGAATCATACTGTTTCAATTGTTCCAATGCCTTACCCATGGAAATATATGTTTTACCAATTTCACGATTACGCAGGTTATTTGACTCAGCAATTTTTGCAGAGTCAAGAGACTGCCAGTAAACCAATAATGCCTGTAATGGTTTTTGATTTGCAGTGAGCCAGTCTCCCTCAACTTTGTAAAGTGTTGAATAAATACCTGTCTTGCCCTTCGGGTCGGTATCAGCCATGGTTATTAAAGCAGCCCACGCTTTTGCTTTTTCTAATTGCCTGCCTGCTTCCTCAATTTTTTGCTGTCTCAAGTAGATATCCGCCAGCTCTATACAGGCTAATGTTTTTCTTTTTGGCCCGAGTTTATTCAAGTCAAAGATCTTTTTCAGGGTCTGTTCAGCTTCATCGTAGCGTTGCAGTTCTTTAAAAGGGATAGACAGGTTAAGAATACAAGAGACAACAGATTCTGTATCTTTTACTGAAGTATAAAATTTCATGCTTTGATCAAGTAATAAAGCAGCTTTTTTGAAATCACCGTACCGGCTGTAGATATTGCCAAGGGTTGCTTGGGCATAAGCAAGATATTCCGGACTTAAAATTTTGTATTCGTTATATACAATAATATATCTCTCCAGTAAATCCCTGCTCCTTATAAATCGTTTAAGTGTATTTAGATCTATAGAACGGTTAAATAGAACATCACAAAATAGTTTTCGTTGATTAGAATCTTTTAATAAATAAGTTTCATAGGATAAAATACTGTCAGCTATATTTCCTGCATCTTCTAAACTATTAATATCTCTTGTTGAATAATATTTATCATCAAGTGAATCGTAGGATTTCTTCCAGGAATTTATTTTAAAGGTATCTATAGGGGAGATTGCTTCGACCGGTTTATTGTTCCTGCAATCACTGCAAATAATGATCAGGATAAAAATGAATGATGCAACAATAGTTTTATACCAAAACATAAGCCCCATTTTGTAATTACAAAATAGGGCTTTTATGTTGAATAAGTTAATCAGATTTTACTGTGTATCGGGCTTTTTTGTTGCAGTTGGATTTCTTGGACAAACGGTGTTATTATTAGATAGGTGGGTACAGTTTTTTCTGATTAAGTCTGATTTTGTAATCGCAGGATTTTTTATCTCACCGCCCTTGGTAATACTTGTGAATACTATTGATACATCTGAATACATGCACTGGTTAATTAAATTTCGATCAACATTTGTTTTTAAGATAAATGAAATAGAACCATGCCTATTTAAAATATTGTCCGGTTGTTGTAATGACGGGCCCGGAAGATTGATATTATTCATTCTAAATACAATTTTTTGTTCATTAGCTTTCAATTCATAGGTGTTTGGCACTTCGGGATGATTTGGTGACCATTTTGTAAAATCTATAATTTCCCCCTTAATTATACTGGATACTAATAGAAAACCTGATGGTACTATTATTCCTTTTGGAACCGAAACCCTTACTTCCACATGTTTTGCAATTCCATTACCGTCATTTTGGAAATCTACCTTATAGGCTATAGGTTTATTATTGGGGCTGGGAAAACTGTCAAGGCAATGTGGAGAAGTTGTAATTCCATTGGGGTCCCTTGCAAGTAAAAATACATCATACGTTGGATTTATTGACTGCTTTGCTGTAACGGATACAGCGTCATATTGAATAATGGTTGCACCAAAACCTGTTTTCAAATGGTCAGAATTATAATGCGAAGGATCTTTGTCAGGCGCAAGGGAAATAAAAATATTTCTTTCATTTGTTCCTGAAGGTACCAGGAAATATAAAGCATTTGTGTAGCCAACACCAGCTTCACCTAAACTTTGTTTTACTGCATCTGGAATAGTAGCAGGTATAGTTGAAGAAACAGTTTCATTATTGTGTGTCCTGATTGGATTAACAGGCGTTCCTTTAAAATTATATGAAGGGGTGCTTTCAGTTATAATACTGAAAATATTTCCAGCACTTAATGGTTGTTTATTATAAAAAAAGGCAATAATGTTATTTTGTAATGAAGTTCCGGAAACAAACGGTTTGTAAGTATATGCAAGCGCCATTGTATCTCCGGGAACAATAGATGGAACACAGGGGTCAATAAGGATATTAACACCTGCTGTTAAATGAGCCTGGTTTGTAGCAATTGTAGTTATGTTATTTGAAATTGGGATTGCAATATCTCTGGGGGGCCTCCTTGTAGTATCATAATAAGCAGAAAGAGTTAATACGGCTTTTGAGTTGGGTGAAATTGAATATGCATAAGGAATATTTACCGGAGCAATTGTAAATCCATCAGCTATAGAGCCCCTGTAAAAATTACCATTTCCTGTTTCAAGGAAGTAAGTGTAATATGCTTTTGGGTTTTGTTTTGGCTTGATTGGCGGAACCGAGATACTGAAAACATTTGATGACAAATATTTCAAATTAGCATCCTGACTAAAAGCTATACTTTGAATGAAAAATAAGAGAAATGTAACCCATAAAATAATTAATTTTTTTTTGCTGTTCATAAAAAAAGTTTTAGTGAATGATTTAATTTAAATCCGGTAACCTTTCCTTTTGTTACCCTCAATTACAACACTAATCTACAAACAGCAAATACCTGTTCATAATTGAAATTTACCCCTGTACTTCTTAATTTGGCATTATTGTACAAAACATATGTAAAGAGAGGATTCTTTACTGAAAAACTGACATAACCTGAAGTGGGGATATTGATAATTGCAGGATTTACTAAACTAATTTCCTGTTTTTGTAAAAATTGCGGGTAAAACTTTCACCCAAAGTGACGTGAGTATGAGACTGGGTAAATTATTGAGTTGTATCAGTATTAAGCAGGCCCAAAAAAGGGTCATGCATCTGCCAGCAACACCTGCCAGGCCTCATTTACTTTTCCGGCATCCAGAAATTCTTTGGCATAGCGGTGCAGTTCAATATCCATCTCATCGGGGTTGATGGAATAGTACTGAATGATATTTTTGAGTTTATTATCATCAAATGCCGGGTCAATAAAGGGCATTTCATCTACATTGGCCAGCTGGCCTAAATTATTTCCAGTAAGAACAGCGCTTTTGCGGATGCTTTCGGGCAGTGCATCCACGCCAATACCGAGTTGTGTATTAGGCTTGGCTACTTTAAACAAATTGCTTTCATCAATCTTTGCATACCAGTCACCACCAAGCCGGGCCACATGATGCAGTTTGGTTTGATCTATTTTGTTGTTCTCATCCAATATGCTTTCATTTATATGCATACAAAGTACTTCGCAAATTACCAGGTTGCCGGCTCCGCCTTCGGTACCCAGTGGTTTTACTTCTATAACTTTACACTCTAATTTTACCTTGCTTTCTTTTACCATTGGCGGGGTAACCAGGGATGCTTTTTCTTCGGTAAATCCGGCTTTTACAAATTCGTTGGTGCCCTTTGTAAATTCGCAACTGGCAAGTGAGACCTGCTGTACCATATCATAGTCCACTATATTGATCACCACTTCCGGAACCTCCAGTACATTTTGTAATGTATGCTTAGTGGTATTATCTCTTACTCTTCTGGCCGGTGAAAAAATTACCACCGGCGGGTTGGAAGAAAATAAATTGAAAAAACTGAATGGGCTCAGGTTTACATTGCCTTCCAT
>JAYTOF010000077.1:0-6056 GCA_043747955.1 Chitinophagaceae bacterium
ACATTTACACACCTTAAGGGCCTTATTACTATACATCCAGCAACACCTGTAAATGCAGGTAAAGGCTCTGTAAAAGTACAATATGCCGGTAAACCACATATAGCTGCAAGGCCACCATGGGAAGATGGTTTTACCTGGACAAAAGATACTTTAGGCAATCCATGGCTGGCGGTAACAGCTGAGGGTTCGGGCGGACAAATATTTTTCCCCTGTAAAAATCATCCATCGGACGAACCTAATGAAGGTGGTGATATGATCATAACGGTTCCGAAAGGATTGGTTGTAGCCGGTCCGGGCCTGTTACATAAGGTAACAAAAAATAAAAAGAGTGATACTTATTTCTGGAAAACTAATTATACCATTAATAATTATAACCTGGTATTTAATGTAGGAAATTATGTGGTTGCCGAAAAAATGTACACTACGGTTGACGGCAACAAAGTGCCAATGCAGTTTTATGTGCTTAAGCAAAACCTGGGTAAAGCAGACCATCACCTGGAAATTTTGGAAAGAATTGCAAAAGTGCGGGAAAAATATTTTGGAGAATATCCCTGGGTTAAAGAAAAAATCGGCATTGTGGAAACCCCGCATTTAGGGATGGAACATCAAACTATGAATGCATACGGCAATAAATTTAAATACGAAAAAGCCGGTGGATCTGATAATGACTGGCTGATGAACCACGAATTTGGCCACGAATGGTTTGGCAATAAAGTTACCGTAAATGACTGGGCCGATTACTGGATACAGGAAGGTATCTGCAGTTTTGGCGATGCCTTATATACCAGAGAGATGGTTGGGGAACAGGCTTATATTAACCGGTTTAAACAATCTTCATTTGGCATTGCCAATCAAAAACCTGTTGTACAGGGAAAAGATTTGGATGAGGTAACGGCTTACATCGGGGATATATACAGTAAAGGCTCATTCTTTATGCATACGTTGCGTTATGTTATTGGCGATGATATATTTTTTCCAACCTTAAAAAAACTATCTACTGATAAACAATATACCGGTGACAAAATGATAAATACCGATGATGTGGAACAGTTATTCAGTTTGGCAGCTGCAACGGATTTAAAACCATTATTTAATTTATACCTGCGTACCATTCAAAAATTAGAAGTACATATCAATCCATTAAGGGGGGATAAATATAAAATACAGATCACCAATATCAGTATGCCTTTGCCACTGGATATTGTTACCGAAAAAGGCAGACAGAGAATGATGGTAACCAAAGAAGGCATTACTGTTAGCAGCAGCCAATTGCCACAGGTAGATCCGGATATGTATTATCTGAAAAAAATAGTTATAGAATAATTTCAGTGGTATGATTTAATTTTCATCCAGCCTGGTCATAAGATTGTTTTATCCAGTTGAATAAATCTTTGTTGATTGTTTTTTCCTCCTGCACTTTGATGCGATGTGTACACATGGAATTCCATTTGCTGCCGTCTTCCACTATTCCCGATGGCGCAACACCTTTAATATTTAATCCAACATCCGGCCGGACTTTGGTGGATGGCTGAATAATGGTAAATTGTTTTTTTCTTCTCAAACTTACAAATGCTTTTTTGAATGAAATCTCAACATCACTGCCAAACTTATTTATCTCAGCCATGATTTTATTTTTTACTGCCGGGCCGTTCATCATAAATTGAGCTGCTTCTTTTTCATCTTTAGTATAAAAATTTACAAGCCCCATTCCTTCAGTTTATGTTTTTTGTTTAATTTATTTTTTCTTCCGGCTATCTTTTAGTAATGATTCATACATTTTAATCCAGTCATCCACACTAATTTTTGAAACCAGTTCGCCCAACAGTTTGTACGGAATATCATCCGGGTTTTTATAACGGACACAACTTTTACCCATGTCCAGTTTTTTGGGTGAAGCTTTAGCATGTGCATTGGTAAACCACTTCAGCAATTTAGGGTCGGCATAAATACCCATGTGATAAAAGTTGATGCTGTTCTTCTGCGAAGCAATTCCCATAAAAGGCAATGGAAGTTTGGGGTCGCAATGATACCCAGCCGGATAAATAGAATGTGGTACAAAATATCCCATATTGCCATATCCCATACCTTCTTTAAACCCTTTGGGCAAATTTTTTAATATTACTTTACGCAGTTTGTTCATTGCTTCCTGCCTTTCATATGGAACTTCTGATAAGTACTGATCAACAGTTGTTGCTTTTGATTGCATAGAATAATTATTTATTGTTAACAGACAGGTATGCTCCTGATGCAAATATAAAAATGAGCCCGGTACAAACTATGGGAGGGAAAAAAGCAAATACCAGCATAGCGGCAAACATGGCGCCGAAAATAATCATTTGTATTAGCATTATGCCTTTCCAAAGATCTGCTGCAATATTTTTTCTTTTAAGATACCAATTGAGTATTCCTCCGAATAAACAAATCAGTGTAAAACAAAGGCTCACCGCGGTAAACAGTTCAGCAAATGTCCGGTGAAAACCCACGCCCAGATCGGCTTTATAACTGCCCGTTATATTTATGAGTTGTTTTTCTGTTTCGTTTGTAGGCTCTTGCTTTGCAAAAAAACTTAAGGAATGGAAGGCAGAAGTCAGGAGCTGGATCAAAATTGTTCCCCATATCCAGAATGAGAATCTTTTAGACATAGCAAATTGTTTTGATTAAGAAAGATAATTAAAAACTCAGTATCCTGAAAAACTGGCTCCAGGGGCCCATCTCATCTTTATATTGTTTAGCCATTACCCGTGTTACCTGTGCAATATGTGTGAGGTCGTGTATAACCCAGGTGGTCAGCAAATTCCGCAATGTTACTTCTCCCAAAACGGGGTGCATTCCTTTTCTGTCTAAATCAGCTTCGGTTAAGTTCAATGATTTGAACCAGATCATATTTTCTTTTCTTAAGGCAGTAAATTCATCCAGTAGATTTTGCAAAGATTTCCCTTTGCTTTCTTCGTACTGTGCAAACCGGTCATACCTTTCAAAAATTTGGGTATTACCAAACTCCAGGATCATTTTTGCTCTTACCACCCAATCAGTTTTTTCTCCGTGTACTATATGGCCAATCACATCATAAGGAGAAAATGTTTCGGCACCCTCGTTTGGTATTACCCAGTCATCGGGCAGGCCTGAAAGCAAAGCCATAAAAACCGATGGGGTTCTGTCCAGGATTTCGTATGATCTTTCTAAACTGTATTTCATGCTATTGACGTTTGTAAAAAAAATTCTGCCTTTTGCCTGTTTCTGTTCCATCATCTACATATGCATGTAACGAATCGGCTGTTATCATTTTATATACAATCCGTTTAGGAAAATCATGCTGCGGGTTTTCAAAAACAAATATATTGTTTTCGGCCTTAGTCATTTTAAAAGCAATGGGTTGCCGGTTGTTCTGATCTTCAACAGCGGATGTATAAAAAACGCCGGCTTTGGTATTTGTAAGTGCTACCCTTTCATTGATGATGGTGTCATTCCCTTTTATCATATAGCCTTTGTTCTGCAAATAATTTTTATCAACTTTTTTCCATTCTTCGTAAACAGCGCCACGTTTGGTATTCATCTTCCAGGTGCCATCCAGGGCATACAATTTTTTAAATGATTTGCTGTAATCATTTATTATAAAAGCAGCCAAACTTATAATAAAAATTAATGCAATTAGTAGCTTTCCCATTTTAATTATTTTATACATGAAAATATTTTAAATCTGCAATTGCGATTTGTTAAAGGCACCTCTTCTCAGGTGTACGCTGTATTCCATCCATGCTTTTAAGCACGCAAGGAAATTTGCCCAACCTTCTGTATTGCGCTTCAGCCATTTAATACCGGCATCGTTATTAACTTTACTTTTTTCAGTTATGGTAACAAAAGTTATATCATCTGATACCATTTGCAGGTTCATTTCTACAAAAGTCTGTTCCCCATCCATGGCACCATCCCAGTAATAAGAAATGTATTTGTATCTTTCTATTTTACCTATCGTTACCGAAAACTTAATATCCATTTCCGGAAATTTCCAGACCAGAAATTTGCCTTCCTGCATGAATCCGGTACTTTGACTGATAAAATAATTTTTCATTTTTTCCGGATCAACAATGTTATCAAAAACTTCGCCGGCAGGTTTTAAAATTTGTAAACTTGCCTTAATTTCCAGTTGTGTTGCCCGTTCCATACTAAATTATTTTTTTCTTTTTGGCAGCTTTGCTTTTACCAGTTCATATGACTGACTGATGAACCGATGCCATTCTTTTTTTGAAAGCTTGTTGATATCATCTGTATAAACCCATTTATGCCTTGCGAGATAAGGTGCCAGTTTAAAACCATCCTATTCAACCAATTCAGTAAATGTATCTTCATCTGCTTTGAAAGAAGCCGAAACTGGCACACAATCAACACCAAGAACTAAAAACATTTTTGCTCCGATATTAAAACAAAGGTTATGCCCCCATTTAATATCTTCTGTTACATTGTCAAGGCTTTTACAGATGGTTTGTAAGTCTTCGATGGTCATTTTTTCTTTATAGTTTTTTTCTTACCTGCTTTTGCAATTTTGTTATACTCCAATGCAAGCTTCACCCAATACTCGAGTTTCTTTTCTGTATTCAACACATCTGCATCTACAAATACATAACCTTTCATCACTTTACCGGTAAAGTCCATTGGCTTACAACCTTCTTTTTCCATCACTTCATCATATATGGCAGGGTCAAGTCTTACCATCATCCGGTTTTGTTCAACACCAACACACATTTTATCATTTACCATAAAACATATGCCGCCAAACATTCTTTTTTCTACCACATTTTTATGAGTAAAGGCAATAATTTCCCTTGTTCTGTCTGCAAGTTTTTCGTTGTAAGCCATAAATTATTACGAGTTTATTACACGCTGTAATTTTTCATTCTTATTACGGAGGTCTATTCCACCTTCCAGCATTGATTTAAGGTTGGCCAGGTAAAAGGTCCACCCGGTTTTACATCCCAGGTGCCAGTTGTGCATTCCCTTTTCGGTAGTGGGAATATTATCCTGTGCCAGTTCCACTATATTTTCGCCTTCTTCGTTTTTAATAGTCACCGAGCAATCTCCGGCATTTCCAAAACTAAATTTTATAAAATCTTTGCCATTACATTCCAATATATGCCCATGTTCTGTTGTTTCATCACTCCAGCCATACCATCTCCAAGTATAGGTATCACCTTTTTGAACAGGTTCATTGTTTGCCCTAAAACTGCCATCCTGTTTTTTGAATTCACTCAGGCGTAAAAACCAATATTCCATTCCTTCCCTTGTAGCCCAGCGCCAATACAATTTTTCAATGGGCACATTTATGTTTATTCTCACAACAAATCGGCTCCAGTCATAATTACTCATGATATTTCATTTTGACTTTTAAAATTTATTGTTTCCGCTCCATAGGGAAAGCTTTATTAAAATTTTCTTCATTTGCATCTTTCCCGGTATCAGCATCCACCTGTATTTTCCAGTAACCTTCTTCTTTTTCAAGCACAACATAAAACCTTCCGAAATAAGAACGGGGCTCTTTTCCCTCCTGTATAATTGTTCCTTTATAATAGCCACTTTCCCAGGCCCTGTTTCCATTACTTATCCTTTTATCAAAACGCAATTCAAATAACCGGTTGCTGTTTCTTTTAACCGGTTGTACGTGGAGATCTTCAGAAGGAAAATATTTTTCAAAATCTAGCACCACATCCCTGTCAATCTCTACCCTTGTTATTCTTTTGCTGTGTACGCTCCGAAACCCTTCCTGGTTGCCCGAAATGAAATGGGTAATGAATGGCTTCCAAACCTGTTCATTGATCTCCTTAATCCATTTCAAACTGTCTGACTGTGCACCAGAAGCAAAGAAAAATAAAACAAAAACCGATAATAACAAGACCCTTCTCATGTTTTGCATTTATTGAGGTACACTATGTAAGGCAATCCTGTTCCCTTCAGTATCCATAAACACAGCCATAAAACCATACTCCGGACTGATCTCAGTTTTAGGAACCATAATACTACCGCCGGCTGCAACCACTTTGTCTAATACATTTTGTACATCGGGA
>JAYTOF010000078.1:0-8308 GCA_043747955.1 Chitinophagaceae bacterium
CTTTTTTAATTTCTGTTACCAGTAATCTGCGTGAATTTATTTCGGAAGTAAAAACCAGGATCATGTTTCAGACTTTTTCCGATCAGATTGCTGAAGTGATCCCCGAAAAACAAAGTGCCCCAAAAAACACTTACAAAAAATCCCAGATCATAAAGTATAAAGAAATTTATGCTTCAAAATCTGAAAATAAGATTGTTCCCAATGCGGTACAACATAATGTACCGGCCTGGACGATCTTTGCCATGTTCTTTATTGCCATACCCCTCTCGGGCAGTATACTGAAAGAAAAAAATGAAGGCAGTGCTTTTCGCCTGCATACCATGCCCACTTCATACTTACTATTGGTAAACGGAAAAATAATTGTGTATGTAATGGTTTGTTTAATTCAGTTTACCTTAATGCTTTCTGTTGGTCAGCTGTTTTTACCCATGCTTGGTTTACCCGCATTGGTTTTAGGCAACAGCCTGTTGGGAATTTTTATTTTAACTTTAGCAACAGCCTTTGCAGCAACAGGTTATGGTGTAATGGTAGGCACATTGGCAACAACCGAACACCAGGCAGCAATAATGGGCTCGCTTTCCATACTTTTGCTCTCGGCACTTGGGGGCATTTGGGTACCCAGTTATGTAATGCCTGAAGTGATGCGTAATATAAGCGCCTGGTCACCATTAAACTGGTCGCTGGAAGGTTTTTATAAATTATTTTTACGAGGTGGGCAGCTAACAGATATTTTACCGGACGCATTTAAATTAATGTTGTTCTTTTTTGCAACCATGGCCATTTCATACATATACAACCGTAAAAAAAGGACAGTTTAAAAAATGGATGTAAACATCATCATAGCAGAAATAAAAAAGTATATTCAAAACAATATACTGGCAGAATCGGTACATATTGATGCAGACAGCAATTTAAAAAATGCAGGCATTGATTCTTTCTCCATTGTTGAGATCATCCTTTTTATAGAACGCAGGTTTGGTGTTTCAATCCCTGATGAAAAACTTATACCGGATAACTTTAAAACCATTCAGGCACTTGCGGCAACAGTAGCGGAACTGATACCCGATGCATCTTAAAGAGCACATAGCATGACACCTTTCACAAAAGCTGATCTTCCGGAAAAAGTAATCTTAAGCGGTGCTGATTGTTTTCACCTCGTATTGGATAAACATGCAAAAAAGCATGGTGCCGGTGGTAATGTAATGCGGAAGATCTTTTATTTTAATAACACTTTACCGTTTGATAAGATAAACCGTATACTAAAAAGCTCTCCTGTTATTTACTGGCTGTGTAATATTAAACTGGTGCATGGCTTTTTATTAAAAAAGCCCTGCTGGAAATATATTGACAGCGGCAGGGAGATCATCCTTCGCAGGCATGATGCACAAAATGAAAATGAAATTCCTGAAATTATTTTAATAAGAGATATAACGGTAGAATCGGAAAGATTTATAGAAGCCGATCTCGTTTACTATCCTTCCGGCGGTTGTGCATTTGTTTTATCCTGGAACCATATACTGCTTGATGCAAAAGGAACAACCCTGTTGTTTGACCATTTAAATCATATCTCTGAAAAAAAGACCCAAAATTTTGATGTTTTTTTTCCTCCTAAAGAAAAGAAAATAAATATCATTACTTATATCCGGAACATGTACAAGGTTAAAAAATTTGTACAAACATCATCCCGGCCGCCTGTTTATTCTATTGCTGATGCAGGCACAAAGCACACCGATGAAAAAACGCTGAACAAAATAATTTCCTTTAACATTAATGAAACTGAAATAATAAGTACTAATGCATGCAGGGCCGGATCCCGTTTTGGGCCCACCTTGTATTTCATTGCCTGCTGCGCCCACGTTATCAATTCATTGAACCGGCAAAAAAATAAACCGGGCGACTTATGGCTGCCTGTACCTTACGACGGCAGGCTGAAAGGTGCTGCAGGGCCTTTAATTTCAAACTGTGTTTCTTTTTTATTTTACCGCCTTACCAAAGATGAGTTGAACAATGTACCGCAAACAGTAAAATGTTTGAGCGATCAGATGAAAGTGCAGATCAAAGCCGGTATTCCACAGAAGTATACCCTGTTTCTTAATATGATGCGCCACATACCGCTTTGGTTGTATTATTTTTTAGTAAGCCGCACAGGCAAGGGAGTTTTTTCAAGCTTCCTCTACACCTCTACCGGCGACAATTTTAATGACCTGAAATCTTTATTTGGGGAGCCCCTCAATAAACTAACCATGACGCCGGCATTAACTTTTCCGCCGGGGTTAACTTTTGTTTTTTTAAAACACGATCAGGCTGTTGATATTAATATTGCCTACTCCCCCGAAATTATCAGCCACAATGAACTACTTTTAATTGAGCAAAAATTAAAAGAAATACTACTTAACAGGTAAGGATGGAAACTGTTGTTTATACAGATATTGTTGTTTTAGGTGGTGGCTCGGCAGGTGTAGCTGCCGCTGTAGCTGCCGCCCGTAAAGGCTTACGGGTTATGTTGGTTGAACGCAATACTTACCTGGGCGGCAAAGCAACCGCTGCAGAAGTAGGTACGGTTTGCGGATTATACCATTTCAGTAAAAATGAAAAATCGGAATACATAGTAAAAGGCTTTGCAAAAGAGTTTGCCGAAAAATTACAGGTGCAATCAAACACATCGCCGCTGTTCAGTCCGGAAGGCGTTCATTATTTACCTTACCATGTTGAGGCATTTAAGGAGATATGCTATGATTTAATAAACGAAAATAAAATTGGTATTTACTTCAATGCGGTACTGGAGCATGTTACTGTAGAACAAAATAAAATAAAATCCGTTCACATCATTGCAGCAGGTATCCCTATTACTATAAATTTGAATGCACTTATTGATTGCTCGGGCGATAGTGTAGTAAGCCAGGCTGCCAGTTTGCCCCTTATAAAAAGCGAAAATTACCAGGCAGCCGCACAGGTTTTTACCATGCAGGGCATTGCAGAAAAAAATGAATTTAAACTGGGCATGATCATGATGAAGGCATTACGGTCGGCAATTGATAATAATATCTTAGGAGATTTTTACGACCGGGTTTATGTTGTACAGGGTTCATTAAAAAACAATTGTGTAAACCTTAAAATTGGTATCCCCCTGGCAGTTACTTACGCCCCTGGAAATTTACAGGAGTTAAGAACCGTTGCCCTCAGTTTTGTTGAAAACCTTTCTCAATTTCTCATCAATCATGTGGATGCATTTAAAAATGCAAGCCTTACACATATTGCCCCCGAAGTAGGCATTAGAATTGGCCAACGCAGCACCGGAAAATATTTACTTCAGGAGGAAGATGTATTAAACTGCAAAAAATTTGACAATGCAATTGCCAATGCCTCCTGGCCCATTGAAATTTGGGAGCTGAACAGGCGGGTGAATATCCGTTATTTTAATTTGGATGATTATTACCAGGTACCTGCCGGCTGTTTACAATCAAACAGCATTGATAATTTGTTCTTTGCGGGCCGTAATATTTCTGCAACCGACGGGGCCATAGCCAGCGCCAGGGTAATGGGTATTTGTTTACAAACCGGGTATGCCGCAGGTTGTCTGGCAGCTGCTTCTGCTGAACATCTTTCGTTAAAAGATGCGGTTAAAGCACTCCAAAACGAGCAATTATAAGTATTTTAGCAGGATGAAAAAACTGCCTGTTTATGAAATACTGAGGGAAGCTGCACAGAAATGGCCCGGTAATGTGGCTGTTTATGATGATTTTGGCACAATCTGTTTTCAACAATTATTTACAGAAACGGAGGAATTACGTATTCAATTAATGCAGCTTGGAATTACAGAAGGTATGTGTATTGGCGTAATGGCGGGTAATAACCGCAACTTCATTATAGGAATTTTTGCAGCGGTTGGTTGCGGTGCTGCGGTTATGCCCATGTCGCCACAATTAAAAAGAGCCGAGATTGATGCCATTCTGGAAGAGGTGAAATTGCATGCGATAATTGACGACAGGTCATCCTCACAACCACTAAGTAATATTGAAACGGTAATTCCTTTGCAACATGGCTCTTTACGTTTTGCTTATACACATATTCATGAATCGGTTGCATTTGCTCCTTTTGTAAAGCAGCCGGCATTTATCAGATTCACTTCCGGTACAACCGGTAAATCAAAGGGTGTAATTGTCTCTCATCAATCTGTATTGGAAAGGGTTAATGGCGCCAACAAAGGATTGCAACTTGGGCCAACAGATACCGTTATCTGGGTTTTACCCATGGCCTATCATTTTATAGTATCTGTTATCTTATATGTAAAATTTGGAACCGCACTTGCTGTTGCCAAAGATTTCCTTGCAAAAAATATCATTGAAATCACCAATAGGCACCACGGAACTTTATTATATGCTTCTCCTGTTCAGATAAGGCTGCTGGCCAATGATGCGGGAACAGAACAAATGCCCTCTTTAAAAAGAGTGATCTCTACATCAGCTGCCATAACCCTTGATGTTTGCAAAGCATTTAAAAAAAGATTTCAACTTGATGTTAGCCAGGCTTATGGCATTATAGAAATCGGATTACCAATACTCAACTTTGTAAAATCTGCTGAACATCCCGAAGCCGTTGGCTATGCCCTGCCGGGATATACTGTTGATATCTTAGATGAAAATAATAATTGCCTGCCGAATGGGTGCATTGGGAATTTGGGTATTAAGGGCCCGGGTATGTTTGATGCTTACCTTGTGCCACCAAATTTACGGGAAGATGTATTGCAGAATGGCTATTTTTTAACGGCTGATTATGCTTCAAAAACGGCCGAAGGTTTAATTAAAATAGAAGGCAGATCAAAGTCTGTTATCAATATTTCCGGATTAAAAGTTTTTCCGGAAGAAGTGGAAGCGGTGCTGGAAATGATACCGGAAATTAAACAGGCCCGTATAAGCAGCAGTCCACACCCCTTACTGGGACAAATTATTGTAGGCGAAATTGTTTTACATGAAGGAACTTCTCTTGATGTAGAAGATGTTTTAACTTATTGCAAAAAAAGACTTTCAGCTTTTAAAGCACCGCAACGTTTACAGATCGTGGGATCATTGCCGGCGACAAATACAGGTAAACTGCTACGGCATTAATTTTTTTATTGGTTTGTCCTACTGCTTTTCAATTTCTCATACAATACAATATTCATCAGGATCAACAGCATTCCATAAAAAACATCTTCAAATGGAATGGTATAAATTCTGAGACCGAGATTTTCTGCATCATTATATTGCACAACAGGGATAGCCGTAAGAAATCCATTAACAATTAAAAAGGGGATTAAGCAGATAGCGTAAGTGATCAGAAATGAGACCGAATCAAAGCTTTTGAAAAAATTACGGAAAAGATACAGTATCAGGATAAAGGCTCCGGTAAAAATGAAGGTCCAGCCGGTATAATAATTATTGAAATAAATTATTCCGGTAACCAATAACAAAACAGCCAATATCTTTAAAAACAGATCTGCATTTTTTTTATTTGCCAGATTGGGGAAATAACTCCTGATGCAGGCATAAATAAACACACAGCAATACGGCACGATAAAAAAGAAAAGCACTTCTTCAAGCGGCAGGTTATAAATCTTTAAGCCGGTAATATATGCCTCATTAAAACTCCAGACTCCTTTAGCTGTAAAATACATATCCCACAAGATGTACAGTAATGCAGGAATGATCATTGCCGGAAAAACATATCGCCAGTTTTTGTAAAAGGCTACTTTTTTATCGAAACTCAATGCCAGCGGGCCGGCCACAGAGGCAGCAAGTATAAGAAAATATGTGTGGTGAGGATTCAAAGTTTCGTCTTGATAAAAAATTGTCAGCCTGATCCTGTCGATGGCTGTAAAATAATGAGAACTCCCTGTTTAATTCAACCCGCCTTCGACAAGCTCAGGCTGACCGTAAAAATTTTAAAATGGTTTATGCTGAAACAGATTCTGCCACATCCACCTTTTTTATATTTCTTTTTTTATCGGTTCTTACTTTATCCCAGTATTTTTTATGTACCCAAAGCATACCAAAACTTTCACCATCTTCCTTATCCAAATGTTTATGATGCATTTTATGTGCCCAGCGTATGGCACGAACATAAGTATTATTACTGCGGGTAAACCATTTAAACCGCTGATGAATGATAACTTCATGTACCAGGAAATAAGCAAGGCCATACAATGTAAACCCGGCACCCATACAAATCATCCAGTATTGTTTATAAATTACCCCTAACATGATCAGTAGCCAGCTTGGTATGGCAAATATGAGAAAGAAGGCATCGTTCTTCTCGAAAATTCCCGGTCCTTTTTGATGATGGTCTTTGTGAAGGAACCAGCCATAACCATGCATTACATAGCGGTGCAGGCACCAGGTAAAGCCTTCCATCAAAATGAAAGTTGTTAATGTAACCGCTATGTAAAAAATCCAGATCATTAATAATTTATTTCATAAAAGTTCTTAGTAATAAAAAGAACATCAGCTGAATAAGCAACAAATTTACAGCGAATTTGTTTTGTTTATTGAATTTTGCATAATGAAATACAGATAATAACAATAAACTAACCACAAACCAGCATATGTAATTGAACACGGGAATTGACCCGTCGCCGTTCCAAAACCAATAACCCAGCTTTACGGCAACGGGTTCCATCAGCCAGTCGAAAAACACGGCCAGGGTGGCCCCATCAATAATTACAGATAGGGCTTTAATAGTCATAGAGGTTTTGCCGGTATCGGCTGCAATACGGCTAATGGCTTTCGTTAATAACGTATGAATAGAGATACCTGAACAATATATTATGATAAACCAGTTAACACCTATTAAAACCGGTACATTTTGTACTTTAAGGCCCAGCACGTTGCCATAAGAATAATTTCCAAACATTATCCCGGTATTTACACCAATAATTTCCACAACCACCCCTGTAGTAAAACAAATCAATAAAAAAAGATAGAAATATATATTCTTATCTACCTGTGTCCAGATCAACAGGGCAAACGAAAGTAACAGATTAACAGGCGTGGCAGAAAGAAAAAAAGTTTTATCAAAATACAATAAACCTGTCAACCCTATGACATGAAACAAAACAGCAATGGCTGTGGCTATATCAATTTTTGTAACCCTGTTTAACACGAATCATTTTTTCTGCTGAACAAATCAATAGGATGCTGTTTCAAGATACGCTTCCAATTTTGGAAAAGCAATTTTGAACCACTCCGTATATTTTTGAGGATGTGATTGTATGGAGTTTTTAATTTCTGTAAATGATTTAAAACAGTAATCACTTACTTCTTCAGCATTAGGAGCAATATCTCCATCATACCTGCCAATAAAAACATGATCAAACTCATGTTCGGTTAAGCCGTTATCAAATGCTGCTCTATAAATAAAATCAAATGCTTTCTTAAGTTCGGTATTAAAACCCATTTCTTCCTGCAAACGTATTTGTGCAGCCGCTAAAGTTTCTTCGCCCGGCTGGGGATGGCTGCAGCAGGCATTGGTCCACAAACCACTGCTATGATATTTTTTGTCGGCTCTTTTATGCAGTAACATCTCCCCATTCTCATTTAAAACAAAAATGCTGAAAGCCCTGTGCAGCAGGGCTTTTTGGTGTACTTCCATTTTTTCCATGGTACCCGTTTGCACATCATGCTCATCTACCAAAATAAGATCCATGGGTCGTGTAAGTTAATATAGATTGAATTGACTTCTTAATCCTGCTTTGGCAACAATATAGGCTTTGCCATAATTGGGAATACGGATGCGCTGTACCATTATATTGGCAGGTGCAGTGCGTTTTATCTTTTTAAACAGGGATAAATAATATTTGTATGCCACATAAACACCAAACCTGGCTTTGCCGGGTAAATTTAAAATCCCTTCATATGCATTTTCAAAATCCACGGCTATATCATCTTCAATCTGTTTTTTCATACCGGGCGTAAAATTTGTAAAATCAACTTCAGGGAAATAAGACCTGTTCAATTGCTCATAGTCAGCTTTTACATCACGTAAAAAATTAACTTTCTGAAAAGCCGCACCTAATGCCTGGGCAGCCGGTTGCAGATCATTATACATATTTTTATCCCCTTCACAAAAAACGTACAAACACATCAGACCCACTACTTCGGCACTGCCATATATATAATCCTTATATCCATTGCTGTTATATTCAGTTTTACTGAGATCCATTTCCATGCTGCTGAAAAAAGCTTCAATTAAATCAGGTGAAATATTATAATCCCTTACAGTAATCTGAAAACTGTGTAATATAGGATTTAAGCTGATCCCTCTTTCAATAGCT
>JAYTOF010000079.1:0-8844 GCA_043747955.1 Chitinophagaceae bacterium
GCGCTGCTCGGCCATATAGGTAACCAGGCCAAATAAACCAAGACATGCAATAAGAATGGCAAGTAAGGAAAATACTATGGCAATAGTGCCTGCCCGCTGTTCGCTGCGATACATGTCATTGAATGAATCATTCATAAAACGGTAACTGAATGGCATGCCCGGGGCCAGTATTTTCCATTTGCTTTCAATTTGTGGTATCAGATTCTTTGTGCCTGCCGCTGTTACTTTAAATGAAGCAAGCCCTGTACTGTTACCAAGCCTCATACAAAGCGGCCCCAGTTTCTGACGGAACGATTCAAAATGAAAATCTTTTATCACCCCAATGACCTTCTTTGGGAAAAGTGAATTATCATTCTGCAGGTTAGACGGTTCATAGATCATTTTTCCAATGGGGTCAGTATAGCCCAAAAGTTTAGCCGTGGTTTCTGTAATAAGAATAGCCGTTGAGTCGGAGCCGTAATCCTTTGAAAAATTCCTTCCTTTCACTATTTCCATGCCCATGGTTTTGATATAATCATAATCCACTCTCCAGGTCTGCATATCAATACCATCCTTAATATCCATCACTGAACCTTTGAAATAGGTATTATCGCTTCTTGAGGAATTGGTAACCGGCAGGTAAGAACAGATGGTGCCGCTGCTTACCCCCTGCATGGCCAGCACTTCATTCTTAAATACCTGTACATTTTTATTTAGGGCATAGGCACCATCAATGATCAGTACCTGGTCCTTATTGAAACCTAATTTTTTTGTTTGAATATATTGAAGCTGGCTGTAAACGATGATGGTACCAATAATAAGCATTATAGATGTGGCAAACTGGAATATCACCAATACATTGCGCAGGTTACTTTTCTTAAACCCGGTATTGGCATTTCCCTTTAAAACAACAATGGGTTTAAAACCCGACAGAAACAAAGCCGGGTAACTGCCTGCCAGCAAGCCTACCACAAAGGGAAGCAGGATCAGGTAAGGAAGTATTTGAATACCCAGCAGGTCCTTTACGGAAAGTGATTTTGCCGCTATATCATTAAAAAGAGGCAATACAAAATAAGCGATAGATACAGCAATAAACAATGAAATAATGGCCGTAATGGTTGATTCAACAAGAAACTGTGCAATCAGTGTCTTGCGTTCGGTACCCAGCACTTTGCGAATACCTACTTCCTTTGCACGTTTGGCGCTGCGAGCTGTACTCAGGTTCATAAAATTAATACAGGCCAATAGGAGAATGAACAAGGCAACAGCAGAAAAAATATAAACATACTGAATATTGCCCGATGGGGTGATCTCAAAAGAAAAATCGCTGTGTAAATGGATACTTCTTAAAGGCAGGAGAGAATATTCCAGCTTATTCCCCGACTTTTTTAAGTCATCCATGCTGCTTATTTTCATGAACTGCTGAACATAAGGAATTACATACTTTTCAATATATTGTCCCAAATTCTTTTCAAACGCTTTGTAGTCTGTTCCGGCTTTCAGCAAAAGGTACGTATGAAAATTATGGCTGGTCAGCTGACCCCACTGGTAGTCCACATTTTTCATAGAGAAAAGAAAATCAAAATTAAAATGTGAGTTATGTGGAATATCTTTTATAACAGCAGTTATCTTGTAGGGTACTATAGTTGCATCGTTTTTTACTTCAATTATTTTGCCCAGCACATTTGTCATGTTGTGCACAGCATCCTGCGGAAAATATTTCCTGGCTGTTGACTCAGTTACCACAACCGTATTTGGCTCATTTAAAGCTGTTTTGGTATCGCCTTCAATAACCGGCAGTGCAAATACAGTAAAGAAAGTAGAATCCACATTTGCCACACGGGGTTCATTAATGAATTCATTGCCTTTTTTTATCAGTTTATCTCCCGCATTATTAAAAATCCGGGTATACTCCTCCACCTGTGTGTAATCCTTTTTAAGCAATTGCCCCATCATGTCTGATGTCTGGGTCATGTGCAGGTCGCCGCCACCAAAACGCAGATCAGAGTTTATCCTGTATATGCGGTATGCATTTTTTGTGTAGTTATCGTAACTCAGCTCATTGGTTACATAAAGTGTGATCAATAAACAGGTTGCCAGCCCGATGGCAAGTCCAAAAATATTGATGGCACTGTATCCTTTATTTTTCCAAATGTTCCGAAAAGCTACTTTAAAATAATTTTTAATCATGGCTATACTTTAAGTTGGTGATTGGCTTCCGGCTTTAATAGGATACTACATAATATCAACTAGTTTTATAACATTATATTTTCAATTACTGCCTGTCCGTCGAGCATACGGATGATACGATGGCTGTACCTGGCATCATGCTCCGAGTGCGTGACCATTATTACCGTTGTTCCCTTTTCGTTCAGATCGGTGAGCAATTGCATTACATCATTTCCATTCGCTGAATCCAGGTTACCGGTGGGTTCATCCGCTAAAATGAGCTTAGGATTATTAACTACTGCCCTTGCTACGGCAACACGCTGTTGCTGGCCACCTGAAAGCTGTTGAGGGTAATGGTTGCGGCGGTGCATGATCTGCATCTTATCCAGTACTGCTTCTACTCTTTTTTTCCTTTCGCCAGATTTAACGCCGGTATAAATTAAAGGGAGTTCTACATTTTCAAAAACCGTAAGTTCATCAATAAGGTTAAAACTCTGAAAAACAAAACCGATGTTACGCTTTCGCAGTTCAGCCCTTTTGCGTTCATTGTATTTGGCTACTTCGGTGCCGTTAAAAACAAAACTACCTGTATCCGGATCATCAAGCAAACCAAGAATATTCAGTAAAGTGGATTTGCCACAACCCGATGGTCCCATGATGGCAACAAACTCACCTTCCTTTACTTCTATGGAAAGCTTATTTAAGGCAACTGTTTCCACTTCTTCGGTACGGTAGATCTTTTCTAATTCAGAAATTTTTATCATAACTAATTTTTAAATTTTAAAATAATATTTAAACTTATAACTGTACAAACGGGTTCATAAACATGTTAAATGATGCATCCATATCCTCTACATAATTCCCGGAAACATTTTTCACATTTTTTTTATTAATTGCCTTGCAGGCAGCCGCATTGGTACCGCAGGCTTTCAGGCTGTTTTCATTAACTGAACAGAAACAAACAGCAGTAACCAGGATCAGCATTACTAAATAATATTGTTTTTTCATACCTGTTTTTTATAGATGAAATAAAATTTGTTTATTCTTTTTTTAACAGCAACTCCTGCATATTCCCGTAATTTTCATAACTGGATGTTATTACTTTATCACCAGGCTGCAGCCCCTGCATCACTTCATAATAATCGGGGTTTTGTCCAAGCAGCTGAATATCCACTT
The DNA here is from genome assembly GCA_043747955.1 of Chitinophagaceae bacterium. Lineage (GTDB taxonomy): Bacteria > Bacteroidota > Bacteroidia > Chitinophagales > Chitinophagaceae > Ferruginibacter. The sequence goes on from JAYTOF010000079.1 coordinate 3,325, forward strand.
TATATGCCCGGCTTCCATCAGCACTTACTTTAAATATCCAGTTACCCCCCGTTTGTTGGTAGAAACCTCCCCTGGGTAAAAGCAATGCCTGTTTTTCATCACTTAATGCCAGCCTTATCTGCAGTGTCTGTCCACGGCGTATTCCGGAAGGTATCGAATCCTTAAATTCCATATCTACCTGAAAACGTCCACTGGTAACCTGGGTAAACACTTTCTTAATATTCAATTTGTAATTTTTGCCGTTAATAGTGCATTCGCCAACCAGGCCGCTGTAAATTCTTGAAATATAATGTTCATCAATATCCACCCTGACTTTAAATCCGCTCATCACATCTATTTGTCCCAATCGCTCGCCTTTATTTTTTGACTGTCCAATCTCAGCATCCAGGGAAGTCAACTGCCCGTCAACCGGAGCCCTTACGATCAGGTCTCCAACTTTTTTCCGCATAACCTGCAAGGCATTTTGTGTACGTGCAAAAGACTGGTTTGCCTGCTCCTGCTCCTGCCGTGTAGAAACGGTATCCTTCTTTAAAACCTGGTCAGCAAGTTTTTTCTTTTCCAGCTGGTAATTATAATTATTTTCCGACTGTTTAAATTCCTGGGATCCGATAACTTTATCCTGAACCAGTTTTTTATTTAATTTATAAATACGTTCAGCTTCTTTTAAAGCATTATCAACATCAGTAAGCTGGTTTAATTTGCCAATGGTATTTTGCTGTGCAGCATTACGTGATATCTGCATTTGCGTCAGCAGGTTAAATACCGAGGTTTCCTGGTTAACCAGGCTTAATTCAAGATCGGTATTGCTGAGCCGGAGAATGGGTTGATCTTTTTTCATGATAGCCCCATCCTCAACAAATTTTTCTTCCACACGTCCGCCTTCCAAAGCATCAAGATAAATGGTTGTTACCGGCAGTACCACTCCATTAACCGGAATAAATTCCTGGAATGTTCCCTTTTTAATTTCCTGTATGGTTATTCGGTCTGTATTTACATTCAGTTTTGAATTACCAGATGTAAAATACCAACTGGCAAAAATAAGTGCCAGTAAGGCGACAACGCCTGCTATAAGCATAATGCGTTTTTTACTCCAAACTTTTTTTTCTAAAACTCTGTCCATATTTCACTTTAAATTTTATTGAATCAGCTGGTTTTATTTTCCGGAAGTATTCCTTATATATATGTATGTGCCATCAAATGCCGGATATTAAATCATACAAAGCTGTGCCACAAACTAAATAATTGATTATCAAACATTTAAAAACATCATATCCATCCGGCTGTTCGCTTTTGATACAGGAACTGTTCGTTTTTGATACAGTTATCTTCATTACCTGTTTCACCTTTCCCTCCTCACTTTTAACCGATACCGAAAATTCAAAAATCTGTTGTATTGAAAGAACTTTACTATTTTGATATCCGATGCAGTTAAAATTTCTATTACTGCTCCGGCAAAAATCTTATAAACTTTGTATCTGTGCATTGTTCCTAAAATCCATTGCAGGTACAGGCTTTTTTTTAAGAGGCCGGTCACTTAAATTAACCATCTTCTGGGCGTTACATTTTTTCCTTTTCGCTGAATGTTCCATAGATCAGCAGCAGAAAATATTTTACAGTCTGCATGGGCGAAATCATTCATCATTGTTTCGTTGGCCTCAGCAGTATTATTTTTACAGTCTGCCTTTTCTGTTTGTTTAAAATAATTAATTGATAACTTTTTCATGACTTTAGTTTTTAAATTTTAAAAAATATTTTTCTAAAGTATACTTATACAATGCCATGCCAAATCTTAACAGATTGTATTTCAACAAACTGAAAAAAAGTGCTTACAAATAGTGTACGGTTTTGATACAGTGTATATTCGGTTTTGATACATTTTCCTCCACTTATACTTTTTTTGAAGTTTCATTAATAAAATAATTTTAAATACGCTATACTTGTGGAACGATTTGAAAATTAAGAATATGATCTTAAAAAATACAAGGATATTGGTTATTGACGATGATACAGATGTATTAACAGCTGTAAAGCTTTTATTAAAAACAGAGGTAAAAGAAGTTGTAACTGAAATTAACCCTGAGGCCATTCTTACATTACTGTCTTCAGCAAAATTTGACATCGTATTGCTTGATATGAATTTTAAGAGCAGTATTAACACGGGTAATGAAGGCATTTACTGGTTAAAGAAAATAAAAGAAATTGATGAGCATATTTCTGTAATCATGATCACAGCTTATGGAGATATAGATCTGGCAGTTCGTTCATTAAAAGAAGGCGCAGCAGATTTTATTGTTAAACCATGGCATAATGAAAAACTCCTGGATGCCATTAAGGGAATATTGAAAACAAAAGGAAAGATCATTTCAGACATTCCTGTCAGCAAATCTGTTACCATAGGCAGGGAAATGATCGGCGAATCTGAAGTAATAAAAGATATTTTTTTTAAGATAGAAAAAATTGCCCCTACTGATGCAAATATTTTTATTCTTGGGGAAAATGGAACCGGAAAAGACCTTATAGCTAAAGCCATTCATGAGCATTCCTTACGGGCTGATAACCCTTTTGTAAAAGTTGATGTTGGTGCTTTGACTGAAACGCTTTTTGAAAGTGAATTATTCGGCCATAAAAAAGGAGCCTTCACCGGGGCCGGAGAAGAACGGTCTGGTAGATTTGAAGCGGCAAATGGAGGTACTTTGTTTTTAGATGAGATTGGTAATATATCCATGCATCAACAGGCAAAATTGCTGAGTGTTTTACAAAACAGGCAGGTATCCCGTGTGGGTAGTAATGTTGCCGTTAATATTGATATACGCCTGATATGTGCCACCAACCTGCCCCTTGCAGAACTGGCCGATGAAAGCCGGTTTAGAAAAGACCTGATTTACAGGATCAATACCGTTGAGATACTGGTACCACCCTTGCGTAAAAGAGGAGGGGATATTATGATACTGGCCAAACATTTTGCACAGGTATATGCAGCCAAATATTTAAAACCTGTTCCGGGCTTTGACACAAAAGCCATCGAAAAATTAAATCATTATCATTTTCCGGGTAATGTAAGAGAACTGCAGTACACCATGGAACGGGCAATCATCATGTCGGAAAGCGAAATACTTTCTGCCGGAGACCTCATCTTTTCTCCCATTGAATCAGCGGTACATGAGGCAGCAGAAATAAGGGATATGAACCTGGGCGTTGTTGAAAAAAATACTATTTTAAAAGTAATTGAAAAACATAATGGAAATATTTCAAAAGCATCGAAGGAACTGGGTATAACCCGGACCGCTTTATACCGCCGACTGAGTAAGTACGAGTTATGATCAAATTTTGAAGAGTAAACAAAACTGTAAGATAAATATACAAAAATCCGTTGCCCTTCTCCCCTAAGCCTGCCGAAGGAAGAAGAAGGGCCGGGAATAAGGCTATGAACATTAAAAACTATGACTGGAGTTTAATAATCAGGATAGTATTGCTCTTTGCAACGCTAAGTGCTGCTGCTTTACTGTTATCGAATAGCCAGTTACTCATCATGATACTGGTTATGGCTTTAATTGTATTTCAGGTATTAGAACTTTACCGGTTTACCAATAAAAGCAGGGTAGAACTTGAGCAGTTTGTAGAATCGGTCCACTACCGTGATTTTTCGAGGCACTTTGATGAAAAGAATGCCCCGGTTGCTGTACAACCCATGCGTAAAGGATTTAATGAGATCAACAGTACATTTAAGATCATCAGTAAAGAACGGGAAACGCAATACCAGTACCTTCAAAAAATACTGGAACTTGTTGATACCGGTATTCTTTCTTATGATCATAAAGAAGGTTCAGTAATGTGGATGAATGAATCGCTGAAGCAGTTATTGAATATCCCGTACCTGAAAAGCATTCATTCGCTGGAGAAAAGAGATGAGGCTTTATACAAAGAAATTACTTTACTTAAACCGGGAGAAAACAAAGTATTGTCAATTACAACAGATAAAAACAGTTTGAAGGTTTTACTTTCTGCAACTGCTTTTCAAACTGAAGGAAAAGTATATAAACTCATTGCATTTCAAAATATAAATGAAGCCCTGGATGAAACGGAATCAAAAGCATGGCAAAAACTATTAAGTGTGATGACGCATGAGATCATGAATTCTGTAGCCCCCATCTCTTCCCTTGCTGATACCCTGAAAAACCGGTTACAATTATCTTTAAAAGAGCTGAATAATAATTCCGGCTCACTGGAAGATCTGGAGCTGGGTATAGAAACCATTAAAAGAAGAAGTGAGGGTTTATTAAAATTTACAGAAACATACCGCAACCTGAATAAGATAACAACACCCAATATAAAGAAGATCTATGTAAGGGATATGTTTGAAAACCTGCACCGCCTCATGCAACCTACGCTGGAACAGAAAAACATTGAACTGGATATTATTTTAAAAGACCCGGACCTCAGTTTAGAGATCGACACCGGCCTTATTGAACAGGTTTTAATTAACCTGATCTTAAACGCAACTGATGCCATTAAAGAAGTTGCCGATCCACGAATATTACTCTCAGCATACATTACTTCCAATAATAAAACAGTTATTAAAGTAGCTGACAATGGGATAGGCATTTCGCCCGATTTAATGGAAAAGATCTTTATCCCTTTCTTTAGTACCCGTAAAACCGGCAGTGGTATTGGTTTAAGCCTTTGCAAACAGATCATGATGTTACACAAAGGTACTATCAAAGTACATAGTGTTGCAGGAGAAGGAACTGCTTTTTCCCTTTTCTTTTAGACTGTCGGATTAAAAATCCTTTCCCGTTTCATTGCTATTTATTTTTTTAGATGAAGAATCTGGTAAACTTTAACATGCTGACTTCATCATTTATTTATTACAATAAACAGTTATTATTTTTGCTTATAAAATTTTCATATCATTTTAATTTGGTTTAAATTGTTTGTTATATAGGGTAAGCCAGGCGATGAGGGAATTTATTGTACATTGAAAAAAATATGTAGAAAATGGATTTCATAAGAGTTTGTACCAAAGATGAGTTACCCAACAATTCTCAAAAAGTGGTAAACCTGGGTAAAAGGAAAATAGCGCTTTTTAATTTTAATAATAAAATATCTGCAATTGCCAATGCCTGTTTACACAAGGCAGGCCCATTGGGTTTGGGTACAGTAAGTGCCAGGTATGATGGAATGTATGTAACCTGTCCCTGGCATGGATGGGAATACAATATTGAAACAGGGAGTGCACCTCCTGGTTTTCCTGACCAACAGGCATTATATGACGTAAAAGTAGAAGGAGAATATATATTGGTAAGTGAAGAACCCACTGTAAAAGCGCACACAGAACATCATATCAACCCTTTACTGGAAGACCTGATTAAATTAAAATACCAAACTTCCAAAAGCAGTTTAAATATCCTGGGTCTCAGTACTACTAATTTATCGCCGGCTTTGCCCCGCTTTTCAACTTCGGAAGATGCATTGGAAAAATCGTTGGCCTATGCACAGGAAAAATATGGCGCAGCTACTAAA
>JAYTOF010000080.1:0-2564 GCA_043747955.1 Chitinophagaceae bacterium
TAATGCTGCACTTGCCTGATCCACATCCTGGCATTGCCCCTTAATTTCGCCGGGCAAATTATTATGGCCATCCCATCCCTGGTGATATAGTTGTACAAAGCGAACGCCATTTTCCGAAAGTTTTCTTGCAAGCAAACAATTGGCGGCATAAGTACCCGGAACCAAACATTCAGGGCCATACAATTTTATAATACTTTCCGGTTCTTTGCTCATGTCGGTAATTTCCGGCACGGCTGTTTGCATACGAAAAGCCATTTCGTACTGTTGTATTTTTGTATTTATTTCGGGGTCGCCAAATTCTTTATACGATTGTTCATTCAACTCGTTTACTTTATCAAGCATTTTTCGCCTGTCGTCTTTACTAATACTTTCCGGATTGTTAAGGTACAGCACCGGATTATCGCCACTGCTAAACTGCACACCCTGGTGAATGGAATCTAAAAAACCATTGGTCCATAATTTTGAATATACGCCCTGCCCGTTACCTTTTCCTTTAGAGAGCAACACACAAAACGCCGGCAAATTTTTATTCTCACTGCCCAAACCATAACTTAACCAGGAGCCCATACTTGGGCGGTTACCCACTTGTGCCCCTGTTTGAAAAAAAGTTAGTGCAGGATCATGATTGATAGCTTCGGTAAAGATTGATTTTACAACACACAAATCATCTGATATGGAAGCGATATGCGGCAGCAACTCACTAAACCATGCACCGTGTTTACCATATTGTTTAAAATTAAAAACAGTACCTGCCAGCGGGAAGTTTTTTTGTTCAGCAGTCATACCCGTCAGCCGCTGGCCCATTCTTATAGATGCAGGAAGATCCTGCCCGAACATTTCCTGCAACTTTGGTTTGTAATCAAATAAATCTAATTGCGATGGTGCTCCGTTTTGAAATAAATAAATAATCCGCTTTGCTTTGGGAGCAAAATGCGGCAAGCCTGCCATCAATGCTTCTTCATCAGTTTTTCCACTGAATAAATCGGGTATTAATAAAGAACCCAATGCCACACTGCCAATACCTAAACTGAGTTTTGATAAAAATTTACGGCGGTTTAAATTTAAGCTGTGTTCTAAAATTTCTTTATTCATGTGTTCGTATTTATTGTTTTTGGTCACATGTTATTCGCCTGTGAACATTTCGGCTGGCATCAACTTTTCTTATGGCTCATTTCATGGTTAACTTTTTGTAATGGCTTCTTCCATGTTATAAATAGTGTTGATGGTTTTCATTAATGCAGCAAAGCTGTTTATGTCTGCAACTGCTTTTGCCGGGTACTCTCCCACTTTTACCGTTGCATTTGCATTTAATTTTTTTTGCTGAAACAGCAGTAGTTGATCATTGAAATATGCTGTAAGAATTTCTTTTTCTTTTTTATTTGTTTTGCGGCAAATAATTAAGCGGAATGCTTTTTGTATTTTTTCTTCTGTGGTTGACTGCTCTGCCATTAACTGCTGTGCCAATACCCTTGATGCTTCTAACACTGTTGGGTCGTTCATCATTATTAATGCCTGCAATGGCGTATTTGTTTTAGAACGTTTTACTTCACACTGATCCCGGTTGCTGGCATCAAACAATGCCATGCCCGGAGGTGGAATGGTTAACTTAATAAAAGTGTACATCCCTCTGCGGTACAGGTCTTCACCCTTATCCTGCCTGTATGTTGCCAGCACTCCCCTGCCCGATGTTGCACCTTCCCATAAACCTTTGGGCTGATAAGGTTTTACACTTGGCCCACCAATTGTTTTTACCAATAATCCACTGCTGCTTAAAACAACATCACGTACAAATTCTGCTGATAACCGGTTTCTTGGCCCTCTTGATAAATAAATATTATCGGGGTCTTTCTTTTGTTTTTCATTAGTTGTTTTAACCGACTGCCGGTAAGTAGCAGAGCTTACAATTTGTTTTACTAAACGTTTTATATCCCATCCATGCTCCATAAAATCTACGGCTAACCAATCCAATAGTTCAGGATGTGTGGGCAATTCTCCCTGCATACCAAAGTCGCCGGAAGTTTTTACAATACCTCTGCCAAAAAACTCCTGCCATATTTGATTTATAAAGACCCTTGCAGTTAATGGATTATTTCTATCTGTTGTCCATTTGGCAAGGCCAATTCTGTTACGTTCATATTTAGCATCATCAAATTGCATTACAGCTGGTATAGCTGCCGGCGGCAACGCCTCCCCTGCCGGTTTATCATACACACCCCGGTTTAGCAAATAGGTTTTACGCATGGTATCTTCTGCCATTACAGATACCGTCATCATACCCGTATCTTTTTTATTAATAAAGGATAAAATATTTTTTATTTCTTCGTCGCTGATTTTAAGGATTGGATATTTTGCCGGTTTGGAAACACTTACATCACCTTCGTAACCCTGTTCTTTTGTATTGTTAAAAAAAGCCAGCAAAGAATAATAATCAGTTTGTTTAAAGGGATCATATTTATGATCGTGGCATTGGGCACACTCAATGGTAATACCCTGTATGCCTTTGCCAAATGTTTTTGTTTTATCTATCAGGTATTCTACACGGTATTCTTCGGGCACCACACCGC
>JAYTOF010000081.1:0-21470 GCA_043747955.1 Chitinophagaceae bacterium
TATCGAAGCAATGCTGATACTGCTACAAGCTGTTGTTTGATATTATAAGTTCTTTGTATAATAAGATTTATTAATGGAAATATTAATTGTGGAAAGCTCATTACAGATAATTGAAAGACTGGAAGTAATACTTTCTGAAACAAAAAACATAACAGCCATTCACCGGGCCTCTTCTTTTGAAGAGGCATCAAAAAATTTTGCTTCGGCTAAGCCGGATGTTGTGTTGCTGGATGTTGGGTTACCCGAAAATAAATCGGTTGATCTGTTAAAAGAGATAAAAGCAATAAAAAGAAAACCGGCTGTTATTGTTTTATCATCCCAAACTGATATGCTTACAAAGAAAAAATATTTGTCCGTGGGTGCCGATTTCTTTTTTGATAAATATCATGAATTTGAGAAAATAACGGGAGTACTCAATAACATATCCGAAAATTTAAAAAGGAAACCTAATTAATGAAAAATCAGGAAACCCTAATAATGAAGCAACGTGAAGATAAATACCGGACCTTGATTGATCAGGCAAGTGATCCAATACTTATTTATTCATTCGATGGAACCATTCATGAGTTTAACAACAGCTGCTGTAACATTTCAGGATATTCACGGGAAGAGTATGCTAAACTAAACCTCAGTGACATACTAATCGGTGATATAATAATTAACCGGGAAAATTTTACAGCAATAATGGATGAGCAGGCAATTACCCTTAACCGGCAATTTAAACGCAAAGACGGGATGTTGCTGGATATGGAAATAAAAGTAAAGATGCTTGAAGATGGAAAAGTGATCGCCTTTGGCCGGGATATTACGGAACGTAAAAAAGCAGAACAGGCCCTGAAGGAAAGTGAGGCATTTAACAGTAGTATTTTGGCTTCTATTACGTCTGCAATAGCTGTTGTTGATAATGAAGGTAATATCCTTTCGGTTAATAAGGCCTGGAATAACTTTTCAATAGAAAATGGAGTGTCAGCTTTAAACCGTACCGGAATAGGAACTAATTATATCAATATCTGTAAACTGGCTGAAGAAGCCGGGGATATAACAGCAGCTGTAGCATTAAAAGGTTTTATAAGAGTAATCAATAAGGAGGTACCCTTATTTGAAATGGAATATCCCTGTCATTCGGCTACCCAACAACGGTGGTTTTTACTAAGGATCTCTGAATTTGCTGGCGATTCACCAAAAGTGGTGATGATGCATATTGATATTTCCAGGCGTAAGGAGGCAGAAGCCAGGATGCAGGAAGCTTTTGAACGTTATGATATACTTTCCCGGGCAACCAGTGATACCATTTGGGACTGGGATATTGTAAATAATAAAATGCTGTATAATGAAGGGATCACTAAAATTTTCGGGTATCCATTTTCATCAATAGAAAATGTAGTGGAGTGGTGGAAAAAACAAATCCATCCCGATGACCTGGAAAGGGTTTCCGGAACGATTGAAGATGTATTCAAACACAGGCTTGAGCATATACAGCTTGAATATCGTTTTCGATGCGAAGACGGGAGCTATAAATATGTATTAGACAGGGGCTTTATCATTTTTGATGAAAATGACAAACCGATCAGAATGATTGGTGCCATGCAGGATATTACCCATAAGAACGAAGAAGAAAATCGAATTGCAAAAGCAATAATAGATGCGCAGGAACAGGAACGGCATTTTATCGGGGTTGAACTGCATGATAATGTGAATCAAATTTTAGTGGGGGCACTGCTGTCGCTTGGTATGGTAAAAGAAAAACAATTCATTACAGAAAAGGAATCGGATTATATAGAAAAAACAAAGGGCTACATCATTAATGCAATTGATGAGATTAGGAAACTGTCACATCAATTGGTGCCGGTTGCCTTTGAAAATATTTCATTAAAAGAAATATTTGAAAACCAGTTATTAAAGATAAATGTCGGTAACCGGTTTACAATTAATCTCCGGTTCGATGATATAAACAAAGCCGACATCCCTGATGAGATCCAGATAAATTTATACAGAATTTTGCAGGAACAGATAAAAAATATCATTAAGTATGCAGAAGCCACCATTATAGAAATTGGGGTTACCCTTTTTGAGAATACCGTAATCATGCGGATTGCCGACAATGGCAGAGGATTTAATACAAAATCAGAAAAAAAAGGGATTGGGCTGGGCAACATAAAGAAAAGAGCCGAATCACTATGCGGTAAATTTATATTGAATTCTGACCTGGGGAAAGGTTGCGAGGTTATGGTAGTGATTCCGCTGAATAAGGCTAAGTAATGATTTTTATATTTTTTTAATCAAAAAATGCACACGATCAAAATAGCAGACTTTATCACATTGTTTTATCGTTTGGGTGAAACTCAAAGGCTAAAAATCGGTACCTGATGATATTGAATGATAACTGTATATCGTATTCCTGTATATACAAACCAATTTTTCAACAACTGCTGATTTCTAATACCTTTATATAATCACAGTTTTTTTATATTATTAATACTTATTATAAAATATTTGTTGTATATTAGTAATGCCGATATTGATATCTGCTTTTATTAAGATTTGATTGGTAAAAAGAGAACAGCTGATTTATTTTTCAGTAATATAAGAATATACCCCGGTATTTAAAGTTACCTATGTAATAAAATGTAACCGGGTAAAAAGACAGCAGCAATCATTCAATACTGATAAATCTGATTAAGCAAACAGAATAAAAATTTATTTATGTTAAGAATTTTAATTGCAGATGATCATACAATAGTACGTAAAGGTCTTATTCAAATATTGCAGGAAGATTTTTCCAATGCGGTAATTGAAGAAGTGCAGGATGCCGAAGAGTTGATAAAAAAAGTAATGGCTGACAGATGGGATGTTGTGATAAGCGATCTTTCTATGCCCGGCCGGAGCGGACTGGAAGCTTTGCAGCAGATAAAGCTCAGTTTCCCTGACCTGCCTGTTCTTATATTAAGTATCCATCCGGAAGAACAATATGCTTTACGGGCTTTAAAAGCCGGGGCCGCTGGCTACCTCAGTAAAGATACCGCCCCCGATGAATTGGTTAAAGCTGTTCAAAAAGTGCTTCTTGGAAAAAAATATATCTCACAATCAATTGCCGAAAGACTTGCAAATAATATCTCCTCAAACTATAATAATAATCCCCATGAAAACCTCAGCGACAGGGAATTTGACGTAATGAAGCTTTTAGCCAACGGTAAATCAGTTTCTGAAATTGCCGAGATGCTGCACTTAAGTGTTACAACTGTTAGCACCTACAGGGCAAGGATAATGGGAAAGATGAAACTAAAGTCAAACTCGGATCTGACAAAATACGCGATTGAAAATAATCTTATTTAAAAACACTAATTGTAGTATTACTACTACCCCACGAAAATTGGCATTACTACCCTTCCGCGTTAAGTTTGGATTTACCTTTCCACCTGTTATTATATTTCACTGAATACAATTTAATCAGGGAAATTTTTTACCCTTTTCCTTAAATAGCAGTTTTTTTAAAAAGATAAACCAGGACAAAAAGCTACATCAATGAGCTGCATGAATAATTTCAGGTTCTGCAGTTTGTAACATGGTTTGATTGAAAAATGGCTCAGGGTTCTATAAAATGAAAACAGGCAAAGTAGTTTGTGTTAAAAAAATAAAATAACTGTAAAATAATTTAAGCTATTAATACTATGATTAACCATTTAATTCTCTTACACGGCCTTTTAACTTAATGAAAAATCTGCTTGCTTTATTCAAATCCATTCCTTTGAAGACAAGTCAAGCATTTACATTTAACCCGGAAATTCTGCAATTCAATTTTTGTGGAAATTTCCGGTTTTTTTTAGCTGTATATCCTGTCAAATGCAGATTTGTATTTTTCCATAATTACTTTCCGCTTTAATTTAAGCGTTGGCGTAAGCTCACCACTGTCAATGGTCCATTCGTTGGGCAGCAGTTCAAACTTTTTTATTTGTTCCACATGATTAAAAAATTTATTGAAAGAATCAATCAGTTCTTTATACAGGTCTAAAACCTTTGGATTGTGAATGGCGTCTTCAATGGTGGTAAATGGTATCGCTTTATGTAACATCCATTCTTTTAAATTAATTATTGACGGTACAATTAAAGCACCTACAAATTTTTGTTCGGCACCAACCACCATCATCTGCTCCACAAAAGGAGATTCTTTCATTTTATTTTCTATAGGCTGCGGGGCTACATATTTTCCGCCGCTGGTTTTAAAAAGTTCTTTCTTGCGGTCGGTAATCTTTAAATATTTCCCATCTTCAAAAATACCAATATCGCCGGTATGTAACCAGCCATCAACAATAGTTTCGGCAGTGAGGTCGGGCCTTTTGTAGTAACCCATCATAACACTCAGCCCTTTTACACAGATCTCTCCATCAGCTTCCAGCTTTACTTCCTGACCCTGAATAACCAAACCAACTGTGCCAAATTTAGTACCCCCTTTTGTACGGGAGTTAACACTTATGACCGGACTGTTTTCAGTTGGCCCATATCCTTCATAAATAGGAATTTTGGCAGCAGTAAAAATTCTAATCAATCTTACCTGGCAGGCAGCACCTCCCGTTACAATCAATTTGATATTTCCGCCAAGAGCTTCGCGCCATTTACTAAAGATCAATTTATTGGCCAATGCCAGTTGAAATTTATACGACAGGCTTTTACGTTTAATATTATCATAGTCATTTGCCAAATCTACTGCCCAGTAAAATAATTTTCTTTTAACCCCGGTAAGTTCCGCACCTTTAGCCATTATTTTTTCATACGTTTTTTCCAGCAGTCTTGGCACCGTTGCAAACATGGTTGGTTTTACTTCTTTTAAATTTTCGGCTATGGTATCCAGGCTTTCGGCATAATAAATAGAAATACCGCTGCTTATATAAATGAGCGAAACCATTCTTTCAAATATATGATTGAGGGGTAAAAAACTCAATACTCTTGCATCCAGGTCGTCGGTAAAAGGAAAACTGTTTTTAGCATTGATAACATTGGTTACAATATTGCGGTGACTGAGCATTACCCCTTTTGGTGTTCCGGTTGTACCCGATGTATAAATTATAGTAGCACAATGAACTGGTTTAATATTGGCTTTTATTTCTGCCGATTTTTCCAGGTCAGCGGTTGTAATATCTTCCAGTAATATTTTCCAGAATGGCACATTGGTTAATTCATCAAAACTGTACACATTTATCAAGCTGGGTACATTATTGCGTACAATATTTACTTTATCTAAAATTTCCTGACCGCTTACAAATACATATTTAACAGTGGCATCATTAAAAATAAATTCCAGTTCATTAACATTAGTGGTAGGATAAATTGGACAAATTGCAGCACCAATTTGCTGACAGGCCATATCCAGTATCAGCCATTCAGGCCGGTTTTTTGATATAAGGGCAATCTTATCCTGGTTTTCAATGTTCATATCATTGCCACTTACGCCCAATTTCATTAAGCCTGCACTGAGTTTATCAATTGTATCTTTTACTTCCGCAGTACTGTAATTTCTCCATTTGCCATTTTCTTTTCCGCTAAACATATCCGCTTTGGGAAACCTGTTTAACTGAAAATCGATGTAATCAAAAATTCTGGAATTCTCATTCATATGGCAGTAGTTGGTTTACCTGGATATTATTTGTTCTGATTTTTTAGCTTTTCATACTCACGTTCAACAAGTGTGTCTTTATCAGTTTTGTAAGCCCTGATGAATTTTAATACCAATCCTATACCAAGGCCCAGCATTACCCATAACGGCCATGGAGTACCATGTATTTCTTTTTGTCCCGAGGTAAAGAACCAGATTGCCCAACATATTACCGTAATTACAACAAACCCAATCAAGCTGTCCTGAAAATCGGCACGGCGTTTGGCAATCTGCCATAATTTTTCATCACGTTGTTCTTCCATAAAATAAAGTTTATGTGACAAGTTAATAAAAAATAACCACTTCCCCATCTGTTACAACACGGGAAAAAACATACAAATGGTTTTTTAATGGTAATACTGTCCGGCAGGAATTTTAAAAATCCGGTTCTGTAAATAACGGTTTAAAGCTTTATATTCCTGGCCATGAGCCATAATCCAGTTTTGGTAAGCCGGTAAGTTTTGGGCTGTTGCAAAAACCCATTGGTTATAGGCGTCAAACAATCCTTCCTGAATATACTGCCGGTGTAATTCAAATAATTTAAAAGGGAATTGAGCTGCATAGCCGGCATCCCAGTCTAAAATAAACCGGGTTCTGATCATAGTTATGGTTTCGGCATTAATACCCGATGAAGCAACAGAACTCTGTTTATTCATTGTTTTTAAAAAAGCAATGGTAAAACTGTTTTTGTCTTTATTGTTTTTTTCAAGATTGGCATCGGCAAATAATTTTTTATACCCTTCCAGTAAAATATTTTTTATTTCTGCGCAATAAAAACTCTTTGGATCAATATTTATAAATATCTCCCCATACAGCAAGCTCCATACTTTATCTGTGGTGAAGTAATAATATTTGCTGGCATTATAATAATTACCGGCAAACCCCGGATCGTTTTCAATTCCTTTTTCCCATTGTTTTATGGCACTATAATCATTTTTTGTCCAAAGCACTTTACCCAATTCATTATATAAGGGCCCGCTGTTTGGTAATTTCTTAATACCCTTTCTATACACATTTTCACTTTCTTTAGCATCTTCCATAGCCCAAAAAGCATCACCGGTTATTTGAAAGCACTGGTCATCCGCATCATCCCTGTCGAGCAATGGTTTTAAAACTTCCACCGCTTTCTTGTAGTCTTTTGAATAATAATAATTCAACCCAAGGTCCTTGGTTATTTCCAGATCGCCTGGTTGTATTGTAAGCGCCCTGTTCAGTACCAGTATGGCATTGGGATAATCTCCACTATGCATAAAGTTTCTTGCCTTTTCATGCAGTTGTTTTACGTCCTGTGCAAACAACATGGCTTGAAAACAAACCAGTAAAAAAAATAAAAATTTTTTTTTCATTAATTTAAATTTATTGTAAACCGGGCTATAACCTTTACATATCCGTAAAAAATCAATGCCGGTTATTCTGCATCTTTATCCCAAATTAAATGAGTCAGTAACCCATCCCGCAGTTTGGGTTCAAACCAGGTACTTTTTGGCGGCATAACCTGGCCGCTGTCGGCAATATCAAATAACTGCTGAATAGTTACAGGGTGCAAACTGAATGCTGCAGTCATTTCTCCGCTGTTCACTCTTTTCTCCAGTTCATTCAGTCCCCTGATACCGCCAATAAAGTCAATCCTGGTATCGGTACGCTGGTCCTTAATATTCAAAACCGGATCCAGTAAATTATTTTGAAGTATACTTATATCCAGTACAGCTACCGGATCATTACCATAACTGTTTTCAACGGCTGTTAAGCAGTACCATTGGTTATTTAAATACATTCCTATTTCATGCAGTTTTGCAGGAGAAAATGCTTTGTCCGCTTTTTCAACAATAAAGCTCTTTTTTACAGCAACTAAAAATTCTTCAGGGCTTAACCCGTTTAAGTCAGTAACCACCCGGTTGTAATCCATGATATGCAACTGGTTGGATGGAAATAAAGTGGTCAGGAAAATATCTGAACCTTCCGGTGACATGTCTCCAAGGGCTGCTCTGACCTTAGCCGCCGAAGCAGCGCGATGGTGCCCATCGGCAATATAGGTACTGGGCACTTTTTCATGAAACAGAGTTGAGATTTTTTCAATGGTATCATCATCATTTATGATCCAAACCGTATGTTGAATTTTGTCATCTGCCGTAAAATTATAAACAGGGCTCCTTTTTTTCCACTGATTAATCAATGCATCAATTTCATCAACATTCCGGTAAGCTAAAAAAACATTGCCGGTTTGAGCACCTGATGTTTTTATGTGGTTGATCCTGTCCTGCTCTTTTTCGGGCCGGGTAAATTCATGCCGTTTTATAAGACCATTTTCATAATCATCAACCGAACTGCCACAAACCAACCCTGTCTGGCTTTTTACGTTCCCCCCCGATCCTTCAGGGGCGGGCATAACCAGTTCATAAATATAATAACAGGCCTTGCTCTCCCGGAATAAGATTTTACGGCTGAGAAAAGCGTCGAGGTTTTCTTTGGCTTTATTGTAAACGATCTGTGCATGACTGTCAGTATTATCAGGCAGATCGATCTCACTTTTGGTGATGTGCAAAAAGCTGAAATTATTACCCTCTGCTTCTGTCTTTGCTTCTTTACTGTTTAATACATCATATGGCCTGGATGCCACCTGTTTCGCCAGTTCTGCTGCCGGTCTTAGTGCTTTGAAGGGTGATATGGTTACCATGCGGCGGTTAATTGGTTATTGTAAATGTAAATTAATTGTTTTAAGCATTTTTCAATGTAAATTCTTTCATCAGCTGTACAAGCACCTCTACACTGCTTAGCGGTAATGCATTGTATAGTGATGCCCTGAAACCACCAACCAGCCTGTGCCCTTTAATGCCGATGATACCATTTGCTTTTGTAAACTCTAAAAAAGATCCTTCTAAAGTTGTATCATTCATAACAAAACAAACATTCATTTTGCTCCTGTCATCTTTATTGGCTGTTCCGGAAAAAAGCGGACTTTCGTCAATAGCCGCATATAATGCTGCAGCTTTGGCTGTGTTCAGTTTTTCTATGGCAGTAATACCACCCTTTGCTTTCAACCATCTTAACGTTAACATACAAACATAAATGGCAAATACAGGCGGTGTATTTAACATAGAGCCTTCCTTAATGTGGATACGATAATCCAGAATAGTTGGAATGCTGCGTTTCACTTTTCCTAAAATATTTTTATTGACTACCACCAGGTTAACTCCGGCAGGCCCCATATTTTTTTGTGCGCCGGCATAAATAAGATCAAAGGCATTAAAATCAACCATCCTGCTGAAAATATCACTGCTCATATCAGCCACCAGGCTGTTACTGGTTTCAGGGATCTTTTGCCACTGGGTGCCGTAAATGGTATTGTTGGTAGTGATGTGAAAATATTTTGAATCATTGGGCACTGCAAAATCTTTGGGAATAAAATCAAATTTTCTTTCCTTACTGCTGCAAACTATTTCAACCTTACCAAAAAGCCTTGCTTCTTTAATGGCTTTAGTACTCCAAACGCCGGTATCGGCAAATGCCGCAGTCTCCTTATCATCCAGTAAATTCATAGGTACCTGCATAAACTGGGTAGAGGCTCCGCCATGCAGGAATAATACTTCATGTGCATCATCCAGGTACATTAACTCTTTTACCAATGCCCTGGCCTCATCCATTACCTCCTGGAATAATGGAGTACGGTGACCGATTTCTAAAATAGATAAACCCGTATTATTAAAATTCAGAATAGCCTGTGAAGCTTCTTCAAAAACAGCTTTTGGTAAAATAGAAGGACCGGCATTAAAATTATGAACCACTGCCATATTGATTAAATGATAAATAAAATTCAGGTTGCAAAAATACCCAAATCAAATCAACTTGCCTAACGGCAGGCAGACAGCACTTTATTGTTCTTCGCGGCCTATCATTTTAGTGCCGGTGTTCCATTGTTTATTAAGATTTTCGAATTCCCGTATATCGGCTTCTGTAAATTTTTGTGTTACCAGTTTTTTTAGATCGGGCTGACCGGCATTAACCCAGGCCGTGTACCAAAAAGAAGCTATTGCATAAATTGACTGACGCATACGGCGCTCAATCATACCATCCAGTTTCTTATTGTAAGCAATTGTAAAGGCTGAAGAATATTGCCGGATTGTTTTGCCATTTCTTTCTTCAAAAGCATATTTTTTATCTTCGGCAAACTGCAGGGTCAGCTCCCGTTCATAAGCTAAAACAGTATCTGCGGCCATGGCGCTTTCCAGCACCCGTTTCCAGATAAAACCGCCGGGGTTTTGCATATATTCTGCCTTACCGATAAAAAAATCAAATTCCTTTTCAGCCAACAGTTCAGGTACCCGGCTTTCCCAAAATCCATGAATGCCTTTTTGGTTGCTGAGCTGCCCGTTGTGATTACTGCTGGCATGCAGGGGTACATGCGCATCAGCAATATAATGTCCTATCTCAGCACTGTTTTTCAGGATCAACCCATAGTTGCCCGCTTTAAATGCATCGGTTAACCGGTAAAGCATGGTTTGTACATGCCAGGGTACTATGCCATTTTGTTTTACAGAGTCTTCCCCAAATTTTGCAACTGCATCATTCCAGTTTCTGGGTAAATTTTCATATGGATATTTGCCGTAATAATCAATATCAATATAATGCCTTGGCCCTTCATCAGGTACCGCATATCTTCTTTTATCCGGATCAATGGCGTGTTCGCTCAGGAAACTGATATTGGGTTTAAACAATACCATCATTTCAGGCGGCAATAAAAAAACAGCGTAATAATTTATTTTTTGATGGGCATAAAATCCCCAGCAATATGCTTTGAAACTGGATAACAGTACAATAAAAAACAGCATTAAAAATTGAAAGGCCTTTTTCATCATTACCTGATAGAGTTAACGGGATATACGGTTTATTTACCTGGTTTATTTTTAGATTCATCTTCATCAATATCAGTAACCCCGCCACTTACAGCAAATTTCATAGTTTGTGAAGCGCTGATATTATCGATAAGCCTTACTCTTTTTTTAGGTATTACGTAAACATTGCCGGCTATGGAATATGCCATGGGCACATAAACAGTAACATATTCAACCAGGCCAAAATCCTGCATATCCTCCCGGGTAATAAATCCAAAACGCCAAACATCATTATCGTCTATATTGGCTAATACATGTTTTGTAAATTTTTTATTATCGCCGGCAAATGCTTCAAAAAAATCACGGGTGGTGGCATATATATGTTTAATGCCCGGCGTCTTTTCCAGCACCCTGTCCAAAAAGCTGACGATGCGGCTGGTAATAAAAAAAGAACTGATATAACCAATGATGATCAAAACTGCAATAATGATCACAAAGCCTATTCCATAATTTCTTACATGTACCAGTCCCTGTGCATCGGTATATGAAAAGATGGGTATCAAGCTGTCGATGGATGAAACAGCCCAGTATATAAAATAAGCAGTAATGGTTACCGGCCCCAAAATGAGCAGTCCCTGCAGAAAATACTGGAGCAGTTTTTTATAATTGAACTTCTTTTCCATAATCGTTTGTTTAAGGCTTCAAAGATAATTGTTTAAAAAGGCAAACATAACAATGCCTTTAATCATCATAATAAACCGCTTATTAAAAAAATGGTTGGGAATTATAAAAAAAATACTGGAAACTTTGGTTACATCAAAAGTTTCCGTAGTTTTGTGTTCGATTATGACAGAAACAGATACCAAACATAGAATTCAGAAAGCAGCCCATGACCTGGTGATGCAATACGGCATACGCAGCATAAGTATGGATGATATTGCTGCAAACCTGGGTATGAGTAAAAAAACCATTTACCAGTATTATAATGACAAGGATGAGTTGATAGAAGCAGTTGTGGACGAGGTTATAACAACCAATCAAAGTGCCTGTAATGCAGATATTGATAAATCGGAAAATGCCGTACATGAGATCTTCCTGGTAATGGATATGATGGCCGAAATGTTTAAGACCATGAACCCTTTTATTCTGCATGACATGCAGAAATATCACCCTGTTGCTTTTCAGAAATTTATGAAGCACAAAAATGAATTCCTGTATAATGTGTGTACTCAAAACCTTCAGCGTGGCGTAAAAGAAGAATTGTACAGACCTGAAATAGCTGTGGATATATTATGC
This sequence comes from Chitinophagaceae bacterium, assembly GCA_043747955.1. GTDB lineage: Bacteria > Bacteroidota > Bacteroidia > Chitinophagales > Chitinophagaceae > Ferruginibacter. Next base: position 11,773 of record JAYTOF010000081.1, read on the forward strand.
AGGTACCGGGTAGAAACCATGTTTATCCCTTTTAACCCTGAATTTCAGCAAAGTGTAAAACATGGCCTGGCAAAAATTGAAGAAGAGATCCTTATTCATTTTCTTTTTGGACTGGTATCCCTGAAAGGATATAAACTGATCATTAAGTATAAGGAACAAAAGGAAAAAGTATTAAACAAAAAATAAAAAGTAATAAAATAATACTGATGAAAAAATTTGGGAATTATAGTCTGCTGCTGATTATCCTGCAGCTGATTACGGCAACATTGAATGCACAAAAAATAAATTCATTTTCTGTTCTGCAGGCGGTTGAGTATGCCAACCAAAATTCTGTACAGGTTAAAAACGCCCTGCTTGATATATTGATACAGAAACAAACCAACAGGGATGTTACTTCGATTGCACTGCCGCAAATAAACGGTAGTTTATCTGTAACAAGAAATCTTGATATCCCGGTACAAACAATCCCCAATTTTATTGCTCCTGCTACTTATAAAGTGTTAATCGATGAAGGCGTTAAAAATGGTAACGGGCAACCCATTACAAATCCGGCGGCAGGTTTTGGAAACCTTCTTTTTCCTTTTGGCAATCCATGGAACGCCAATGCAGGTGTAACCTTAAGCCAGATTGTATTTGACGGGCAGGTTTTTATTGCCCTCAAAGCACGTAATGGAACAATTAATTACCAGGAAAAAATTGCGGAGCTAACGGAAGAGAATATAAAAGCGAATGTTTATAAAGTTTATTACCAGCTGGTTACAGGTAAAATACAAATGGAGTTGCTTGAGGCTAATATCAGCCGCCTTGAAAAATTAAAGCATGATATCCAGGTGATGTATGATAATGGCTTTACAGAAAAGGTTGATGTTGACAAACTTACTGTACAGATAGCCAACCTGCAAACAGAAAAACTGAAAGCTGATAACATGATCAAAAACGGATATTCCGGATTAAAATTATTAATGGGTATGCCAATTAAGGATAGTCTTATACTTACAGATACGCTTGATGATAACCAGATCAAAGATGGTGTTTTGGAGGCAAGCCAGTTTAAATACAGTGATAGAAAAGATTACCAGATTATTGAAATAGCCAATAAACTCAACGGATTGAATGTGAGAAGATATAAACTGAGCCAAATACCCTCCTTTGCTTTGGTAGGTGGTTACAGTAAACAGGCGCAACGTGATCAATTTGATTTCTTTAGTAAAGGAGATTGGTTTACCAGTTCTTATATCGGTTTACAAATGAGGGTACCCATCTTTAACGGATTTTCCCTTAAAGCGAAAACCCAGAAAGCAAACCTGGAACTGCAGAAAACACTGAATCAAACGGAAGCGTTAAAGATCAGTATTGACGGTGAAGTTGAAAATGTAAAAAATAATTTTACAGCAGCCATTGCTACAATGGATTTCCAAAAAAAGAATATGTTACTGGCTGAAAAAGTTTACGACCAGACAAAAAAGAAATATGAGATCGGTACGGGTTCTTCATCAGAGATCAATACAGCACAGCTTGATCTGAAAACTGCCCAAACAAATTATATCAATGCTTTGTACGATGCCATCATTGCTAAAGTTGATTTCTTTAAAGCCACCGGAAAATTATAATTAAACAGACTAACTATATACAGATGAAAAAAATAACACGAATAGTAATTACACTAACTGCGGTCATTGTCCTTGCATCCTGCGGTGAAAGTAAAAAAGAGGTTTCAGCCCTTATCAATGATAAAAAAGCTGCTATTGAAAAATTAAAATCAGACAGGGCGAAGAATGATGAAGAAATTAAAAAATTACAGGCTGAGCTTGAAAAACTTGACAGCAATACAGCCAATGCAGCAAAAATAAAACTGGTTGGTATCGCTGCTGTAATTACCCGCGATTTTAAACACTATATTGACCTTCAGGGCCATGTTGATGCTGAAAATATCTCTTACATTTCACCACGCGGAATGCCCGGACAGGTAAAGGGGTTGTATGTTCAACAGGGGCAGTATGTAAAAAAAGGTCAGTTGCTGTTAAAATTAGATGATGCTATAGTTCAGCAACAGGTTACTGCTGCCCGGCAACAGCTTGAGGGCATTAAAACACAATTGAATTTTGCCAGGAATTTATACCAGCGTCAAAAGAATTTGTGGGACCAGGGTATTGGTACCGAAGTACAATTGATTACTGCAAAAACAAATGTTGAGAGCCTGGAGAACCAGTTAAAAGCCGCCAGCGAGCAGGTAAATATTGCCATTGAGCAAATGAAAACTACCAATGTGTATAGCGATGTAAATGGTGTAGCAGATATTGTTGATGTAAGGGTGGGAGAAACATTCCAGGGTATGACACAGGCAGGGGCTCAAATTAAGATTGTAAACAGCAGCAACTTAAAAGTGGTTACCAATATTCCCGAAAATTATTTAACCCGGTTATCTAAAGGTGCTGCAGTGGAGATCAGTATACCGGATGCCAATAAAAGACTTACATCAAGCATTTCCCTGATCAGCCAGTCCATTGACCCCACATTAAGAGGGTTTATTGCTGAGGCAAGGATACCGGCTGATCCCACTTTAAAACCCAATCAGTCTGCTATCATACGTATACTCGATTATGCAGCAGCCAATGCAGTGGTAATACCCGTAAATACAGTGCAAACCGATGAAACCAGTAAATATGTTTATTTACTTACAAAACTCAGCAATGGTAAATTTATCGCAAAAAAACAACCAGTTGTCATTGGCGAAGTGTATGGTGATCAGGTAGAAATTAAGGCCGGATTAAAAGCAGGTGATCAATTAATAACCGAAGGCTATCAGAATATTTATGACGGGCAGTTGATCAGTACACAAAGCCCCTTCTAAACCTGGTTAACGTCAGGCAGGTCTCGCCCCTGAAGGGAGACCTCGCAGCTTATATAACTTTGAACAGGGTTTAATTAAAAAAGGTATGGTCTTAAAATATTGAAAAAAATTTCAAATTATTAGAGTCTTTAAAGTCCCCTCTTTGGGAGGGGATTCAGGGAAGCTTCAAAATCAGTTTTATGAATTTTATAGAAGGAATAGGAAAAAAGTTTAAAGAGTTTGCGCCTACAAGCTGGTCAATTAATAACCGTACGGCTATTTATATAATTGCCATCATTGTTTCTATTTATGGGTTGATGACCTTCAACAGTTTACCTAAAGAACAGTTTCCTGATATTGTGGTACCCACCATCAGCATAACAACGGTATATGTTGGAAACTCACCTAAGGATATAGAAAACCTGGTTACGAGGCCCCTCGAAAAACAATTAAAAGGTATCAGTGGTGCCAAGGTTAAAAAAATAACCAGTACCTCACAAACCGATTTTAGTTTGATCGTGGTAGAATTTGACACAGATGTAAAAACAGAGATTGCCAAAGTAAAAGTGAAAGATGCTATAGATAAAGCAAAATCTGATCTGCCAAATGATCTTACTTCACAACCCGATGCACAGGAATTTGCCTTTAGTGAAATGCCCATCATGTTTGTTAATGTGAGTGGTGATTTTGATGGCATTAAACTGAAAGAATTTGCTGATAAATTGCAGGATAAGTTTGAAGAGCTTTCAGAAATCACCCGTGCCGAAATTATTGGCGCACCCGAAAGAGAGATCCAGGTAAATGTTGATCCTTATAAAATGCAGGCTGCCCGTATCAGTTTTATGGATATTGAAAATGCCATCAGCAGGGAGAACAGGGATATTACCGGGGGCCTGATTGAAATAGGCGATATGAAGCGTACCATTAAAATCAAAGGGCAGTTCACCAGCGCTTTAAATTTACAGGATATTGTGGTAAGAAGCAGCGCCAGGGGGGCATCGGTTTATTTAAAAGATATTGCCGAATTAAAAGATACTATCAAAGAAAAAGAAAGTTATGCACGGCTTGATGGTAAAAATGTGGTTACCATAAACATCATCAAACGTGCCGGCGAAAATTTGATCAATGCGGCAGGAAAAATTAAGGATATCGTTAAAAAAATGCAGGATGACGATGTGCTGCCAAAAGATCTGAAAGTGGTTATTACCGGCGATCAGAGTAAAGCAACCGCCACCTCTTTCAATGAACTGATCAATACCATCATCATCGGCTTTGTATTGGTATTACTGGTACTGATGTTTTTTATGGGAGTAACCAATGCTTTCTTTGTGGCACTAAGTGTACCGCTGAGTGTATTTGTTGCTTTTTTGTTTTTACCCATTGGCGATGCTATCATTGGCACGCCAATAACCCTGAACTTTATTGTTTTATTTGCCCTCCTGTTTGGATTGGGTATCATTGTAGATGATGCGATTGTGGTAATTGAAAATACGCACCGGATTTATAATAACGGTAAGGTGCCGATAATCCGCAGTGCCAAAGAAGCCGCAGGCGAAATCTTTGTTCCGGTACTCGCAGGTACGGCAACAACACTGGCTCCATTTTTCCCCTTACTTTTCTGGAAAGGTATCATTGGCAAGTTTATGATCTACCTGCCAACCATGTTAATACTTACTTTGGCAGCATCATTAATTGTGGCTTTTATCTTTAACCCGGTATTTGCTGTAAGCTTTATGAAGCCCGAAGGAAAAGAATTTGATGAGCCTAAAAAAACAATATTTAAAAAACCATTTTTTTGGATAGTTGTAATTTTTGGAGGAATACTGCATCTTGCAGGCTGGCATGGCTCAGCAAATTTCCTTTGGTTTATGGTATTGCTGAGTATACTAAACCGGTATGTGTTCCGCGATATAATCCACTATTTTCAAAACAGGATTTTACCGGGTTTAATGAGCCGCTACGAAACATTATTGCGCTGGGTACTTAAAGGAACCAGGCCGGCATGGATGCTGGTGAGTTTATTTATTTTATTTCCGGTAGCAGCAGGTTTGCTGGTATTAAGAGGTAACGATCAGACCTTTTTCCCAAGCGGAGATCCCAATTTTATTTATGTGTATTTAAAAATGCCGATTGGAACTGATGTAAAAACCACTGACAGTGTTACACAGCTTTTAGAGAAAAAAGTTTATAAGGTTCTGGAGAAAGAAAAACCCGGAACCAAAGGAAGTATCGTAGAGAGTATTATTGCAAATGTGGCTAATAGTGCTAATAATCCTAGCAGTAATAACAGGAGTATTCAATCCAACCTGGGAAGGATACAGGTTTCGTTTGTTGAATATGAAAAGCGTAACGGTACAAAAACCAAACCATATCTTGATGAAATTAGAAAGCAAATGGTTGGTATTCCCGGCGCCAGTATTGAAGTGGCACAAGAAGATGGCGGGCCACCAACAGACCCTCCGGTTAATATTGAAATTATAGGCGACAGTTATGAAGAAATTTCAAAAGTTGCCGGCAGCTTGTCCAATTATTTAGATACCAACCAGGTGTATGGAATCGAAAATTTAAGAATGGATGTTGATCTGAACAGCCCGGAAATAACCGTAAATGTTGACCGGCAAAAAGCCATGATGGAAGGGTTGAGTACCGGACAGATCGGAATGGAAATAAGAACTGCTGTTTTTGGTAAAGAGGTAAGTAAACTGAAAGAGGGTGAAGATGAATATAAAATTCAATTACGCTACAGCGATCTGCAGCGCAAAAATATAACTGATGTGATGAACATGCGTATCACCTTTATGGATATGAATACCATGATGGTAAAATCAATTCCGGTGAGTGCCGTTGCAACTATTGATTATACCAATACCTCAGGTGCCATTGCCCGTAAGAATGTGAAACGTACCATTCAGTTACAGTCGAATGTACTGGATCCAACACTTACCGGGATAGTAAATGAACAGCTGGCCATAAAAATTGCAGACTTCAAATCCAAAAACAGGATCCCGGCAGATGTTACCATTAGACAAACAGGGCAAAGTGAACAGGAAGCAGAGACAAATAAATTTTTAATAAATGCACTTTTACTTGCCATGGGGTTAATATTCCTGATCCTTGTTTTGCAGTTCAATTCCATGAGTAAACCTTTCATCGTATTAACAGAGATCTTCTTTTCGGTGATCGGTGTATTGCTGGGTTATGCATTTACAGGAATGACCATAGCCACCATCATGTTACTGGTTGGTATAATCGGTCTTGCCGGTATTGTAATTAAAAACGGAATTTTATTAATTGAGTTTACCGATGAGTTACGCGGCAGGGGCGTTAAAACCAGGGAAGCGGCAATACAGGCTGGTAAGATCAGGATCATTCCGGTATTATTAACTGCTTTGGCTACCATGCTGGGATTATTACCCCTGGCAGTTGGCTTCAATATTAATTTTGAATCTTTTTTTCAACACTTAAATCCGCATATTTTCTTTGGTGGTGATAGTGTGGTGTTTTGGGGGCCCTTGAGCTGGACGATCATTTTTGGATTGATATTCGCTTTCTTCCTTACTTTGATAATGGTTCCCAGCATGTATCTTATTGCTGAAAGACTGAGAAGGCCAATGGAGAGATTTTATGGAACAAGATATGTAGCCATTTTTGGATTTACAGGCCCGGTCTTTTTCATCTTTGTAGGTATCATGTACCTCGTTAAAAGAATACAGGGTAAGAAAGTCTGGAATGGCCGATTAAAAGAGAAGTAAAATTCAGAACCTAATGGCAACAGTGTATTGACGGAAATTAAAAAATAATTTAGTACCTGAAATAGAAAACGCTGCTCTTGTACAGGAGCAGCATTTTTTTTAATCGATACATTATCTCATTATACAGGGCAGTTTAAATCCGCAGTCCGTTCCAAATCTATTCTTTTAAATAAACTGAATACCTTAAATCAATTAATTTTGTAAGGCAGAAAAAGATTATGATTACAGAAAACAATAAAAGCTGTGCTGTTATCGGTGCCGGTGTATCTGGACTTGGCGCTGCCATCCGCATGCGAAATAAAGGGTATAAGGTAACTGTGTTTGAAGCAAATTCATTTCCGGGAGGTAAATGTTCATCAGAAACCAAAGATGGCTACCGTTTTGATATGGGGCCCTCCGTTTTTACCATGCCGCAATATGTTGATGAATTGTTTGAACTCTCCGGTAAAAATCCCCGTGACCATTTTAATTATATTCAACTTGATCCCGTTTACAAATATTTTTTTGAAGATGGAACTACCCTGGATGCTTATCACGGCAAAGAAAAATTTGCAGAACAACTGGCAGTCAGAACAAAAGATAAAAAAGAAGATATCATCAAATACCTGGATAAAACAGAAACCATTTATAAGCTCACCGATGAGGTCTTTTTAAAAAACTCATTACACCGTTTTAAAAATTTTTTTACCTGGCCTGTTGCAAAAGGTATTTTAAATTTTGGAAAGATTGGCGCCTTTGATACCATGCATGGTGCCAACCAAAAATCATTTAAGGATTCAAGGCTGGTAAATATATTCAACCGCTATGCCACGTATAACGGCTCCAGTCCTTATTTATCACCGGCCACTTTAAATGTAATTGCACACGTTGAAATTGTAAAAGGTGCTTTTTATCCCGAAGGGGGAATGGTTAGTATTACCGCTTCCCTTACCCAACTGGCAAAGGATATTGGTGTGCAGTTTAATTTTTCAACACCGGTTAAAGAAATTGTAACACAAAAGAATCTGATCCGTGGCATCAGAACTGACAGCGGAACCGAAAATTTTGATATTGTTATCAGCAATATGGATGTTTACAACAGTTATAAAAAATTAATACCGCATGTAAAAAGGCCTTCAAAAACACTGGATCAGCCAAAATCAAGTTCGGGTATCATTTTTTACTGGGGCATTAAAAAAGAATTTAAAGAACTGGGGTTGCATAATATCCTCTTCAGCAAAGATTATTCGGCTGAGTTTAATACCATCTTCTCCAAAAAAACGATCTACCACGATCCTACCATCTACCTGAACATTACCAGTAAACATACCACAACTGATGCCCCACCGGGATGTGAGAACTGGTTTTCCTTTATCAATGTACCTAACAATTCAGGACAGGATTGGGATATATTTATAGCAGAAGCCAGGGGAAATATGATCAAAAAAATAAATGCTGTTTTAAAAACAGATATCGTGCCATTGATCGAAAGTGAAATGGTTTTTGATCCCCGGATTATTGAAAATCGTACTTCCAGTGCATTTGGTGCTATTTATGGCAACAGTTCCAATAACAAATTTGCAGCCTTTTTACGCCATGCCAATTTTTCAAAAGATATTAAAAATTTATATTTCTGCGGAGGCAGTGTTCACCCGGGTCCAAGTATTCCTTTATGCCTGTTATCGGCTAAGATCACAACAGATTTAATCAAATAAATATAGACTGGGGCCACTTAATTAGATTAAATTTGCCTGATTTATTTTTAAACAAAACCAATGGTAATATTAATTTCACACAAAACAATTAATAATAACTTATAACATCCTTTTAGGCCCGCCCGGATAAACCCCACAGAATGATACTTTCGGTCTGCTGTACGGAGGAGGAGATGGGGTAAAAAATATGAGTAACCCGGTAATTATAGAGATCCAGCATTTAAGCAAGACATTTAAACAGGCTACCGAACCGGCAGTTGATGGCATTTCGTTTTCGATATACCGGAATGAGATCTTTGGGTTGCTTGGCCCCAATGGCGCCGGAAAAACAACTACCATTTCTATCCTTTGCGGGCTTTTTCCACCCAGCAGCGGAAAAGTATTTATTGACGGAAAAGATCTGCATACCGAATTGTCTTCTATTAAAAATATGCTGGGTATAGTACCTCAGGATATTGCACTTTATCCTACGCTTTCTGCCCGTGAAAATTTAGAATTTTATGGAAGCATGTATGGTTTACATGGAAAAGACCTGAAAAATAAAATTGAACGCTGGTTAGAAAAATTAGGATTGACCGATGCAGCAAAAAGACAGGTATCCACTTATTCGGGAGGAATGAAAAGAAGGGTAAATTTAATTGCAGGTGTTTTACACAATCCAAAAATATTATTTTTAGATGAGCCAACAGTAGGTGTGGATGTGCAGAGCCGTAATGTGATCATTGAACATTTAAAAGAAATCAATGCATCAGGCACTACCATCATATATACATCGCACCACATGGAAGAAGCTGAAAATTTTTGTACCCGGGTTTCCATCATAGATCATGGAAAAATTTTAATACAGGGAACACCGGGAGAATTGATCAGCAATAATACCGGATCAGCAAACCTGGAAAACGTTTTTTTAAACTTAACCAACCGTAAATTAAGAGACTGATAATGATTAAACTATTGGCAACGGTTAAAAAAGAGACCCTCCTTCTTTTAAGAGATAAGGTAGGCTTGTCAATTTTATTCCTGATGCCGATGGTGTTGATCTTTGTGATGACCCTCATTCAGGATTCAGCTTTTAAAACTATGAACGAAAAAGGCATTCCCATTGTTTTTGTTAATAATGATAAGGACTCTTTAGGCATTTTAATTGAACAGGGTTTAAGAAATAATGATCTCTGTACTTTTTATGACAGTATTGACGGAAAGCCGGCCACAAGTGAAATGGCGCTGAAAGCAGTTGGTGAAGGAAAATTTTTAGTTGGCATCATCATTCCAAAAGGTGCCACTGAAGCGATCAGAAAAAATGTGACCGGGCTGGTTAATGAAACTTTGAATGGAGAAGTTTCAGCAACGGAAAAACTAAAGCAATTGCAGGACTCGGTTGAAATCACCATCATGATTGACCCGGTTGCCAAAAAATCTTTT
>JAYTOF010000082.1:0-12949 GCA_043747955.1 Chitinophagaceae bacterium
TTTAGTAAATCAAGTTTATATTCATCTCCTTTTTCTGAAAAATATTTTAATGCCTCATCTTTTGAAATTTCTTTACGAACATAGCTGTTGCTTTGTTTAGCCAGCTCATTCATCTTTTTTTCCAATTGAACTAAATCTTCTTCAGTAATTTTTTGATCCCCCAGGTCCATATCATAATAAAAACCATTATCCAAAGCCGGGCCCACCCAAAATTTTACCGCCGGAAAAGTTAATTCAACAGCCTCTGCCATTAAATGTGCCGATGAATGCCAGAACGTTGATTTGCCATCCGCATCATCCCAGGTAAGCAATTTAACAGAAGCATCCCCTTCTATTGGCCTTGCTGCATCCCAAACCTGCCCATTAATATTGGCAGCCAATACTTTCCTGGCCAAACCCTCGCTGATTGATTTGGCAATATCAATGGCTGAGATGCCTTTTATATATTCTCTTACTGCACCATCCGGTAATGTTATCTTTATCATATCTTTATTTACAAACCTCTTCGGGGTTAAGTCTGCAAATTTAACGAAGTATTAGCTATGGAAAAATTTATCTAAAATATCTTTGTAGGAATGAAAAAAATTGTACAATTTTTGTTTTTGTTTTTTTTTACATCACAGGGATTTGCCCAAAACTTTACAGGGCAATGGAAAGGCCAGTTTACAGACAACAGTACATCTTTTGTAGGCTGGGGTGGCGACAGATGTGATTATGTGCTTGAAATAGAATGCAGGGGAACAAAAGTAACAGGATATTCTTATACTTACTTTTCTGATGGGGGTAAGCTTTATTATACTATTTGCAGATTAAAAGGCACTTTAAACAAAGCCAGTAAATACATAGAAATAATAGAAATTGAAAGAACAAAAACCAATGTGCCTGTAACAATACGTAACTGTTTTCAAATTCACCGGTTAACCTATTTTAATCAGGATAATGTACAAACTCTGGAAGGTACCTGGATACCAGCTCCTAACCAGGAAGGAGATTGTGGTTTTGGTTCAACAATTCTTTCAAGAAGAGTACTTCAAAAAAATCCATTTGTGGCAAATACGGTTAAACCTAAAGTTAAAAAGCCCAAAACAACTGTTCCCTTGGTAAAACCAAAACCTAAGAAAACTGAAGCTGCCCCCATTGTAAAAATCAAACCTAAGCCATTGCCGCCGCCACCGGCCGTAAAAAAAACAAATCCTGTTGAAAAGCCAGTTGCTTCAGATGGTAAAACCATACCTGTTGAAACTGATAATACGGCTAAAAAAGATGCGGTAAATCCCCAAAAAAATAAAGAAAAAATTGCAGAGAATAAAATAGCGGGTACCGTATTTGAAAAAAGGAATACTGAACTTATTAAAACTATTGAGATTGATAATGAAACCTTTGATGTTAACCTGTATGACAATGGAGAAATTGACGGCGACAGTATTTCCTTGATGTTTAATGGCCGGGTAATATTATCAAAAAAACGATTAAGTGATAAAGCGATCAACTTAAAACTAAGTGTAGATGAAACAAAAGATATCAATGAATTGATAATGTATGCTGAAAACTTGGGCACTATTCCTCCAAATACTGCTTTAATGGTAGTTACCGATGGTACTAACCGCTATGAAGTACGTATTTCCTCCGACCTGCAAAAAAGTGGCGTAATCCGGTTTATTCACAAGTCAAAAAATAAGCAATAAAGTAATAAGTAATACGTTATTAGCTCAACCAATATCTGATTTGTAATGAAAACTTCATACTCAATCCTTGTATTAATAGCAGGCCTTTTTTCAGTTTCTGTTATCACCAATTCCTGTGCAAAGACAGATCATAGTGCCGATTTACCTAAAGAACAACAGGTTGTAGGCTATTGGAGTATTAACAGGATTCAGCTTAGAATATATACTGGCGGGGTTTTTATTAAAGATACTATTGTAAAACAAACCCCTCACCCTGTAAATTTTGTAACTTTTGATGCAGCGGGAAATATTGAATATAAATTCAACACGTATACTTCTGATGTGGGGAATTACCAGTTTGTGGGTGTTGATTCAGTAATATCTACAACAAATACCCAGGTTTACAGGTGGAAAATGTTAACACTTACCAATAAATTATTTACAGTTGTAACTAAAACGACTGATTCTGCTTACCCCGGATCCGTTGTAGAAAGATACCAAACTTTTGTTCGCTAACCCATTTCCTGATATATCTAAGGCACCTCTTACTAAGGTGCTTTTTTATTCTCAAAACTTAACGTTCCAGGTAATTGCAGGAATTACCGGAAATAGGGAAACCTGTTTAGCCTGTATTTCCAATGTACCATTCAGCGGGCTTCCACTTTGATCAAAATAAATAAAATAAGGATTTTTCCGGTTATAGGTATTGTATATGCTGAATACCCATTCACTTTTCCATTTACGCCTTTCATTTTTCTTAGGTGTAAGTATTGCGGAAAGGTCCAACCTGTGATAAGATGGTAAACGGTATTCATTTATCCGGCTGTACTCCTGGGTAAGAATACCTCCAACTATATAAAAACGCTGAGGTAATGTTACCGCATTTCCGGTTCCAAAAACAAATGCTCCGGAGATCCTCCATTTTTTACTCAGTTCGTATATCGCTACAATGCTCATATCATTTCTCCGGTCATATTTTGCAGGATACTTATCCCCAAAATTTAAAGCCGGGAATTTGCGCCAGGTCCAGCTTAAAGTATAACCCAACCAGCCGGTAAGCCGTCCTTTTGTTTTATTAATAAAAAATTCGGCCCCGTAACTCCAGCCTTTCCCAAATGTGAAAGAATTTTCTGTATCATCTAACCCGGTTGGTGTATATCCTTCTTTATATTCAATCTGGTTCTCCATTTGTTTATAATACAATTCAACAGAAGTTTCATACATATTTTCTTTAAAATTTTTAAACAACCCGGCAGCATATAACCAACTGAGCTGTGGCTTTACTTTATAGGTACTGGGCACCCAAATATCAGTAGGCAGGGTTGTTCCGGCATTACTTACCAGATGAATGTACTGTAAATTCCGGGTTACAGAAGTTTTAAAGGAAGTTTCATCACTGAGTGCATACCGAATTGTAAAACGGGGCTCAAACCCGCCATAGGTTTTAACTGCTTTTCCTTTATTAAAAACCGTACTGTCTGTTCTGTTTCCGTTATCATCAGTTTGATAAATCTTATAAGGCCCGGTTTGCTGAAACCAACTGTATCTTAACCCTGCACTAATTTTTATTTTATCATTGAGTTCCCATTCATCCTGCAGGTAAACAGCTGCCTCATGACCATATTTAACCTGTGCATTATTGGGTTTGAAAATAATTGAATCCTGCCGCCCGCTTACAACAGAAGGTATGAATTTATGATAGGTGTAAATACCCCCGAATTTTAATTTATGCCCGGTATATGGATACAGATCAAAGTCTTGTTTTAAACTCAGGTCGCGGATGCCGGAAGCCAGTTTTATTTCAAAAGAATTTTGTGTGGCATTGAAGTTGAAATTATAATCGTTGAAAACAGCTGTGGTATTTCCAAATAACTTGTTATTGAATACATGATTCCATCGCAAAGTACCCGTTGCATTTCCCCAGGGAATATTTACTTTTAAACTTTGTTTCCCGTTTGAAAAATCAAAAACATCACGGCCAAAATAACCACTCAGGTATAACCTGTCTTTTTCAGAAAATTTATAATTAACCTTGGCATTAAGATCATAAAAATAGTAACCACTGCCATTAAACTGGTTTGTTTTACTGATAAATGGTTTAGTCAAAGCATCAATATACGTGCGACGGCCGGAAATGATAAATGATGATTTATTTTTTTTAAGAGGCCCCTGTACAGACAGCCGTGATGCGATTACTCCTAATCCTCCATCTACCTGAAACTTTTGATTGTTACCTTCTTTCATGGAAATATCCAGTACACTGGACAGGCGGCCTCCATATTGCGCCGGCATCCCCCCTTTTATAAGTGTAACATTTTTTATGGCATCAGCATTAAAAATTGAGAAAAACCCAAACAGATGACCCGTGTTATAAACCGGTGCATCATCCAATAAAATTAAATTCTGATCCGGCCCTCCCCCCCTAACATATATACCCGCACTACCCTCACCGGCATTACGCACTCCTGGAAGAAATTGAATTGTTTTTAAAAGATCCACCTCGCCCAAAAAAGCAGGTATGGATTTTATCTGCTCAATGGGCAAAGTAAATTTCCCCATTTGTGCATTTTTTACATTAGCATCTCTTTTTTTGGAAGTAACAATAACTTCCTGAAAGGAATATATTTTAGGTAAGACTTCAAAATTTAAGTTCCGGTCACTGTTAAGTTTAATTTTAATTTCTTTATCCCGGTACCCGATAAAGGAACAGAGGATTATATACTCACCTTCAGTTAAAGTGATTGAAAAAAAACCATATTGATTACTGCTGATACCTTTTGTTAACCCTTTAACAGCAATTGTGGCACCTATCAACGTTTCACCGTTAAGCGAATCTTTTATAAAACCACTTATGGTATATTTACTCTGTGCTTTTGCAAATGAAGAACCAATCAACAGAAAAAAAATAAAAAAATATATTTTCATAGCTACTTAAACTTAGAAACTGTTAATTCAATCCTTAATGAAAATACAGCAGGTAAAGCTGATTTATTATTGGGCTTTAATAGTATCTTTTATAGAACCGCAATGCAGCATCGTCCCTTTAAACTCCGGATGATTTTTTCCGAGATATGGATTAATAACATCTTTACTGTTACTGATCCAGTTAGCTCCTTTATCATCGCCAAATGCCATGGGGCAGTTCTGCCAGTACATTTTTTCTCCTTCGTAATTGATAATTTTAAAAAAAGGATAGAGGTTTTCGGAAACCATACTGAAATCTTTCCGCATTTCCTGAATATCAGTCATTGCCAATATGGACTCAGCATTACTTTTTATTCCGGAAAAACTACCCACTGCAATTTCATAAATATCAGCTGTATCTTTTTTTAATTCTTCCATTGGAATACTATCCAGTAATTGAATAAATTTACGCCCGTGCTCTTTTATTTTTACTGTATCAGCTTCTACAAATGCTGCAGCCAAATCAAAATAAGCGTTCATGGCACCTGTAATAGATTGATTAAATGCTCCTGTATGTTTTTTTAATGCAATGGGTTGCTGTTTTGGACCATGATCTCCTCCACCTGATGAACTAAACTTATACCAGAAATAGCCTGCAATGGCCAGTATCAGGATCACTAAACCGAAAATTATTTTTTTCATATTGCTATAATTTATTACAAATCTAACTACTCAATAAATAAATCAGCTGCAATAATCGAAAAATTTTTGATATTATAACACTAATTCCGGTTTAAGCTTCGATAATCGTTATTTTTGCGCCTGACAAAAATCGATTTAGAATATTTACTATGCTTTTAGGACTACAAAACATAACATTTGAATTTGGAGCCAGAACAATTGTAGAGGATGCTACATGGCACATTCAGCCCAATGAACGTATTGGGCTGATTGGCTATAACGGAACCGGTAAATCTACTTTACTGAAAGTTTTAACGGGACAATACCTGCCTAACAAAGGATCAGTGGAAAAAGGCAGAGAAACCACTATTGGCTTTTTACATCAGGACCTGCTGAGTTTTGATACCGAAGATTCAATACTGGAAGTAGCCATGGGGGCTTTTGAAAGGGTGAAAGAACTGGAAAAAGAGATTGAAGTTATTGGAAAACAACTGGAGTTAACCGGAGATGAGGCTCTGGCACATGATTATGCCGACCGTTTGCATGAACTGGAAATACTTGGAGGATATGAAATACACCACAAATCAGAAGAAATATTGCAGGGATTGGGATTTGCCAATGCCGATTTACAAAAGCCTTATAAACAATTTAGTGGTGGCTGGAGAATGCGGGTATTACTGGCAAAGATGATTTTAATGCATCCGGATGTTTTATTATTGGATGAGCCCACAAACCACCTTGATCTTCCCAGTATTGAATGGCTGGAGAAATACCTGATTCATTACCCGGGTGCAGTAGTAATTGTTAGTCACGACCGCTATTTTTTAGACAGAATGGTAACCAAGGTAGTAGAACTATACCAACAGCAGCTACATTTTTATACCGGTAATTATTCGTTTTATGAAACAGAGAAAGCACTAAGGGTTGACATTCAGAAAAAGGCATACGAGAACCAAAAGGATTATATACGGCAGCAGGAAAAATTTGTAGAACGTTTTAAAGCAAAGGCCAGTAAGGCTGCTGCAGCACAAAGTATTGTAAAGCGATTGGATAAACTGGAAAGAATAGAAGATGTTGAAATTGAGCGGCCAAATATGCGAATCAATTTTTCGGTTGACAAACAGCCGGGAAGGATTTTGTGTACTTTAAAACATGTTTCAAAAAGTTTTGGGGAGGTAAAAATTATAGAAAATACCGGTGCAGAGATTGACCGTGACGATAAGATCGCATTAATTGGTGCCAATGGAAAAGGCAAATCAACCTTATTAAGAATTATTGCCGGAGTTGAAAAATATACCGGTGACCGGGTTTGGGGCCATAATGTAGAAGACTCATTTTACGCCCAACACCAGCTTGAAGCACTGGATATAAATAATACAGTATTGGATGAAATGAAAACAAGCCGTAGCGGTAAAACCGATTTGGAATTAAGAAGCTTACTGGGTTGTTTTTTATTTAGTGGTGATGATGTAGATAAAAAAATTAAAGTCTTAAGCGGTGGAGAAAAAGCAAGGGTTGCACTGGCTAAAACCATTGTAAGCAAAGCCAATTTTCTTTTATTGGATGAACCCACCAATCACCTGGATATACACTCTGTTGACCTTTTGATTGAATCATTGAATAAATATGAAGGCAGTATTGTACTGGTAAGCCATGATCGTTATTTTATAAGCCGTATTGCCAATAAGATTTGGGAAATTGAAGATTATAAGATCCGTGAATTTAAAGGCACTTATAAAGAATGGGAAGACTGGAAAGCCCGGAGAGAAGCTGAAAATAATAAGGAACAGAAATTAAACACCATAAAAGCAGAGGCCAATATAAAATCTTTAAAGAAAAATAAAAAGGAGGAAATCAAAACAGAGCAACGTACTTCTATTGATAAAGAATTAAAAAAAGAACTGCAAAAAGAAAAGAACCGTTTTAAGCAATTAGAAGAAAAGATTGCACAGTTAAATAAAAAGAAAGCAGAACTGGAGACAGCGTTGATATCACCTGAGATTTATGGTGATAAGGATAGATACCAGGAAACAGAAGCAGCCTACACAAATATTAATGCTGATTTACAACAGGTAAATGCTGATTATGAAGAAGTATTTGAGAAAGTTGTGGATCTGGAAGAAAAGATCCGGTAAAATTATTTGCTAAAGCCAGGTTTATTTAATTATCAAACCATAAAAAAACCTCCGATCAAATCGGAGGTTTTTTTATTTATTGTGGAATACTATTAATAATTTTTCAGGCGAAGTGCTACTCTCCTGTTCTGTGCACGGCCTGCGGCTGTTTTGTTATCCGCTAATGGTTTGGTCTCGCCATAACCAGTTGAAGTCAAACGGCTTTCAGCAATTCCTTTGCCCACAAAATAAGCTTTTACAGATGCAGCCCTGTTTTCAGATAAAGTTTGATTCATTTCGTCTTTACCTACATCATCAGTATGACCATCAATATCTACATTAAAAGAAGGATTATCATTTAGAATCTTGGCTACCTCATTTAATGAAGTATTAGATTTAGCCAATAATTTATACTTACCGGTTTCAAAATAAATACGCTTAGAAAGAACATTAATTTTCTCAACGATTACTTCGCTGATCACCGGGCAACCAAAATTAGATGCTGGTCCTTTTTCATTGATACACTTATCTTCCTCATCATTTACACCATCTCCGTCAGTATCCGGAATCGGGCAACCCTGATAACGGGCTAAACCCGGAACAGTTATACATTTATCAGCTTCATCATTGATACCATCTTTATCAGTATCAGGAATTGGGCAACCCTGGTAACGGGCTAAACCAGCAACATCAGGGCACTTATCATCAGCATCAGTTATGCCATCACCATCTCTATCAGGACATCCCTGTAAAGAAGCAAGACCTTTTACATCAGGACATTTGTCATCGATATCTAAAACACCATCTCCATCTCTGTCCTTAGGCGCTTCAACAATCGGCGGCGGCGGTGGTGGAGGAACAACTTTTACTTTTTCTTTTCCTATATTCTGAGCTAAACCAACTGTATAAAAAAGGTTATCCCCCAATGTCTTTTTTGTTAAAGTCCATTTATATTGTCCCTGTAAAAAGAAATACATTGAACTGTTCAAGTTTGCCTGAAGTCCAAGTCCAGCAGGTAAATAAGCACCCCATTCGCCGGAATACCAACCTCCGCCAACACCAACAGTTAAAAACGGATTAAACAAAGCTTCATCCTTAAAAGGACGGAAATTTAAAGTTGGTTCAAGTTCAAGCCCGATTTCAGTAGGCTTGGTTATCCCGTAATAAATAACACTATAGTCGCGAAACATAGCGTTGATCTTTGCGGAAAAATCAATCCTTCTGGAAAGCCCTGTCCAATATGAAATAGAAAGCCCCTTATTCATATCTTTAAATTTACTGTACACTTTTCCGGTAAGGGGATCTTTAATACCGGTAGGTGCGTTAAAATCAGCCAAATTGAAATGAAGACCAATCAATGGACCTTTTTTATTTCCACCACCCATTTTGGATTTTTGTGCAAAAGCACTTGTGGTTAAAAGAGTTATCGCCAGAATCAGTGTTAGTTTTTGTTTCATAAACTTTAATTTTATTAAAATTTTTTATCTGAGTTATGTGCAAATATAATGTTAAATTAATGGAAAGGCAAAATTTGTAAATAAATTTATTATTTCAGGTAAAATAGTTAAAATCATAGTTTTACGAGTTTCCATTTTCCCTGTCTGAATATTACAATACAGACTAAAGCCAGTATTGATTCTGATATTCCAATGGCAATATATACACCCAAAGGCCCCATTTTTAAATACTTTGCCAACAGGAAAGCAAGGGGTATTTGTAAAGCCCAGAAAACAAAAAGATTGATATAAGTAGGTGTTTTTGTATCGCCGGCTCCATTAAAGGCCTGGCTTATTATCATTCCATATGCAAAAAAAACATATCCAACAGCTAGTACCTTTAAACAAAGTGTTCCGGCTTTAATGGCCAACTTATCCTGTGTAAAAAAAGTCATCAGATTTTCTCCAAAAAAGAAAAAAATAAGGGCAACAACTGCAAAAAAACAAAACGCAAGAAAAGCTGTTCTCCATACTGATTTTTCTGCCCGGTCTGGTTGGTTTGCTCCAAGATTTTGGCCCACTAATGTTGCAGCTGCATTTGCCAAACCCCAGGCCGGCAAAATGGTGAAAATGCAAATTCGGATCGCAGTTCCATATCCGGATACTGCAGCTGTACCCGACTCAGCAATGATCATAGCTAAAAAAATCCAGCTGCAGCTTCCTATGATAAACTGAAACATTCCACCTATGGAAGTTTTAAGGATACTGTCTATCAGTTTTATATTAATTATAAAATGCTTTTTTGTAAGCTTAATAAGGGCCTTACCATTGAATAAATGGTAAAACTGATAAAGAACACCGCAGGACCTGCCGATTGTGGTTGCAACTGCAGCTCCTACCACACCCATTTTTGGAAAAGGCCCGATACCTAATATCAGTAATGGATCCAATACAATATTTATTGCATTAGCCAGTAATAATGCTTTCATAGCTATAGAGGCATTCCCGATTCCTCTAAAAACCCCATTATTAATAAACAGCAACATGATAACTACGTTACCCGTAAGCATGATCCTGGTAAACAAATAATTTTCTTCCACTACATCTTTACCTGCACCCAGCAAACTCAGAATATCTTTTGGATATATAAACCCAACCACACTTATTATTAGTGATAATAATATGCCCAACAATATAGCCTGTGATGCAATTTTTCCTGCAGCCGTAAAGTCTTTTTCTCCTGCCCTTCTTGCTACCATTGCAGTAACAGCAATTGCCAACCCCCAGGCAACCGAGTATAAAATAGTTAGGGATGCCTCGGTCAAGATTACAGTTGATGAAGCTTCAATACCTATTTTGTTTACAAAATAGATATCAACAACTGCAAAAAATGATTCCAAAAGCATTTCAACAATCATTGGTATTGCCAATAAAAAAATGGCCCGGTCAATACTACCGGTTGTAAAATCGGTTATATCACCCCGAAGGGCCTGCTTAAGTAATTTAAAGATTGAATCTCTTTTAAAGAAAATACCGGAATTTGCCATGATAGTAAAACCTTGATTTAAGTAATAGATTATATGCAGAGCTGAGGACCCTGTTTTTTCAAATTGTTTAAAGTAAATGAAAGCTTACCTTACTTATTAATTACTTCATAGCAAATAAATTGTAGAATGCAAATGTAGAAATATTTATTTTTAAACAACTATACTTGTTTTTATTTACTACATATTTTTTTGAAAAGACTATATTTGCAGCCGATTTTGGCCAGGAGGTTAAGCTGAATAGGTTATACTACTTTTTTACAGGAAGCACAATAGTTCAAATTAAGAGAATACTAAATAATGGCTCGGTAGCTCAGCTGGATAGAGCATCAGCCTTCTAAGCTGAGGGTCATTGGTTCGAATCCAATCCGAGTCACAAATAAAAAAGCCTTTTTAAAAGGCTTTTTTATTTTTTATACAGACTTTCTTATCAATTTTTCCGTAGTCAGCTATTTAATAAATATTGCAATGTGTCAATTCCTGATATGGTGCTACGTAATACCCGGTATAATATAGTGGTACAAAAAAATAATACCTGCAAGGCAGGATGAATTGTACATTAAAAAAAGAAAGACCCATTATTTGAACACTCTTTTTTACTTTTATTAAAATTTGCGGTATGGAAGTTAAAATGGAAGCAAGTTGGAAAGAAGTTTTAAAACATGAATTCACTAAACCTTATTTTCAACAAATAGTTACTTTTTTAAAAACGGAAAAGGCTGCAGGTAAAATGATATATCCCCCCGGACCACTTATTTTTAATGCATTTAATCAAACCCCATTTTCAAAATTAAAAGTAGTGCTAATCGGGCAGGATCCGTATCATGGGCCCGGCCAGGCACATGGGTTAAGCTTTTCGGTACAAAATGGAATCAAGCCTCCCCCATCACTGGTTAATATTTTCAAAGAAATTCAAAGTGATATTGGCGTTGCTATGCCTGTACAATATGGTAACCTTACCCGATGGGCCGGGCAGGGCGTACTTTTATTAAATGCTGCACTAACCGTTAGAGCTAATGAACCGTTCAGCCATGCTAAATTTGGCTGGGCTGAGTTTACCGATTCGGTAATTCAAAAAATATCGGATGAAAAAACCGGTATCGTATTTTTACTTTGGGGAAAATTTGCTCAGGACAAACAATCTTTAATTGATGAAACAAAACATTTTGTTTTAAAAGCTGCGCACCCCTCTCCTTTTTCAGCTGATAAAGGATTTTTTGGCTGTAAACATTTTTCAAAAACAAATGAGCTTTTAACAAAACAGGGAATAATGCCCATTGACTGGAAACTATTAACACCATAACCATCATTAATTGCGGTAATGAAATTTATAAAGAACATTTTTGGCAGGATCTGGGCATTTTGGGGATTGATAACTTTTTTAGGAACTTTTTTTATAATCTTTTTGCCTGCGATGGCTTCGTATTTAATGAAATCGCCAAAGGGACAAAAATATTTTATTGCGGTTTCAAAAATATGGATGAATGTGTGGCTTTTTTTAGTGGGGTGCCCGGTAAAAGTTGATGGCCTTAACAATTTTAAACCTGGCAATGCTTATGTTGTTGTATTCAATCATAATGCATTTTTAGATGTCCCATTATCTGCACCTTATGTTCCCGGGGCAAATAAAACCATAGCAAAAGATACATTCGTAAAAATCCCTTTATTTGGTTCATTTTATAAAAGAGGCTCTGTCTTAGTGAACAGGAAAAGTGAAATAAGCCGCAGAAAAAGTTTTGATGAAATGAAAAAAGTCTTAGCCGGAGGTATGCACATGTGTATTTACCCGGAAGGAACCCGTAACAGAAGCTCTGAACCTCTTAAAAATTTTTATGACGGGGCTTTTAAACTTGCGGTTGCTGCCAATAAAGATATTATTCCCTGTGTCATCACCGGCACAAAAAAAGCAATGCCGATCGATAAAAATTTTTTCCTGTTACCTACCCGGTTAAAAATGCATTTTTTAGCTCCGGTATCTTCTGCCGGTATCAGTGTAAAAGACCTGAAAGAGAAAGTGTTTACTGAAATGCTGAATGAATATGTAAAGAAGGTTTAAGCGTTATTAGCTTTAGATATTATGTGAAGGTATATTTTTAAAGTTATTAAATGATCCCTGAATTTCTGTTCTTCTACCATTCCAATCCGCTATAATTCATAAAAATATCTTGTCCTGTTTATCTTCAGGTCTCTCAGAATGCCCGATTTAGGGCTAATGTTGATACTAAAGGAGCGATATTTTCCCACAGGTGATAAATTAATTGTCATTTGCCAGCAATGCATTTCCCTTGACAGGTTTATACTTAATAAGCCAAGTTCTTTTTGTGAAATATTATAGGATCCATTTAATCCCATTTGCCATTTCGGTGTAATGTTTAAAGTTCCGTTCCAGGTCACACTTTGTGAAATTGAACTTTTATAACCCGTACCAAATCCATTTGGGATACGGTTATAATTAAAAGAATAAGATAAACTGACACTCCAGGGAATATTAAAATTGGCAAACTCACCGGGATTATTACTGATATAAGCAGCCTCCTGTTGGTATTCATCTAAAGGAAATCCGGAAACAGGATTGATCTGTTGCTGCTGCTGCAGATTATTACCAG
>JAYTOF010000083.1:0-33907 GCA_043747955.1 Chitinophagaceae bacterium
AGCTATTCGCCCCGGTTTAAAAAACCGGATATCAAGCGTATTTCAAAATATCTGAAAATGAAAGAAGGGGATTTTATCAACACTTATTTATTTGTAGACAGTGAAGGCGATTATGTATTAAGATCAAAACCATGCCCCTTTTTAGGAGCCAACAATTTTTGCAGCATTTATGATGAGCGGCCAACTGATTGTCAGCGTTTCCCATATACGGATGAAGATGTATTGCTGAAAAGACAGCCGCTAACAATTAAAAACAGCAGCTTTTGCCCGATAGTTTATTATGTACTGGAAAAACTTATTTCCCTAAAATAGTCCTTTTATTTCTGTGCAGATTGTTTTACTTTGGGCAACTAAAATTTTTTGTTATGCCAAAATATGTAATTGAAAGGGAAATACCCGGGGCCGGTAAACTTTCTGTCGCTGATCTAAAAGCCATCTCCCAAAAATCTTGTGCTGTTATCAGTAATCTGGGACCCAGCATTCAATGGGTAGAAAGTTTTGTAACAGAAAACAAGATATACTGTGTGTATATTGCACCTAATAAAGAATTAGTAATGGAACATGCTGTACAGGGCGGTTTTCCAGCCAACCGGATCGAAGAAGTAAGTAATGTGATCAGCCCGGTTTCTGCAGAATAAGAGGTGTCGCGCCTTTCGATATAAATATTTAATTTTTAAAACCTTTACTTTATTAATTAAAAGTGAATAAGGACCTGCAGTGCCAACGAACCTATTTTGAAGTAAGTTCAATATAAGCAGCCGTTAACGGTCTTTCAATACCATCGCCTTTCCACTCAGGTGAGCCGGGTATTTCGGTAGCTTTTAAAATTTCTTCTTTTGTTTTACCAGCTTTTATTTGTGCTTCAGTAAATTTTAAAACATTGCCAAGGTATTCACCAAATGCTTTTAGGTCGCCGGCTTTTAACTGAACATCAAAACCTTCGCCTGCATGGCCGCATACATACTGTGTTTTTTTGCTGAAGGTAACGGTTGCTTTATCCAGGATCTTTATCCAGTTCGCAATATCTGCCCCGGCGGTTTTATCAATATAAGGATGGCGGCGGTTAAATACCAGGTCGCCCATATGTACGATATCGGCTTTTGTAAAATGTACCAGGCTGTCGCCATTGGTATGGCCGGCACCAAAATAGTGAAGGCTTATCTTTTCTTTGCCGATTTTCTCACTCCAGGTATCGGTATAGGTTTGGTCGGGGTATAATTGTTTGTCTTCTTTCTTTTGTTCTTTGGCAACCTTTTCCTGGTTTGTTTTTGAATTGGCATGTGCCAGTACATGAGGCACCAGGTCTTTAAAAGCAATATTTCCGGCTGTATGATCACCATGGTGATGTGTATTGATTAAAAGCCGGAAAGGTTTTTCACTTTTCTTTTTCAGTTCATCAATTAAATGCTGGGCAGCATCCGGGAACTGGGTATCAATAACTACAGCACCTTCATTAGAAAGATAAAAGGCGATGGTGCCGCCTTTTTCGGTAAAGATGCCGATATCTTCGGTGAGCATTTTAATTTTCCATGCCGGGTCGGCCAAAAAAGCAGCTAAAGAATCTTTATTAAGTAAGGCTAAGCCGGCTATAGTTAAACCCGTATTGCGGAGGAATGATCTGCGTTGCATGGTGATGAGTTTTAATTTTACAATTTACAAAAGAAACAGGAAGTGCATCTAATTTGTTTTAAACACTGATGGACCCCTGGTTTGCTCACCGGTTTATAAGATGATCTGTGTTTACCTGTGACTATTTAATATTTGTGCATTTGTGGTTTATGCAAAATCAATACTCCAGTTTCCTCAGCTTCGGAAATTTAAGCCAGGTGGCAGCTACAACCAATACCGACATGGCCCCACCAAAGATTATTGCAGGCAAAGTACCAAACATACGGGATGTAACTCCGCTTTCAAACTGGCCGAGTTCGTTAGAAGAATTGATAAAAATTAGATTGATGGAAGCAACCCTGCCCCTTAATTCGTCGGGTGTATTTAACTGCATGATGGTGCCACGTACCACCACACTTACGGCATCGAATATGCCGGCAATCAATAAAGCCATAAAACTTAGCCAGTAAACTTTTGATAAACCAAACACGATAATGAAAATACCAAAGCCAGCAACTGCCAGCAACATTTTTAATCCCTGTTTTTGTTTCATAGGGTATCTTACAAGGAAGACAATACTGATAAGGCTACCGAGGTCCATGGCCGCATTTAAAAAACCATAACCAATAGGGCCGGTGTGTAAGGTCTTTTCTGCCACTTCGGGGATAAAGGCAACGGCCCCGCCAAAAAGAACGGCGAACAGGTCTAAAGAAAGTACGCCTAATAAATTTTTATTGTTGAACACATACGAAAAACCATTTTTAATGGCCGTAAACATGGGCTCATTTTGCTGAGTGCTTACGGGTGGTTTTGGTTTTAACTGTAATGCAAACAGGGCGGCAGTTAATATTAATACGGCTGTTACAAAGTAGGCATTGGAAATGCCTATCCCGGCAATTAAAAGTCCGCCAATGGCATGCCCGCCAATGGACGATATTAACCAGGTAGATGAATTGTATGATATGGCTTTTTGCAACTGTTCACGGGGAACAATGGCGGCGATCATACTGTTGGCAGATGGCCCGGCAAAGGAACGGATGATGCCGGTACAAAAAACAGCCGATAGTATTACAGTGAGTTTTGTAGTATTGGATATTTGAAAATAAGGGAGGCTGATGAGGGCTAAAGATATTCCGCAAAACATATAAAAAACATAGGACCATACCAGGATTTTTTTTTTGTTGTGTGTGTCTATATAATGGCCGGCATATAAAGCTGCAATTACTGCAGGAACAAATTCGGCCAGTCCGGCAAAGCCTACCATATAAGTGCTGGCTAAATGAAAGACCTGGTAAATGACAATGGTGGTGATCATGCGTAACCCCAAAACAAAGAAAAGGCGGGCAAAAATAAAATTCCTGAATTCTTTGGGGAGTTTATCGCTGCTCATTTTTTTTGATTAGGGCAAAGTTAAATAATGTTGCCCATCTTCATATTCTTTATCCAATGCTTTAATAATAACTTTCAAGTGCTCCTCATTGCCTAAAAAATCAGCATTGCCTGCATCAACAAACAGGGTTTTAATCTTATGCTGTTTAATGTATTGTGTATAGGTTTCCTGTAAAGTAAACAGGTAGTCATTTGGAATGGATTGTTCATAGTCACGGTTACGTTTTTTAATATTCTCCTGTAATTTTTTAACTGGGGTATGTAAATAGATGACCATATCTGGCTGAACGATCTGCGGATTGATAATTTCAAAAAGCTTTTGGTACAAACGAAACTCTTCATCAGATAAATTAACCTTGGCAAATAACAGGCATTTGGTAAAAAGATAATCGGAGATGGTTATGTTTTGAAACATATCTTTTGTCTGCAACAGGTCTTTTAACTGTTTATAACGTTCGGCCATAAAAAACAATTCCAGCGGAAAAGCATACTGGCCGGGGTTTTCATAAAACTTAGGCAGGAAAGGATTGTCGGCAAATTCTTCTAATATTAAACGGGCATTGAAATGTTTACTTAATAGATGTGCCAGCGTGGTTTTACCGGCACCAATATTTCCTTCTATAGTAACAAAATTATATTTCATGCTGAACATTTCTGGCGAACTGGTAATTTCCCGGTTTGTCATTCCGATCCCACCAAAGGCGGGAGAGGAATCTGTCAGGTAACTGCACTGAAGCTGAACATCCGAATCATCGTTTGGCAGATGCTTCGCTATCGCTCAGCATGACAAAACAAACCGAAACATCACCAGCAAACTGCAAAATAAGGGGAAACAATTTTTAAGTCCTTAAAACTTTTTCACATTTAATTTATCGGTGCAGTGTATAAAAAGCTGGTGCACCGATCTTTTAAGTACCGGATGCCTCAGATTGGGGGATAACTGATTGAGTGGTACCAATACAAATCGCCTGTTTTGTATCTGCGGATGCGGAACAGTGAGCTGTTCCAGTTCGATCATCTCTTTATTAAAAAATAAAATATCAATATCAATGATGCGGGGTGCATTTTTAACGCTTCTTAACCTCCCCATTTTTTTTTCGATACTTAAAATAGATTGCATGGTTTGTAAAGCGGTCAATTCGGTATCAACAATAATTACCTGGTTTAAAAAATCGGGTTGTGCTGTATTGCCCCAGGCTGCAGTTGTATAAATACCTGACCGGCGGGTGATACAGCCAATTTGTTTTTCAATTTGTGCTATGGCCCTCAATAACTGCTTTTTGCTGTTGCCCATATTGCTGCCGAGAAGAAGATAGGTTTTATTCATTCTTTAAGTAAAGTCTTTTATCGAAATGGAATTTTTTAGCCGAAACTACTTTAAGTTTTTTAAAATCTTTTTGCTGCGGATTAAAAATAAAATTACTTTCTTCATCCACAACGGCAGAAGGTACTTTTAAAAATAAGGCTTTGCCGGCATTACAGAATTCAGTTCCCATCCATTTTGTATATTCAACATCATCCTTCCAGTCTTTTTTTAATTTTTCTTTGGTAATGGTTAAAGGCAACAGGGCATCCGGGATCTCTAACTTAAACAGATAATAGGAAATCGGAATTAGGCTGGTATTGGTGTTAACCAGTATTTCCAAAACGGCTAAAGAAATATTTTCTGTAGTGTATAAAACCGGAACGCCAATGGAGTTCCATCTGCCACCGGTTAATTTTGCACCGGTACCCGAAAGATCATCTTTATATTCTTCGTTACAAAGCCTGTAAATAATCATGCAAGTATGCCGTGTTGAATTCGGGCCAATTGTATTAATATCATCTGGATGCCATGTGCGGTTGTTAAAGATTCAAATGAAAGTGAACCCTCCAGCATATAGGGATTGCTTTTTATCCATTGATAAAACATCTCTGATTTACCAAAAGTTCGTTTCCCTTCAGCAATAATATTTGCTATTTGAAGGGCCCTTTCTGCATTGATGGGTGCAAAAACGCCATTGTTTTTTGCATAACGTTGTAAGGTTCGTTCGCTGACATGTAAGATGGCAGCCCATTCTGATTGTGTAAAAGGAGCTTTGTCAGCAATTTTTTTGAATTCATTATAGGTAAAATCTTTTAACAAAGGCAATGCTTTTACACTGCGGTATAGGGGTACCGGTTCTTTTACCGTAGTTGCCAAAGTGGTTGGCTTATGAGAGGTATTTTTTTCTTTCTTTTTCATGCGCCCGACATATGTCGTACAAATGTACGACATATGTCGGCAACTCCAAATTTTTTTGAATCCTTTTTTACCAATAGCTTTACGCCTCAAACTGCTTCAATGATACAAAAATACAATCAGGTTAGGGCAATGCTTGCCATTACCAAAGCAAGCTTAAGAGCCATTTTCAGAAGCCCGTCAGCAATAGTATTCAGTTTTGTATTCCCTTTTATTTTCATTTTGGTGTTTGGTTTTATTGGTGATGGCGGTGGAGCTCCGGTGTACAAAATGGTTATAGATAAAAACTGTGATACCAGTAATACTCTTTTTGATTCAATTAAACAGAGTGGCAGGGTAAAGATTGTTTCATTTGATGATGAAAATAAATTAAGGTCAGCCCTGGTAAAAGGAAGAGTAGCCGGAATTTTAAAGATCACTAAAACGCAACAGGAAAATCCGGCATATACTTACAAACTAACCAGTACCAATGCAAGTGATGATAAATGGCCACAACTGTTATCTGTAATACATTCATTGGCCAATAAAGTAAGTAACAGTAAATATGCTAACCGGCCTGCTTATGCCGTGCCTGATAAAAAGCCGGTAGAAATTGAAACGGTAAGGGAGTACAAAACCATCGATTTTATTTTGCCGGGTCAGCTTGGTTTTTCTTTGTTGAGTTCAGGCGTTTTTGGTGTGGCCTTTATGTTTTTTAACTTAAGAAGCACACTGGTTCTTAAACGTTTTTTTGCAACGCCGATAAGACGTACTTATATTGTATTGGGTGAGGGATTAAGCAGGGTAATTTTTCAAATGGTAACTGCCGTTGTAATTATACTGGTAGGCAGGTTCCTTTTTGGGTTTACGCTGATCAATGGTTTTCAGACTTTACTGGAAATGCTTGTACTTAGTTTTATTGGGTTAATGGTATTTATGGGTTTTGGGTTTATTGTGAGTGGAATGGCAAAGAACGACAGTGCTATACCTCCATTTGCCAACCTCATTACCATGCCCCAGTTTCTAATTGGCGGAACTTTTTTTTCGATAGAGGCTTTCCCAAAATGGCTGCAACCGATATCCAAGGCCATGCCACTTACACATTTAAATACTGCCATGCGGAACGTTGCTTTTGAAGGACAGAATTTATGGGACGTACGTACCGAAATCGGGATCTTAGTATTATGGGGAATTGCGGTTTATATAATTGCCATCAAAGTATTTAAATGGGAATAAAAAATGAATATCCGGATGTTTAAAGGGTTTTTAATTGTGATGGCAGGGTTATTTGTTTTTGTAACCATCCTTTCATTATTCATTCCATCAAAACTGATGGTAACCAGGGCAGTGGTTATAAACGCCAAAGCTGATATGGTTTTTAATGAAATCAGTAGCCTGCATAACTGGAAACACTGGCAACCGGTTTTTATTAATGATTCTGCCAATATTAAATTTGACACAGATGCCAACGGAATAAGTAATTCCTGTGCCTGGGTATCTAAAGGCAAAAAAAACAGCATACTGATTACCGGTAAAAAAGACAATACCCTTACAGCCATTTTAGTAAGAGAAGGGGAAATTGATGTGTTGAACACGTTGAGGGTTTTACCGGTTACCGACAGCAGCCAGGTACAGGCCGAATGGAATGTGCTGATAAAATTAAGATGGTATCCCTGGGAAAAATTTTATGGTATTTTTATTGAAAAGATAACCGGGCAGGGATATGAAGATGCATTGAACAGTTTAAAAGCATATGTAGAGAATCATTAAACAGGGAAACTGATTTTCCCCATCGACAGTACCGGCATACCGTCAGTACCTTTTCCAAAAATCGAAAAATCCCCACTTACACATTCATTAGCCAGCAAAGCAAATAAAACGGCTTCCTTGGCATCAGGTTCAATTTCCAGCTCTGCTGTGGTATAAAATTTACAAAAAGGTAACTGAGCCTTTATATGTTGCATCAGTAATTCATTATGCATTCCTCCGCCACTGGAATAAATTGTTAAACCTGTACGTTCGTGAAATGATTTTTTTACGGCATCTGCAATAGTATCTGCACTAAATTTATTGAGTGTAGCCATTAAATCCTCTGGGCTGATTTGCAGCGTATCGCTAACTGTTTGAGCATTTACCAGGTATGCAAGGTTAAATAATTCGGGCCCGGTAGTTTTCGGGAATGGTTGATCAAAAAAAATATTTTCTTTTAGGGCAAGCAATAAAGTCTTATTTACTTTCCCCATATAAGCTATCGCAGCATTTTCATCAAAAAACTTTCCCGGAAAATGCTGTTGTACAAATGC
The DNA here is from genome assembly GCA_043747955.1 of Chitinophagaceae bacterium. Taxonomy (GTDB): domain Bacteria; phylum Bacteroidota; class Bacteroidia; order Chitinophagales; family Chitinophagaceae; genus Ferruginibacter. The sequence continues at coordinate 7,501 of JAYTOF010000083.1, forward strand.
ATCCATCATTGTATTTCCAGGCCCGGTATCAGTACTGAAAATTTTTGAAGTATCCATGGTTGCCGGTAAATAAGTAAAATTAGCAATACCTCCAATGTTTAACAGTACCCGCTCCTCTCCTTGTTTTCCAAAAATTAAATAATCTCCATAAACAGCCAGGGGAGCACCTTCGCCACCGGCAGCAATATGTTTTTGCCTGAAATCACTAATGGTGATAATGCCTGTTGCAACTGCCAAATGATCGCCATCGCCAATTTGTAAAGTAGCATTCCCGAATTTATTTTGCCTATGTAAACTTTTAGGTGCATGATAAATTGTTTGCCCATGGCTGGCAATCAGATCCACTTCATCTTTTTTTATGTTCCATTTTTTTAAACAGGAGTTAATAATTTCTGCATGTTGCAAGGCAATCCAGGGATTTAATAAAGTCAATTTTTCAAGGTCCACGATTTTTTTACTGAAAACAGATTTTACCTCATCTTTCAGGTCAACATCAAATGCAACTGTTTCAAACCTGAGAATTTTTAGTTTTGTTTTTGCACCGCTTCCTTCAATACTGCATAAGGCAACATCTAAACCATCAACAGAAGTGCCACTCATTAAACCAATGATTTTTCTTACAGGTTTGTTAGAAATGGAATAAAGCTTTTCAATGTTTTTGTTCATAAAAGTAAATATAGATTTTGTTCAGTAATTCAGGAGGCACAATAAATTTTCCTGCAATTTGCTGTTTATTGCAGTATTTAATAAAAAAAACTGCATTTATTTGCAGGTATCTGTATTTTTTATATCTTACACTACTTACTGCAATACCCCAAACTGCCATGCTTAAGAAAGAACGCCAGGCTTTCATTCTTCATAACGTTAACCTGCATAACCGTGTATTGGTATGTGATCTTAGTGAAGGGATCCATGTGTCGGAAGATACTATTAGAAGAGATTTACAGGAATTGGATGACATTGGAAAACTGATTAAAGTCCATGGCGGGGCATTATCCAAATCTTTTTACAGTTCATTCAATTCTTCAAAGGTTTATTCCATAGAAAATAAAAAAAGGATTGCCCAAAAAGCTGCAAATCTTATTCAGGATGGGATGTTTGTTTTAACCAGCGGTGGCACAACGATTATGGAACTGGCTAAAGCATTACCTGAGAACCTGCATGCAACTTTTATAACCGGAAGCATACCGGCAGCACTGGAATACATGCATCATCCAAATATTGAAGTGGTTATCATAGGCGATAAACTGTCTAAAAGTTCTCAAATAACAGTAGGTGGTGAAGCGATTTCAAAAATCAGGCAGATCAAGGCTGATATTTGTTTTGTGGGTACCAATGCACTGGATGCAGAACATGGGTTGACCGAAAATGACTGGGAAGTTGTGCAGGTTAAAAAAGCAATGATCGAATCATCGGCAAAAGTAGTATCACTCGCTATTTCGGAAAAGATAAACACGATACAGCGGATAAAAGTTTGTGAAACAAAAGACATTGATATATTGATCACAGAATTGGATATATGGTCGCCCTTGCTTACCCCTTTTAAAAAAACCGGATTAGAAATTTTATAAACAATACATTGTAAACAACTAAAAACTGCTAATATGAATAATTACATTCTCAGGAGATTGGGTAAGTTTAAAATGCTTTTCCTCTTTCTTATTTTAAACCTCTTTGCAATAGCAACTATTGCTCAGGTAAAAATAAGCGGAAAAGTTACTGACGAAAAAGGCAATGGCATTGCAGGTGCATCAGTAACTGTAATAAACAGTAACTCGGGTATTTCAACCAATGCCGATGGTACTTATCAGCTGTTTGCAACTTTAAAAGCCGGTAAACAAACCATTATATTCAGTGCAATTGGTTTTAGAAGAAATGACCAGACCATTACCGTTTCGGCAGCCGGCGACTACGACGTAAATGCCCGGTTAGTTGCCGATCCTCTTGGATTAGATGAGGTAGTAGTAACCGGTACTTCAACCGGTACTACCCGAAAACAACTGGGAAGTTATATCAGTACTGTTAAAGGCGATCAGCTTAACAAAGGGGCATCGGGAAATGTTTTAACTGCCTTGCAAGGAAAAACCGCAGGGGCACAAATTACCCAAAACAGTGGTGATCCTTCAGGAGGTATTTCAGTCAGGTTAAGAGGAATCAGTTCAATATCCAGTAGCAGTGAACCATTGTATATAGTAGATGGTGTTATTATTAACAATGCAACCACAAGGGTAACCAATACCAGTGGTAATTATGACGGACAGAGTTTTGTAGGAACTATTGGACAAAACAGGTTAGCTGATATTAATCCTGCAGATATTGAAAGAATAGAAGTATTAAACGGAGCTGCTGCGGCAGCAATTTATGGTTCAAGAGCCAATGCCGGTGTAGTACAGATATTTACAAAACGTGGAATAGCGGGGGCTCCGGTAATCAGTTTTTCATCCAGTGTTATCTTTAGCAAACTTAGAAAAGCCGTAGAAGTAAACCAGTCACCAACAAAATTTGGTGGCCCTACTGATGGCGTGGGTGCACAAACTCAGGATATCCTTACATCTGCTTTAACAAATACTACTGCAGTTAACCGTTACGATTATAATGACTATATTTTCCGCAATGCCACAGGAACAGATAATAACGTTTCCATTTCCGGTGGTACAGACAAAACAAAATATTATGCCTCTGGCTCTTATTTTAAAAATGAGGGGATCATTAAAAACACCGATTACAGAAGATACAGTTTTCGGGTAAACTTAGACCAGGCATTAGGAAGTAAAGTGAATTTTAATATCCGGTTAAATTATATCAACAGCCTGAGTAATGAAAAGCCCGATGGTAATTCATTCTTTTCTCCTTTAAATTCTATTAATATCATTGGCAATTTTCACGACCTGCAAACCAGGGATGCATTGGGTAATATAAAAGCGATCGGTGAAAGAGGAAGGGTAAACCCGGTATCAGTTATTGAAGACATAAAACAACAGCAGGAAACAAACCGGCTTATTGCCGGGGTGGGTTTAAAAATAAGGCCCATTAAAGGTTTAACTTTTGATTATACTTTAGGTATTGATCAATATACACAAAGGGGGCAAACCTATATTCCTCCGTTTGCTTATAATGTAAGTGATGGTTTCTTTGGCGGAGGCGCTTCATTGGATGCTACCAGAAATGGTTATGCAAGTACGGCCTCAAATAGTTTTTTTCAGATAAACAATGAACTGAACGGTACTTACCAGATCAATATCACAAAAGATATAGCTTCTACCACACAGATTGGTTATTCAGTACAGTACGAGAAAAATAATTATGCCTTATTGCAGGGAAGGGGTTTAGCTCCGTTTATCTCCACTGTAAATGCAGCAAGCACCTTATTGCAGGGAGCTGATGAAAGGAGTGAATTATCGGTCTCAGGATATTATTTACAGCAAAATTTTAATTACAAAAACCTGGTTTTTGTAACGGGTGCGGTAAGGGTAGATGGTTCATCTGTATTTGGTAAAGATCAGCGCAATCAGAAATATGCAAAAGTAAGTGGCAGTTATATAATTAGCGAGCATGAATTCTGGCAAAAAATGTCGTTTCATAAGATCTGGAATTTTGCAAAGCTAAGGGTGGCATATGGCGAAAGCGGTAACCTTACAGGCATTGGTGCTTTTCAACGGTTTAATTCATACAGCAGTAATTCTTTTAATAGCCGTTCTGCATTAAGTTCCAGCAGTACTTTAACTAATCCGGATATTAAACCTGAGCGTCAAAAAGAATTAGAGTTTGGAATCGAATTAGGGTTTTTATCAAACAGGATAAATGTAACAGCTAATATTTATAATAAAAAAGTTGATGATCTATTGATCAACCGTTTTATTGCACCTACAACAGGGTTTAGCAGTTATCTTAATAATTTTGGCCGACTGGAAAACAAGGGATTTGAATTAATGCTTACGGGTATTCCTGTTAAAAATAAAAATATGACCTGGTCCGTTACCGCAATTTATAATCATAATAGAAATAAAGCAGTAAAAATTGGCCAGTCACTCACCTTATTAAGTACTAACCAGGGCGCACCCGTTGCCATTATTGAAGGACAGCCTATTGGTGTTTTTTATGGGGCATTCTTTGCCCTGGATGCAAATGGTAACCTGGTTAAAAACGCCTCAGGTTTCCCGGTTGGTGAAAGGGGTACTCAAAGTGGTGCATTGAATTATACAGTTATAAGGGATGCAAATGGAATTCCCATTACAACCAATCCTTTGGTTCGAAGAATAATCGGTGATCCTAACCCCGACTTTACGGGGTCACTGGTAAATGAATTCACGTATAAAAAAGCAAGTTTAAGAATACAGTTAGATGCGGTACAGGGAGTTGAAGTATTTAATGCAGACTGGAGAACAAGACAGGGAGTAGGTAATGGAAAAGAAGCAGAAAAAGAGCAAACCGGTGTTTATCCGCGTGGATATATAAACAGTTTCTATGCTGCAGTTGAAGAATGGAGAATTGATGATGGGTCTTTTGTAAAGCTGCGTGAAATATCACTGAGTTACTCTTTTGGTAAAGTAAAGATGTTTAAGGATATAACAGCAAGTGTTGCTGGAAGAAACCTGATCAGCTGGGATAATTACAAAGGTTATGATCCGGAAGTTAATGCCGGTGGCCAAAGTACCATTCTTCGGGGAATAGATTTTGGAGCTGTTCCCATTCCAAAAACATTTAGTATAACTGTTTCTGCAAAATTCTAAATCTATTAAATAAATTATTATGAAAAATAAAAACATAAAAATTGTAGTTGCAGCTTTGCTGATCTGTATTACAATTTTACAAATAAGTTGTAAAAAAGACTATATAGACCCATCAAGAGCCAATCAAGAGCAGGCTTTAACAACACCCCGCGGATTAACAGGGGTAGCTGTTGGATTACAAAGAGTGTATACTTTGGGCCGTGGCAGTACTTCATATAACCTGATTACCATAAATGGATTAACCACCAATGAACTGATCGTGGTTAACTCCGGTAATACAGCCGAAGTACAGTTAGCTGCCGGAGGAACAGCTGTAGATGGTAACCATACAATGCTCACCACTTTTTGGACAACCTGTAATAAAGTAATTTATGATGCTGACCTGGTTATTGCCAATGCAAAAGGTCTTTCTGATAAAAACTATGCAAGCGGTTTAATAGCTTATGCAAGCATTTTTAAAGCGTTATCAATTGGCGATATGAGCCAGTTTTGGGAAAAAGTACCTGCAGGTATTGGTACCAATGTTAACTTTATTGACCGGGTTGATGGCTTTAAAAAAGCGATCACTGTTATTGATGATGCATTGTTAGCTATCACTGCTAATGCAATCAGCAGTTCATTTACATCCAGCATTCCAGCTGGTATTAGTATTACTAATACACTATATGCTTTAAAAGCAAGATATTCGTTATATGCCGGATTGTATACACAGGCTTTAACTGCTGCCGGCCAGGTTTCCCTTACTGTAAAATCTACCTTCAACTACGACGCACTTTCGTTGAACCCTTTATTTGAAGTGGCTACTTCTACCAATAATGTGGTTCAACCAAAAGATTCTACTTTAGGACTGTTACCGGCACTGGCTCCGTCATTAACAGACGGAAGGGTTCCTTTTTATACTGTTATTAATCCAACTATCCTCCCACGTTTCCGTATTAACAATTTCGGAAATACTGCTGCAACTGCCATACCGGTTTATCTTCCCGGAGAAATTACATTGATTATTGCAGAATGTTATGCACGTAATAACGACAGTACCAGCAGCAAAATATTTTTAAATAATGTAATAACAAAAACTGCTGCTGCTGATCCATTTGGAGTTGGCAGTAACCAGCCTGCCATTAATTCTTACGGATCTTATGCTGCTTTATTTGATGAGATTTACCGGCAGCGTTGTATAGAATTATTTATGAGCGGACAAAAATTAGAGGATATGCGTCGTTTTGGAAGGCCAAATGCAGAACGCAAGCGCAACCTGATGCCTTATCCGTTAAGGGAAAGGGATAACAATCCGAATACACCACCTGATCCTCCGTTTTAATGATACATATTATCTACAGATCCCGGTTGCAAACTGCAACCGGGATTTTTATTTATTTGCGAATTTTAAATTTCTCTTTATACCTTTAAACTTAGCTCTTTTAAGCGGCGAATTTTTAAAAATGTTGTTGAAAGATTCTTCGGTTAACTCTTCCCAATCGTTGATGTTTAAATTTAAAATTTCAAGAATGGGTGTAAAATTAATTTCATGGGTGGGTTTTGAAAACCGGTTCCAGGGGCACACATCCTGGCAAACATCACAACCAAACATCCAGTTATCAAATTTGCCTTTCATGGTATCTGGTATCAGTGCATCTTTTAGTTCGATGGTAAAGTAAGAAATGCATTTACTGCCGTCTATCACTTTATCAGGCAGGATGGCATCCGTAGGGCACTCATCAATGCATTTGGTGCAGGTACCACAATAATCTTTGGCAAATGCATCATCATAAACTAATTCCAGATCAATTATTAAAGTAGCGATAAAAAAGAAAGAACCGCTTTGTTTATTGATCAGGTTGCCGTTTTTACCGATCCAGCCAATGCCCGCTTTTTGTGCCCAGGCCCTTTCTAAAACCGGAGCACTGTCAACAAAACCACGTCCCTGCACATCACCGATCTGTTCTTTAATCTGATGAAGAAATAGTTTTAGTTTCGTTCTGATCACTTCATGATAATCATTTCCAAAAGCATATTTAGAGATCTTTGGTGCAAGTGCTGATTGATGTTGTTCTGGAAAATAATTCTGCAATAAGGTAATTACTGATTTTGCACCGGGTACCAGTTTTGATGGATCAATCCGAAGGTCGAAATGTTTTTCCATGTACTGCATGGTGCCGTGCATTCTTTTATTGAGCCAGCTTTCCAGGCGCCTGGCATCTTCATCCAGTACCTGCACTTTGGCTATGCCGCAATAATCAAATCCTGCATTTACGGCAAGAGCTTTAATGCGCTCCGTATGTTTTTGAATGGCACTCATTGATCGGTGGAAGTATCTTCTACATGGAGTTTATGAAAAAACCGGTGAGCGATCGGTGCTATTAAAATGCCGATCGTACTGATAAAGGCAACACCACTGAACAAAGCATACATAGATGCAAATACTTTGGCAGTTTTTGTTAGAACAATAGTTTGATCAATTATTGGACCCATACCGCTTAAAATCATTGCGGCATTTAAAAGACTGTCATACCAATCCAGTTCGGGAATCGTAAATTTATATCCAAGAACACCGATCAATAAACAAAAAGCCAGGATCAGCAGGCTAAGTAAAACATTGTTCCAAAGTCGCCTGTAATATACTTTGATGGGGGCCAGTTTTTGTTTTTTATGTTCGTACATAAGCTGTCTTTTTATAAAAATACAAAAGCCCTGCTATTATGCAGGGCTTTTCATTTATTAAAATTATTTAAAAATTGATATCATAGCCAATTGTTCCGATCAGTTCAAAATATCTAAAGCTGTGGTTTACTTTACCATTACCAACCCCAAGGGCATTGGTATAATTGGCAAAACCGGTTTTGCCGGTTCCTTCAAAAAATAAGCTTCGGCTCATGTACCATCTGGCACCTGCTTCAACACCAAAACAATAACCGGCAATAATAAAACGGTTATCAACCCTTTTATTGCTGAGTCTGATATCTGTTTTCGGAATAAGAATACCGGCCCCTGCTTTCCATAATGCTGTAAAGACGGGTCGTTTTGCATTTCTCTTTAATTCGTATTGCTGAACATAATTAACCTGGTAAAAATTAGCACCGTTGGTATGTTCAAAGTGTAATTCATTAAATGTAAAAGAGGTGTCTTTATCAAAATAAGTATTACCAATATTCCCCCTGGCCCGAACAACCTGGTTATCGTAAACTATATATTTTGAATGATCGTAATTAAGCTCGATCGCTTTGGTATGTTTTTTATTTAAGTAAAATCCGATTCGGTAATTGTATTGAGGCACTGAAACTTCAAGCGGTTTTTTTACAATTCCATCCAGGTCACTTCGGTCATGTGCTTTTGCCTTGTAAATGGTAAAATTGTGATCAACACCATTTACCATAGTGTTGAAATGAATATTGCTTTTGGTATACCACTCGGTATTGTATCCCCATTGCAGGTAAATACCGGAAATATGATTAGTTTTTTTCTGTGCCGGTACATTTAAAAAAAAACCGGTAAATAAAATAAAGCCTGTCAGTTTCTTCATATGTCAGTTTTCCTAAAGGAAATAACGCAAATCCAATCTTTTTATGCCTTTATACTATAATTTAATTTTGGGCAAATTTAAGTAATAATGATATTCCACCGCAAATCAGTTGAAAGTGCTCTATAATGTAATGTACAGAATAGCGGGAAAAGCTACCAGATAAGTCCTTCCCGGTTATGGCTTTAGCTCATGTTTCACACATTACCTGCAACATTAGCATATAAGCAATGATGCGACTGCATATGCGGCAGAAGGATTAAGACTTATATGCCATATTTGCGTAGATTTAAATGTGGATTGAGTTTTGTGTTTGATGTTTAAAATTACTAAAAAATGAGTTTACAAAACTTAACCATAAAATCGCAGGAAATATTACAGCAGGCACAGCAATTGGCTTTTACGGCCAATAATGCTACTATAGAAACGGAGCATGTTTTAAAAGCTTTGTTAAACGATAAGGATTCACCTGTTGAGTACCTGCTGAAAAAGAATAATGTTAACGTAAGTTATGTTGATGAAAAATTGGAAGTTGCTATACAAAAGTTTCCAAAAATTTCTGGTGGGGAACCTGCTCAATCATTAAGCCGTGATGCAAATAATGTATTGTTGAGATCAACAGCAGCCTTAAAAACTTTTAAAGATGAATTTGTGAGTGTTGAACATTTGCTTTTGGCACTGTTGCAGGGCAGTGATAATACAGCCAAATTATTAAAAGATGCAGGCTTAACAGAAAAGGGATTAATTGCGGCCATTAAGGATTTAAAAAAAGGTTCAACTGTATCTTCCCAAACCTCCGAAACACAGTTTAATGCACTAAATAAGTATGCCAAAAATTTAATTGAAATGGCCAGGGCCGGAAAACTGGATCCAGTAATTGGCAGGGATGAAGAAATACGAAGAACCTTGCATATCTTATCCAGGAGAAGTAAAAATAATCCAATTTTAGTTGGTGAACCCGGTGTTGGTAAAACAGCCATAGCCGAGGGTTTGGCCATGCGTATCGTAAATGGTGATGTACCCGAAAATTTAAAATCAAAAATTATTTATGCTTTGGATATGGGGCAGCTTATAGCCGGTGCAAAATATAAAGGTGAATTTGAAGAGCGTTTAAAATCAGTTGTAAAAGAAGTAAGTACCAGTGACGGGCAGATCATTTTATTTATTGATGAAATACATACACTGGTTGGAGCCGGTGGCGGAGACGGAGCTATGGATGCAGCCAATATCTTAAAACCTGCTTTAGCAAGGGGAGAACTGAGAGCTATTGGTGCAACAACATTAAGTGAGTATCAAAAATTCTTTGAAAAAGATAAAGCGCTGGAGCGCAGGTTTCAAAAAGTTATGATTGATGAGCCAACGGTGGAAGATGCGGTCTCAATTTTACGTGGATTGAAAGACAGGTACGAAACCTACCATCATGTTTTGATAAAAGATGAAGCCATCATTGCTGCTGTAGAATTATCGAGCAGGTATATTACCGACCGGTTTTTACCGGACAAAGCTATTGATCTGATTGATGAGAGTGCTGCCAAACTCCGATTGGAAATGAACAGCATGCCGGAAGAATTGGACGAGTTGGAAAGAAAGATCCGCCAGTTGGAAATTGAAAGGGAAGCAATTAAAAGGGAAAGTGATGAGCAAAAACTCAAGCAGTTAAATACCGATATATCCAATCTCTCCGTAGAAAGAGATACGTTTAAGGCCAAATGGCAACAGGAAAAAGAAATAGTGGAAAAAATACAGAATGCCAAGGCAGAAATTGAAAATTTAAAACTGGCAGCTGATAAGGCAGAACGGGAAGGTGATTATGGTAAAGTTGCTGAAATAAGGTATGGTAAAGTACAGGAGCAGGAAAAAATTGTTGATGAATATACCACGCAATTGAATGACAATACTGAAAAGCGTATGTTAAAAGAAGAGGTGGATGCAGAAGATATAGCCGAAAATGTGGCAAAAGCGACCGGGATACCGGTTATGAAAATGATGCAAAGCGAAAGGGTTAAATTATTACATTTAGAAGAAGAGTTACATAAAAGGGTAGTAGGGCAGGAAGAAGCGATTGAAGCCGTTTCAGATGCCATCCGTAGAAGCAGGGCTGGTTTGCAGGACCCTAAAAAACCGATAGGTTCCTTCATATTTCTTGGAACAACAGGGGTTGGTAAGACAGAATTGGCAAAAGCACTGGCCGAATATCTTTTTGATTATGATACGATGATGACCAGGATAGATATGAGTGAATACCAGGAAAAACACGCTGTGAGCAGGCTTTTAGGCGCCCCTCCGGGATATATTGGTTATGAGGAAGGAGGACAGTTAACAGAGGCAGTTAGGCGAAAACCGTACAGTGTTATACTGCTTGATGAAATAGAAAAAGCACATCCTGACGTTTTTAATGTACTTTTGCAGGTATTGGATGATGGAAGACTGACGGATAACAAAGGTCGTATTGTTAATTTTAAAAATACGATCATTATTATGACCTCAAATATGGGTAGCCATATAATCCAGGATAATTTTGAGAATATAACCGAGGAGAATAAGGAAAAGACGGTGCAAAAGACCAAAGATGATGTAATGGTTTTATTACGCCAAACCATTCGCCCTGAGTTCTTAAACCGGATAGATGAAGTGATCATGTTTCAGCCGTTGCTGAAAAAAGAAATTAAAGGCATCATCAGGATGCAACTGGATAGTTTAAAAGAACTGGTTGCTAAAAGCGGTATCAACCTGCAGTTTAGTGATTATGTTCTGGATTTTTTAGCTGAGCATGGTTACGATCCGCAATTTGGAGCAAGACCCCTAAAGCGTTTAATACAAAAAGAAATTGTAAATCAGTTAAGCAGAAGAATATTAGCTGCTGATATTGATAAGACAAGGTCTGTTTTAGTTGATGTATTTGATGGGACAATGGTTTTTAGAAATGAATCAGCTAAAGAAACCCGGGTTAAGGAAAAAAAGAATTAAACGGAGCATTATATTTTAAAAAAAGTTGTTTAAATACAACAGATAAAAGACAAACATTATGGCAATGAAAGTAAAAGAAGTGGTAGAAATTATCCCACCACAGGATATTTTTGTAGGCAATCCGGATGCATCAGTAACCTTGATGGAATTTGGAGAATATGAAAGCGAGGATTGTGCAAAAGCAAATGAAGTGGTTAAGAAGTTACTGGAGGAATTTGATGGTAAGATCAGGTTTCAATTCCGTCATTTCCCGTTAACTAAAATTCATCAACGATCTATGAAAGCTGGTGAGGCATCAGTAGCGGCTTCACAGGTTGGTAAGTTTTGGGAAATGCACAATATCCTTTTTGATAACCGCCGTCAATTGGGTACTACCAGTTTAAAACTTTATTCAAGGGAAGCCGGGATAAGTAATAAACATTTTTTGGAGGAATTGATCAACTCAACTTATGGCTGGCAGGTTCGTAATGATTTAAATGAAGGTATTGAAAGAGGGGTACGGGAAGTTCCTGCTTTCTTCGTAAACGGAGAAATGGTTACCAATAAACCAACTTTTGAAAACCTTAGTAAAAATATTGAATCGGCTTTACGTAAGGCAAAGAAAAAAGCACCGGCAAAGCAAAGAGCATAGTTAAAAACGTATAACAGGCCCCGATTCGCATCGGGGCCTGTTTACTTTTAATTTACTTCAACATAATAAATCATTAATTCCTTACCATTTACCATTACGGTAACCGGAAATGTTCCTTCTTCTTCAAATTTGTAAATAAAACTTAATGTGCGGTTATCAAAAATAAAGTTCATTTCCTTTTCTTTATATTTTTTACGTTCACCAATACCCAAAAAAACTTTTGTGATCTCTTCTTTACCATTAAGTGTATAACTGAAACTGACTGATTTTTTTACCTTTACAGTAAGCATCCCATTCTTTGGGAAAAAATTTTTTACTTCATATTCCATAGATGCAGGCCGTATCACTGGTAATTCAAAAAAATCTTTTTTTCCTTTCGGGGCTTTGCCCAGTTTCCAGGCTTCATTATCCGGGTAATGCTGCAGGTTAAAAACGGCTTTGTCTGTAAAAAAATAAGCATCCGAAAAAGATTTTGTAAAAACTTTCATTTCCGTATCGGCGTATCCGCTGCCAAAAGCCGGGTCTACATAATACCAGGTTTCAGGGCTAAGCCCTAACTGAACAACGGCCCAGCTGTGATTGATCTCTGTGCCTTTTTCGCCAATTTGTTCTGCATTATTTTTTACAAAACCATCCACCGTTAAACACCTGATATCCGCACTGCTGCACATATCCTGAAAGAGGCTTGCAAAACCGATCCCTACAGCTTTGCGGCTCAACAGAACTTCTGTGGGAGAGTTTTTAGTGGTACTGTTATTTCTTGCCGATTTTATATCGTAGCTGATATTATTTGCAATCCAGTAATAAATGGCCCTCGCCTTATCAACTTTATCGGTAAACTTATTGCTTACCACATTATTGATAGTGCCCATACTCATATTTTCCAGGGAGCCGAGGCTTTTTACATAAGCATCAATGGCTTTAAAATCCCTGCCTTCAGTTTGAGCAAAAGACACAACACTAAAAAGGGTAAACAGAAGAACCAGGTATTTCTTTAAAAAATAAGTCATCCAATAAAATTACGCAACTTAAAGTTAAAAAAAGCGCAACATTATTAATTATAATCAAAAAGCGTGGCAGTGAAGATGCCTCTTTCGCGGGGTTTAAAAATTGCCTTCCAGTTGCCTATATACCGGATAAGTGAAGGCACACGGTATTCCCCGAATTTTGTCATTACAATTTCCATCTGCACTTTAAAATCATAAACAGCGGCATTATAATTTAACGTGTAATTCCTGGCTACCACTTCAAATGTTTTATCATCAAACCAGGTAATCATTTCATCTACTATAACATCATGCTTACTGGCTGGTTTTACTTTTTGTATAAAAAGGTAACAACTGGCATTATTATACATGGCCACATCAATACTCATGTCGTACCTGTCAGCCATATCATCATCATAAATGGCTGTTTTATTACTGATAAAGGGCAGGCCGTTTATCCTTTTACCCGGATTAAAGAATAACATTTTTAACTGCTCTTTGTGTTTATCCATACCTTTTTTACCTGCTGTGCTGAACTCCCTTCCGGCTACAATATTATCTTCGCCACAAACAGAATCCCGTGTAAAAAAAAGTGACGCATACATTTGTGCAGTGTAATAATTAAAATTGCGGTACTCATCATAAATATCCCCATAAATCTGTTCTTCCATGATTTCCATTTTACGGCAATCAGTAGTGCGGCTCTGTTTTGTTATGCTGCGCAAACTTGCTTTAACCTTTCCGTCACTGTTATTCATGCGGATGTCATTTATGGCTGTAAAACCAAGGATCCGGAGATTGCGGAATGCTTTATAAAAAGAGCTGTCATTTTTAATACGGTCAATAAATGCAGGGATATTTAATTTATTATTAATGACTACCTCACTGAGTGTAATGGTTTTTTGACCTACTGAAACTGTGCTGTCGGTAATTTTTTGAGCAAAGCAGTTGTTTATGAAACCCAAACAAAAAAAAGCAGCTATGATTTTCTGTATCATACCTGCAAAGTTACAATAGTGAGTTCTTTAATAATCCTGTTAATTATTTCGGAAAGACCATCCGGTAATCGACATTTATTTTCCCTTTACTAATGTCATCAAGCTTACGTTTCATTAATTTCCGCTTGAGGGGTTTAAGGTGGTCTATAAATAGTTTGCCTTCAATATGATCGTATTCGTGCAGTAATATACGGGCAGAAATACCATTAAATGTTTTGGTATGTTTTTCAAAATGTTCATCTTCAAATTCAAGTGTTAATTCTTCATTGCGGTAAACATCTTCCCTTATTTTAGGGATACTCAGGCATCCTTCGTTGTAAGGCCATTCTTTACCGTTTAATTTAATAATATGGGCATTGATGAAAACAGCTTTATAACCAGGTGCGTCGGGATAATCATCTTTTTCATCTTCATCCTGGTTTTTAAAAATCTGTTCGCTGTCCATAATAAATAACCGGATGGGTACATTTATCTGGGGAGCAGCTAAACCAACACCATTACTGTTATACATGGTTTCCCACATATCTGCAATCAGTTTATCCAGGTTGGGATAATCGGCTGAGATCTTATCACAAACCTTTCTTAAAACCGAAGAACCATATGCCACAATTGGAAGAATCATGTTGCAAATTTACGTCAATTAGACTGAAGATATTCCTGCAGGATGATGGTAGCCGCAATTAAATCCACATTTTTTTTATCCCGGCGGTGCTTCTTTTTCATACCCATTTCTATCATTGCGTCTTTGGCCATTTTAGAAGTGAAACGTTCATCCACAGCTTTTAGCGGCATAGTTGGAAATTCTTTTTGTATTTTTTTAATAGCAGCTTCTGCCAGGGCTGTGCCATGGGTATCTGAATCGTCCCAGTTTTTTGGCAGTCCGATGATGATAAGTTCCACTTCTTCCTGCAAAAAATATTTTTTGAGCCAGGGGATGAGCTCTTTGGAATCAATAGTTTCTAGGCCCGTTGCTATGATCTGCAATGGATCAGTAACTGCCAATCCGGTTCGTTTACCGCCGTAGTCTATGGAAAGAATTCGTGCCAGGGGAAGTTAAAAGTTTAAAGTTTAAAGTTGAAAGTTCATTGTTGAATAAGGTTATTTATACAAAAATAGATCCAGTATTACAAAGATGGCGAAAACAACGGATGCAATACCATTGGTTGTAAAGAAAGCCATATTTACTTTTCTTAAATCGGTTGGCTTTACCAATGTATGCTGGTAAATTAATAAGCTGCAGAAAATTGCCACGCCAATCCAATACAAAAGTCCGAAGTGACCATAAATACCGGCACAGATGACAGAGGCTGCAGAAAGTACATGCAACAAATTGGAAACCAGTAACGCTTTTGATTTACCCAATGCAGCCGGTATAGAATGGAGTTGGTTGCTTTTATCAAACTCTTCATCCTGCAGGGCATAGATAATATCGAAACCGCTTACCCAAAATAAAACGGTGAATGAAAAGAGAACAGGCAATAAAGCAAACTGCCCGGTTACTGCCAGATAAGCACCAATAGGAGCCAGGCTTAAACCAATCCCCAAAACCAAATGGCATAGCGCAGTAAAACGTTTTGTAAAACTGTAAAATAAAACAACAAACAATGCTACCGGGGATAAATAAAAACAAATTTTATTGATGAAGAAGCAACAGGCAATAAATAATATGCAATTGACAATTACAAAAAACAATGCATTATTTGATTTAATAACCCCTGCCGGAATTTCCCGGATTGCAGTACGTGGATTTTTTGCATCAAAGTTTTTATCAAGCCAGCGGTTAAAAGCCATGGCTGCGGAACGGGCAAAGATCATGCAGAGGATGACAATTAAAAGGACATACCAATTGTGACGAAAAAATAAATAAATTTTATCATAATTGGAATTATATAAAATCAAATTATAATAAACATTTGGCACTCTATTCAATGAAACAATCCCTATAAAAAATCCAATCAATGCAAAGGGCATTGCAAAAATGGTGTGGGAGAATTTTACAAGGGAAAGATATTTTTTTACTGATGACATGTACAACTCATAATTTATAACCTGCCTGCCGGCAGGTTCATAACTCAAAATTTTTTCCGAACTAGTTCCCACAACACCACACCGGCTGCCGTTGCAATGTTTAATGAATGCTTCATACCCAGTTGGGGTATTTCAATGCAGCCATCACATTGCAAAATGGTCTCCTGTTCCACACCGCTAACTTCGTTGCCAAAAATAACAGCAATTTTTTCATCAATGTTAAAATTAAGTTTTTGCAGCATAGTACTGTTTAAGGCTTGCTCTATGGCATACACTTTATAACCATTTTTTTTTAACGTTTTTATGGCTTCTGCGGCATTGGCAAAATGTTTCCAGCTTACACTTTCCTCAGCACCAAGGGCAGTCTTTTTTATTTCTTTGTGTGGAGGAACACAGGTGTAACCGGTTATGTAAATGGCTTCCAGCAAAAATGCATCGGCGGTACGGAATACACTGCCTACATTGTAAGCACTGCGGATGTTTTCCAAAACAGCAATGAGTGGTGTTTTATCAGACTGTTTAAATTCTTCAACCGTTTTACGGTTGAGTTCGTACATTGAAAGTTTAAGTCCTCCCTCCCGATAGCTATCGGGACCACCCGGGGTGTTAGCAGCAGAATAATATTTTTGAAAGAATTTATTTTGCAAGGATTTAAGAAGAATTAAATTATGAAAGTTGAATTTGAAGGCGTTGAATAATGGTATGCGGTACAAGTGAGTGACACAACGATGATGCCATGAAAAACTAAAGGTTGTAAACAAAGTCAAAAGGTAAAAGTAAAAAGTAAAAAGTAAAAATTTGTGCGAATTTATTGGTACAAATTTACTTTTTAATTTTGACTTTTTATATCATCTCACCCTGCATTACCGTTGCTTTTGCCATCGTTTTTTTTTCGCCAAACTCTTTTGCCGCTTTTATAAAATGTACAAATATGGGTTGCGGATTTTCTACCGTACTTTTTAACTCGGGGTGATACTGCACACCAATAAAGAAAGGATGATCTTTAAGTTCTACAATTTCAATTAAACCGGTTGCCGGGTTTTTTCCACTGGGTATTAAGCCTGCATTTTCAAAATCGGAAATATATTTATTATTAAACTCCCAGCGATGGCGATGGCGTTCACTTATTTCAGTTGTGCCATAAATTTTATGTGCAAGACTGTCTTTTTTAATTTCGCAGGGGTATGCACCCAGACGCATGGTGCCGCCAAGATGTACAATGTTTTTTTGCTCTTCCATCAGATCAATTACAGGATGGGAGGTTGTTTTGTCCATTTCGGTAGAGTGTGCATCGGTCCAGCCCAACACATTTCTGGCGTATTCAATAACTGCCATCTGCATGCCCAGGCAAATACCAAAAAACGGCAGCTTATTTTCTCTGGCATATTTAACGGCAATTATTTTTCCTTCTACACCACGATTGCCAAAACCCGGTGCTACCAGCAATCCATCAAGGTCTTTCAGTTTTTCCTGTACGTTTTCTTCAGTAATAAATTCGCTATGTACATTTACGATCTGAACTTTGCATTCGTTGATGGCACCCGCATGAATGAAAGATTCAAGGATTGATTTATAGGCATCCTGCAATTCAATATATTTTCCGATAAGGCCAATGGTAACTTTGCTTTGCGGATATTTGAGTTTATCTAAAAAAGCCCGCCACTTGGTAAGTTCGGGAGCTGCATAACCATTGATCTGAAGTTTTTTAAGTACGATAACATCCAATCCTTCCTGCAGCATTTTAAGGGGTACCTCATAAATAGTACTGGCATCCATAGCTTCTATAACCGCATTGGTTTTTACATTACAGAACAGGGCAATTTTTTTCTTCAACTCATCATTCAACGGATGCTCGGTACGGCAAACAATTACATTTGGATGTACACCTTCCTGACTGAGCATACGCACGCTGTGTTGTGTGGGTTTTGTCTTTAATTCTTTGGCTGCTTTTAAATAGGGGATAAGGGTAAGATGAACCACCATACAATCTTCTTCGGGAAGTTCCCATTGTATCTGGCGAACAGCTTCTACAAAAGGTAAACTCTCAATATCACCCACTGTACCGCCAATTTCTGTTATTACAATATCATATTTTCCGCCTTTGCCCAACAGGAGCATCCGGTTTTTTATTTCATCGGTAATGTGTGGGATAACCTGCACGGTTTTGCCCAGGTAATCGCCGGCCCGTTCCTTATTAATTACAGTTTGATAAATACGGCCCGTAGTTACATTATTGGCCTGTGATGTTGGCAAATTTAAAAAGCGTTCATAATGCCCAAGGTCAAGATCGGTTTCGGCACCATCGTCGGTTACATAACATTCACCATGTTCGTATGGGTTTAGGGTGCCGGGATCAACATTAATGTAAGGGTCAAATTTTTGAATGGTCACTTTTAAACCCCTTGCCTGTAATAATTTTGCAAGAGATGCAGCAATTATGCCCTTACCCAGGGAGGAAGTAACACCACCGGTTACAAAAATATACTTAGCCATAAAATAAAATTTGCCAACCCTTCCCTTATTTTTTGGGAAGTATGTTGCCGTTAATAAATATGACCAGCGAAAATTTTGGAATAAATCTTGGAGGTCGGGTAAAGATAGGATGAATTATCGGGAGGAGGAAATTTGAAACTGTAATTTTATTATATTTTCACCTGATTAATCAGCCTTTCACTATCTTATTATAACTTGTTGAAATACCTTTTATTAAGGAAGAACTGAAACCTCTATGTTCCATTTCGTTTAAACCGGCAATAGTACAACCTTTTGGTGTGGTTACTTTGTCAATTTCCTGCTCGGGATGGGTGCCTTTTTGTAACAATAAATCGGCTGCACCCTTTACGGTTTGGGCAGCGATTAAATTGGCAGTAACAGCATCAAAACCAATTTCGATACCGCCCTGTATGTTGGCCCGTATATATCGCATGGCATAAGCGGTACCGCAGGCGCCCAATACAGTTGCAGCATCCATTAAGTTTTCATTGATAACCGTAACTTTACCTAATACGGCAAACAGATCTTTTACATAAATTGCCTGTTTTTCAGTTGCGTTGGTAAAACTTATACAGGTCATGCTTTCCTGTATGGCAATAGCCGTATTGGGCATGGCACGAAAGACAGGAAGCTTTTTCCTGATGATATCTTCAATATCTTTTATCAGTACACCGGTAACAACTGAAACTAAAATATGATTGGGTGTTAATGCTGTTTTAAAGCTGTTCAGCACTTCTGAAACCTGGTAAGGTTTTACAGCAAGAATAATGAGTTGACATTGTTTTACTGCAGCAGCATTATCAGTGCCGGTATTGATTCCCTTTGATTCCAGGTTTTTTAAAGTGGCCGTACTTCTTTTGGTGATATGAATATCAGCTGCTTTACAGAATTTACTTTTTAATAATCCCTCTGCAATGGCAGACCCTAAATTTCCGCCTCCGATGATGGCAATTTTATTTTTCATGAAATTATTTTAATAGAAACTGTTTTTCACCAAATAATTCCGCACATAATCATCCACCCCTTTCTCCAGTGAATAAAAATCTTTTGTGTAACCGGCAGCTTTTAATTTATCCATATTTGCTTCGGTAAAATATTGGTATTTATCCCGGAGGTCTTCGGGCATATCAATGAATTCAATATCAGGTTGCAGATCCAATCCGGCAAACGTCGACTTTACCAGATCGTTAAAACTTCTCGCCCTGCCTGTACCTAAATTATAAATACCATTACTAAAGATGTCATCTTTAAAAGCTGTTTCCATCAGCCAATAACAAACTGCAATCACATCTTTCACATAAATAAAATCACGAAGTTGTTCACCATTTTCAAAACCATTTTTATGTGATCTGAAAAGTTTTACTTTACCATTTGTTTTTATCTGGTTAAATGATTGAAAGATCACACTGGCCATCCGGCCTTTATGATATTCGTTGGGGCCATATACATTAAAGAATTTAAGTCCGGCCCAAAAAGGAGGATGATCTTCCTGGTGTAATATCCATTTATCAACTTCGTTCTTTGAAATACCATAAGGATTCATTGGATGCAGTTGTTCTATAATTTCATGACTGTCATGATAACCAAATTCACCTTCTCCATACGTGGCTGCAGACGATGCATAAATCAGCGGGATATTATTGATGGTGCAGTAATTCCAGATTTTTTGAGAGTATTCTACATTCAGGTGCTGGTGAACAGCATAATCAAATTCGGTAGTATCAGTCCTTGCGCCAAGGTGAAAAACAAAACTAACAAATGGTTTTTCTCTTTGTGCCCAGTCAAAAAACTCTTCCCGTTCAATCCGAACCAGATATTTTTTATGCAGCAGGTTCAGTTCTTTCAATTCATCATCAAATTCATCCACAAGAATCAGGTTTTCAAATCCCTGTTGGTTTAAATAACTTACCATGCAGCTGCCGATGAAGCCGGCAGCACCCGTTACCACTATTGTTGAATTTGTATTCATAATTATAAAGCTGCCAATGCATGTTCACTTTCATGCCCGGCCAGTAAATTAGCAATTGCATTTTCATACTTCTCTTTCCATTCTGTAACATTGCCCCAATCCTCACCATTAATATTTATTTTACCGGATGTAACTTTTCCTACATAAGTAACCGTCATCTCCAACTTCTCCAGCAGCATATTAAAATCGTTTCTGTTTTCTTTTGAAACAGTCACTACTATCCGGCTTTGTGCTTCGCCAAACCAATAAGCATCAGACCTCACCCCCAACCCCCGTCCGGCCGAGTCATCCCCGTCCGATCCGGCACAGGCGGGCGGGCGTGCCTCTCCATGGTAGCGGGGAGCAGAGAACCCTAAATTTCTATTAAAGCAGCTTTCGATCAATGTAATAAACAACCCACCTTCACTTACATCGTGTGCTGAGTTCACCAGTTTTTTATGGATCATTTTTTTTACCTCATGCTGCACTTCAAATTCTTCATTCAGATCAAAATGCGGACAGGGAGAAAATTCAACTCCATGTATCTTGTGTAAATATTCCGATGAGTTGATGTCGTTTCGTTGTGTGCCAAACAGGTAAATTTCATCATCTTCCTGCTTAAAATCCATGGTCATTTTATCATCCACATTCTCCAGTAAACCAACCATACCTATGGTTGGAGTAGGATATACAGCACCGTCGGGCCCCTGGTTGTAAAAACTAACATTACCTCCGGTAACAGGCGTATCAAATTTTATACAGGCTTCGCCCAAGCCTTTAATAGCATGTACAAACTGATAGTAAACTTCAGGGTCATACGGGTTTCCAAAATTTAAACAGTTGGTAACGCCTAACGGCTGGCCGCCGCTGCAAACAATATTGCGTGCCGCTTCTGCTACTGCAATCATGGCACCTTTGTAAGGATCGGCAAAAACATAGCGGCTGTTACAATCTGTTGTTAAAGCCAATGCCTTGTTGGTTGGTTTTGCCAAAACGATGGCTGCATCGCTTGGTGCATTGGTGCTGGCGTTGCCGGTGCCTACCATGCTGTCATATTGCACATATATCCAGCGTTTGCTGGCAATATTGGGTATCTGAATTATTTGTTCAGCAACAGTTTTTAAATCTTTGGGCACTGCTATACTATCCGGATCGAATGCTTTTATTTTTTTAAAATATTCAGGTTCAGTAAAGGGTCGGTCATATACAGGAGCACCACCACCCAATACCAATTCATAAGCAGGTAATTGAGCTTCAAGTTTTCCATCAACAAAAAAATGTAAAAGCCCGTCATCAGTTACTTCTCCAATTTCGCTGCAGGGCAGATCCCATTTTTTAAAAACATCAAGCACCAATTGTTCTTTTCCTTTTTCGGCAACCAATAACATGCGTTCCTGGCTTTCGCTCAAAAGCAGCTCCCAGGGTTTCATACCTGCCTGTCCGGTAGGCAGGTCTTTTTGGCGTGTTGGTACTTTGTCCAAATCTATTCTCATGCCTGCTTCTCCTTTCGCACTCATTTCAGATGTTGAACAAATAATTCCGGCCGCACCCATATCCTGCATACCAACTACAGCACCGGTTTGTATCACTTCCAGGCAGGCTTCCAGCAATTTTTTTTCCTGGAAGGGATCACCAACCTGCACAGCCGGCAGATCTTCGGCACTATCAGCTGTAATATCAGCTGATGCAAAACTGGCACCGCCAATTCCATCTTTACCCGTTGCACTTCCCACAAAAAAAACAGGATTGCCTTTTACATTACCGGAAGTGGCAGAAACCGTTTCCCCATTTTTTAAAATACCAACGCTCATGGCATTCACCAGCGGGTTGGTATGGTAACATTCTTCAAAATATATTTCGCCGCCAACAGTTGGCACCCCAAAACAGTTGCCATAATGGCCAATACCATGTACAACACCTGCCAGCAGATGTTGTGTTTTTGTATCGGTCAATTTTCCAAAACGCAAAGAGTTTAATGAAGCAATGGGCCTTGCACCCATGGTAAAAATATCACGGTTAATACCGCCAACACCTGTTGCTGCTCCCTGAAAAGGTTCAATAGCTGAAGGATGATTATGCGATTCAATTTTAAAAACAACACCATAACCATCACCAATATCCATCAGGCCGGCATTCTCTTCTCCTGCTTTAACCAGCATTTTTTTTCCATCGCGTGGTAAGGTCTTTAACCACTTTATTGAGTTTTTATAACTGCAGTGTTCGCTCCACATGGCACTGAAAGAACAGAGTTCATTAAAGTTAGGCGTACGGCCCAGTTTTTCTTTGATCAATTCAAATTCTGCTGCTGTAAGTCTTAATTGTTCTGCTGTTTTTACTGTAATTTCCATAAATGTAGATGAGCGCATGTTGAGAAAACGCAAAGGTAACTGTTGGTGACCTTTTATCCAGATGAGCAAAAGCAAATATTTTAACTATCTTCCCACAGCAAAAATGTATGGTTTTGAATTATCTGTTATTTGTTGTTTACCTGATCATTTTATCCTGGTTACTCTTGCGGGTGCCTTTTATTAAAAACGCCGGTATAAACAATAAGGTTTTATTGGGCCTTTTTCTTTTTAAGATCCTTGCCGGTATTGCTATTGGCTGGATATCGATACATATTTATGGTACCGGAAATGATTACTGGGATGTGAATGAAGAAGCCTGGAAAGAGTATCAGCTTTTAATTACCGATCCCGGAAAATATGTTATCAATATTTTTACTTCAGACTACCAGGATGGGTATGCAGGCATTTTCAATTCATTCAATTCTTACTGGAATGACCTGAAAAACAATATCATCATCAAACTGGTTTCCATATTTAATATTTTCAGCCGTGGTGATTATTATATCAACAGTCTGTTTTTCAATTTCCTGATTTTTTTCGGGCATGTTATATTATACCGGTTGTTTATTAAGTTATATCCCAATAAAAAATTACCAGTTATCATTGGTTGTTTTCTCCTGCCATCAACTCTTTATTTTTCATCGGGCATGCATAAAGACGGGATGATGTTTTTACTCCTTTCGATCCTGATTTACAGTGTTTATCAATCCCTGGTAAAAAATTATTTTTCAAAAAAGAGATTGATGCTGATAAGCGTCAGCCTGCTCTTACTTTTTCTGATCAGGCATTTTATTTTTATAGCATTACTGCCTGCATTAGTTGCGTGGATTATATCAGCAAAAACTAAGGTTCATCCTTTGTTTACATTTGCAGCTGTTTATTTGGTTACAGGACTTTTACTTTTCAATATTGGTTATATCGTAAATAATGTAAAACCATTGGATATTATCATAACAAAACAAACCGAATATTTAAACCTGGCTCATTCCGATACTCAAATAGAGCTTACTTCCTTACAACCAACTTTTAAAAGCTTTGCCGCTAATGCACCGGAAGCTTATAACCATCTTTTATTGCGGCCTTATTTATGGGAATTACCTGTAAAATCTTCATTGCCATTAAATATTGAACTTTTTCTTTATCAATTACTCTTCTTACTTTTTCTTTTTTTCAGGCAAAAGGATACTTCCGGATCAAATCAGCCTTTTGTATATTTTGCATTATTTTTTGCAGGCACACTCTTTCTTTTAATAGGTTATATTGTTCCAAATCTTGGTTCAATCGTCAGGTATCGAAGCCTTTATCTTCCTTTAATTATTACGCCATTATTGTGTAAACTTGATTGGAAGAATCTTGTAAAGGTTATTAGAAATAAAAATATATAAAAAATATTTCCACATTTTATTATTTTTTGAATTTATAACGGAATAATTATTGGTTTATAAGAGTATTTTATGTTCTTTTGTGACTTAAAATAAAAAAAATATGGAATCTCTTAGATTTAAAGCATTAGATAACCTAAGTAATGGCCTTCCCAAAGTTAAGGTAGAGTCCGCCCAAAAAATTACTGATATATTTAATGAAAATGTATTTACGCTAACTGTTGCCCGTAAATTTTTAAGTGATGAAGCTTATAAAAGTTTAGCAGCCTCTACCAAAGGGCATAAAAAGATTGACCGTAATATGGGGGCACATATTGCAAATGGTATAAGGGTTTGGGCCGAAAGTAAAGGGGTTACCCATTTTACGCACTGGTTTCAGCCATTAACAGGTTTATCTGCTGAAAAGCATGATTCATTTTTTACCCTTAAATCTGATGGTACACCCATTGAAGAATTTGAAGCTGCAGCATTAATTCAACAGGAGCCTGATGCCTCTTCTTTTCCCAGTGGAGGATTAAGAGCTACTTTTGAAGCAAGAGGTTATACAGCATGGGATCCTTCTTCTCCTGCTTTCATCATGGAAATAGGCCAGGGAAAAACTTTATGTATTCCAACCATCTTTGTTTCTTATACCGGAGAATCACTTGATACAAAAACACCTTTATTAAAAGCATTGGTTGCGCTGGATAAAGCAGCTGTTGATGTTTGTCAGTATTTTGATAAGAACGTTACCAAGGTTACAGCAACTTTAGGCTGGGAGCAGGAATATTTTGTTATTGATGCCGGCCTTGCCAATACACGCCCTGACCTGGTTTTAACAGGACGCACGGTTTATGGACATGCACCAGCCAAAGGACAGCAACTGGATGATCATTATTTTGGTGCAATACCTGAAAGGATCTATGCTTACATGCGTGATTTTGAGCAGGAGAGTTATAAACTGGGTATTCCCATCCGCACCCGTCATAATGAAGTTGCACCTGCACAGTTTGAATGTGCACCCATTTTTGAAGAAACAAATCTGGCAGTTGATCACAATACGTTGTTGATGGATATTATGGAACGTGTAGCCAAGCGGCATGGTTTAAAATGCTTATTGCACGAAAAGCCATTTGCCGGCATCAACGGAAGTGGTAAACATAATAACTGGAGCCTGGCAACTGATACCGGCGTTAACCTGTTGGCACCCGGTAAAACACCAAAGACGAACCTGATGTTTCTGGCATTTTTTGTAAACTCCATTAAAGCAGTGCATGATTATGCCGATCTTTTAAGAGCATCTATTGCCAGTGCCGGAAACGACCACCGCCTGGGTGCCAATGAAGCCCCGCCAGCCATCATTTCGATCTTCATCGGTAAATATTTGTCCGAAGTTTTAAACCAGGTAGAGACAAGGGTTTCGGGTAAATTTGACGAGCAGGATGAAGCGATCTTAAAACTGGATATACACAAAAGTATTCCGGAACTGATGCTGGATAATACGGACAGGAACCGTACATCACCTTTTGCATTTACCGGCAATAAATTCGAATTCCGTGCAGTAGGTTCATCTGCAAATTGTGCCAATTCAATGACTGCGCTTAATGCGATCATGGCCGAAACTTTGAAGGGGTTTAAAACTCACGTTGATGGTTTGATCGAAAAAGGGGAAAAGAAAGAAGTGGCCATTATGCAGGTTATTCAAAAATATATTGTTGAGAGTAAATCTGTTTTGTTTGAAGGTGATGGCTATAGTGATGAGTGGGAAAAAGAAGCGGCAAAACGTGGTTTGCCAAATATAAAAACAACGCCATTGGCATTGGATGCCTATGTAACAGATAAGACAAAACATCTTTTTAAAAGTAATGAGATTTATACCCATTCTGAGCTGGAAGCCCGGCATGAGATCATGCTGGAAGCCTATGTTAAAAAAGTACAGATTGAAGCCAGGGTGATGGGTGATCTGGCAACAACATTTATTCTTCCTTCTGCGGTCAAGTATCAGAATGTATTGATAAAAAATATTGTTGGTTTAAAGGAAGCAGGGCTTTCTGAAAAAGCTTATGCCAACCAGAAACAGGTGTTGGAAGCGATAAGTGAGCATATAAATATCATCAGCGATAACGTTGAAAAAATGATCGAGGAAAGAAAGAAAGCCAATGATTTAACCGATACCAGGGCCATGGCCATTGCATATTGCGATCATGTAAAAGGTAAATATTTTGATATTATCCGCAATCATGTTGACAAACTTGAACTGCTAGTTGATGATGCGTTCTGGTTATTACCCAAATACAGAGAGCTTCTTTTCTTAAGATAAAACAACATTTCCATAATTGAAAAACTAGACCGGCTCAGCATGTGGCCGGTTTTTTTATAAATAAATATGGTTTTACTTTT
>JAYTOF010000084.1:0-2361 GCA_043747955.1 Chitinophagaceae bacterium
CCAATTACATTTTCGGTTTCGCCAAATCCTGCAAAGATCAGGGAATGTTACCAGGCCATGCAAAAAGAATTAGACCAGTGGGATGATGACAGTTATATAACAGATAAGCAGCTGGAACGTGCTAAAAAAATACTGTACATCACCCAGGTAGAAGAACGGGAAGAAGTAGAACGGTATGTACACCTGCTTTCATTCTGGTGGGCCTGTGCATCTACAGACTATTATACTTTTTACCGCGAAAACATGGACAAAGTAACCCGCCTTGATATAAAAAATTATGTAAGAAAATATATCAAGGGCAGGTTTTCCTGCACCGGCCTTATCATACCACAGGGTTCAAACCTGTCAACCAATCCCGACTTTTATTTCTCTAAATAATTTATAATGAAATCTATATTTTCAAAATTCTGCGGCTTTTGTTTACTGTTATTAATTACTGCTGCAGGCTATGCACAAAATAATACAGTTGAGTTTACTGCAAACGGACTTAAAGTGATATTGCGGCAAACCCAAAAAGAAACGCTGGTGATGAGTATGTATTTCAGGGGAGGGTCATCTAATTATTCGCCGGCTAATGCGGGCATAGAATCGTTGGCACTATCGGGTGCCGTAGAATGTGGTACCACTAAATATCCGACCAACGATTTTAATGATCAGACAGACGAATACGGCTTGCACATGGGCGGTATTGCCGGCAATGATTATGGCGTGGTTAAACTGAGCTGCATTTCAAGATATACCGATGAGGCATGGAAACTTTTTTCAGCTGCTGTTTCATCTCCTGTGTTTGAAACACAAAAATTCAGTCTTTTAAAAGAACAGAAAATTAATGATTTAAAGGGAGCGCTGTCAGATCCCGATGCCCGTTTAAAGTGGCTTGCACAGGAGTTTGCATTTACCGGTACGCCCTATGCCATTAACCCCGATGGAACGGTAGCAAGTCTGCAGGCCTTAAGCAGGGATGCAGTAAAAGATTATTATTACAACACACTGCTCAACAAAAACCGGATGTTTTTAGTGGTAGCCGGTAATATTTCCAGAGAAGATCTTGAGAAAAAAATCCTGGAAGCCTTTGCTGCAATTCCATCTAAAGCATACACACCAGTAAAAATTGAAAATACCGGATTTACAGAAGAGACTTATAAAATAGAAAGCCGCGGTATTGCAACCAACTACATTGCCGGTATTTTGAATGCACCGGGTTTAACTGATCCCAACTATCCGGCTTTTCGCCTAGGTGTTACCATTTTAAACAGCGCAATGTTTGATTATATCCGCTTAGACAAACAGCTTTCTTATGCGCCTTATGCATCTATAACAGAGGGTAGAATTTCTTATGTAACTATGTATGCAAGTACTACACAACCTGCAGAAACAGTAAAGGGCATGCGTTTGATACTTTCGTTTCTGAAAAACAAGACTTATTCTGATAAAACAATGGATAATGTAAGAAAGAGTCATTTACTTGCTTATGCAAAACGACAGGAAATAATGTCGGAGATTGCTGATCAATTAGGCGAAGCTGAGATAATGGGTGATTGGAAACTTGCCGAAAATCTTGCTTCCAGAATGAGTACGGTTAATGCCGAAGAAGTAAAACAGGTTTTAAATATTTATGCAAAAAATATAACCTGGGCATACATTGGCGACCCCGGCTTAGGTAAAGAATCATTTAATCAATAGCAGCGTTTATTACTTTATTTGCTGCAATGCTTCATCAACTTCCATCACCGGCAACTCACAGGTTTTATCTCTGCACACATAAATAGTAGTTTGCCCATCTACGAATTTGTTTTCAAGCAGGGCAAGGCTACCGGTTGTTTTTCCTCCCAATAAAATCACACTGGGTAAATAATGTTCATCAAACTGTTGTCGCTTGTTTTTAAAATCATCTCCCACAATCGCCACCTCATATAACGGGCTTGTAAATAAAGCCTGCAATATTCCCCAATTTGAAAAAAAATAAATGTTGCGTTGCACATCGGCCTCCACATTAATCAGCATTTGTTTTGCTTTGCTGATATAATCTTCATTGCTTAAAAAATGGCCCAGTAAAAAAAGATTTTTTGCCATTTCGCTGTTGGATGATGGGATTACATTATCTGATAACTCCATCTTGCGTGCAATCAGGTTTGAATATTGATTGTGTGTGTAGAAAAACATTTTTGATGTTGAATCGAAAAAATGCTCCAATGTATAGCCTGCAATTTTATTTGCTTCCGTCAGCCAGTTTTCATCAAAAGTTGCCTGGTACAGTTCAATAAAAGCAGCAATGGTAAATGCATAATCATCCAGCAAAGCATTAATTGATGATTTACCATTTTTATAATTACGCGTCATTTCGCCAGTTGCAGCAATGGC
>JAYTOF010000085.1:0-13507 GCA_043747955.1 Chitinophagaceae bacterium
TGCAGGCGTAGTAAGCAATGAGCAGAGAAGTTTCACTGTTTTTTGTGGATAATTAGAGGTTGCTAATTAGTTGGTGAAAGTGACTTAATTGTACCTTTATAGTGATAATTTATCAAGCTGTATAAAGTAAGATAAAGACAAGTAAAGTTCTTCGTAAAATCGGGTTTGTATAGACCAATAAATAGACCCAAAATGGAAAAACCTGCTACCAGAGCAGGTTCTAACCAAATTAAAGCGGACCGGACGGGACTCGAACCCGCGACCTCTGCCGTGACAGGGCAGCATTCTAACCAACTGAACTACCGATCCAACTACCCGGGTGCTGATTTTAAAGTCAGATACTGACTTTTATCTCATTTTTCAGGACGGCAAAGATATGTTTCTTATTTTCCCGTTCCAAAACTTTTATAAAAAGATTGTAAGCACTAATTTTACAAACTATCTTACAGTTTCTTAAAGCTCAAATAACATTTAATTGTTAATTTAAATTGTAACGCAACTACATGATTGAATTAAAAAAAAGGCAGTTTCTCGACTTTGAAAAACCCATCAAAGAACTCTACGATCAGATTGAACAGTTAAAGATCACTTCCGAAAAGTCGAAAACAAATATGAGCGGCGCTATTGCCATGCTGGAAGAACGGATCCTGGAAACAAAAAAACATATTACAACTAATGTTACTCCCTGGCAAAAAGTGCAGTTGAGCCGCCACCCGGACAGGCCATATACCATGAAGTATATCGTAAATATGTGTACCCATTTTATTGAGTTGCATGGCGACAGGAATGTGAAAGATGATAAAGCCATGGTGGGCGGATTTGCTCAACTGGGAGGGGAAACGGTGATGATACTGGGACAACAAAAAGGATCAAACACAAAGACGAGGCAATTACGGAATTTTGGAATGGCAAATCCGGAGGGATACCGTAAAGCCCTTCGGCTGATGAAACTGGCCGAAAAATTTAATAAGCCAGTGATCACCTTAATCGATACCCCTGGTGCATTCCCCGGTTTAGAAGCTGAAGAAAGAGGACAGGGAGAAGCCATTGCCCGGAATATTTATGAAATGATCAGGTTGAAAGTACCGGTGATTTGCGTAATTATTGGTGAAGGGGCCAGTGGCGGTGCTTTGGGAATAGGTGTAGGTGACCGGGTTTTTATGATGGAAAATACCTGGTACACCGTAATATCTCCGGAAAGTTGCAGCAGTATTTTGTGGCGCAGCTGGGATAAAAAAGAAACAGCAGCTGAGCAGTTACGACTTACGGGAGATGATATGCTGAACTTTGGATTGGTTGATGGAGTTATACCTGAACCACTTGGTGGAACCCACTGGGATTACCAGGGATCTGCAGATATTCTAAAAAATTATCTATTACCGGTTATCCGGGAATTAAAAGCGATATCACCAGAAGACCGTGTACAACAGCGTATTGATAAATTCGGGAAAATGGGATTTTGGGAAGAGGAATAACCCTGTCAGCCTGTAGTGAAAATAATAACCGGCCTCAGCGACACTAAAGCCAAAATCAAAAAAAATATTCTAAAAGAAACAACGACATGCTTAAAGTTGGAGTAATAGGTGCAGGACATTTAGGAAAATTTCATTTAAATAACTGGGCAAATATTGAAGATGTTCAACTGGTAGGATTTTGTGATACGGATGATGCCAATGCCGGCCTGGTAGCCCAAAAGTATCAAATTCCAAGATTTGACGATGTTGAAGCATTGATTGATGCCTGTGATGCATTGGATATTGTTGCACCCACTTCCTTTCATTTTTCACTTTGTGAATCAGCCATTAAAAAAGGTAAACATGTTTTTGTAGAAAAACCATTGGCCAATACTATGGATGAAGCAAAAGAACTGGTTAAACTGGCAAAAGAAGCAAATATTAAATTCCAGGTGGGCCATGTCGAAAGATTTAATCCGGCATTTCTTGCATTGAAAGACCAGGTTTTACAACCCATGTTTATTGAAGTACACCGCCTGGCACAGTTTAATCCGCGTGGTACAGATGTAAGTGTAATACTTGACCTGATGATCCATGATATCGATATCATTTTAAGTTTGGTAAAAAGTAATGTAAATTATATCAGCGCAAATGGTGTGGCTGTAATGAGTGACACCCCCGATATTGCCAACGTACGTATTGAATTTGATAACGGCTGTGTAGCCAATCTTACCAGCAGCAGGATCTCGATGAAGAAAATGCGGAAAATGCGTTTGTTTCAAAAAGACGCTTATATAGGTATAGACTTTTTAGAAAAGAAAACTGAAATAATAAGATTGAATACACCCGGCGACAGTAATGTTTTTACATTTGATATTGAAACAAATAATGGTAAAAAAACAATTGCTATTGCCAATCCCCCGGTTATGAAAGTAAATGCAATAAAAATGGAGCTGGAAGAATTCAGAGATGCCATTACTAAGAAAACGGATACGCCCGTAAGTGTGGTTGATGGTTTTAGGGCAATGGAAGTTGCTCACCAGATACTGGAAAAGATCGGAAAAGCAACACAACATTAAATCCTGAATTATTATTCTCAACAACACCCCCCATTGAATCAACCCAGAATACATATTGCCTGGTATGCTTTCGGCGACTTCACAGCCGCTATACTTTCCTGGATCAATTTTTATTTTATCCGTAAATATATCATTGAAGAAGCTTTTATTGTTGGTGCTAAATTCTATATTGGATTAATGCTGTTCCCAACAGTATGGTTAGTTGTCTATTACCTGGCAGGCAGTTATCATGCACTTTATCAAAAATCAAGGCTGACAGAATTGTTACATACGCTGATCTATTCTTTTTTAGGAAGTATAGGTATCCTTTTTTTGTTTTTGATCTATGATGCCACCGGTGATTATAATATTTATTTTAAAGAATTTATTTCGCTCTGGGTTATCCAGACGATTTTTATTTATTGCTTCCGCCTTTTTTTTTTAATAAAGGCAAAGTCCCAGCTAAACAAAGGCAATGTATTCTTTAATACCCTCATTATTGGTTCCAGTACCAATGCCGCATTACTTTATAAATCCATTATTAATAATAAAGAAAAAACAGGTTACCGTATCCTGGGTTTTGCAAATACCAACGGCAATACCGGTTCCTCATTTCCCGGAGACATTAAAAATTTCGGAAAAGCAGATGATACGGCAGCCATTATTAAGGATAACCATATTGAAGAAGTGATCATTGCTGTGGAAAAGAAAGAAAGGAATCAATTAGAAATTATTTTACAACAGCTGAGTGATAAAGATGTGAATATAAAAATAACAGCAGATACGGTTGATATAATAAGCGGTGCTGTAAAAACCAATAATATACTGGGTATCCCATTGATCGATCTGCACGCCGGACTTCTACCGTTAAGGCAGCAAAATTTAAAAAGGTTGATCGATATACTGGTATCCCTACTTGGTTTGATCATACTTTTCCCTCTCTTCATTTATACGGCACTTAAATTAAAATTTTCATCAAAAGGTCCTTTATTTTACCTGCAGGAAAGGATCGGATATAAAGGCATCCCTTTTACAATGATCAAATTCAGAAGCATGGTTCCCGGCGCAGAATTAAACGGGCCTGAACTAAGCAGTGATCATGATCCGAGAATAACCAATTGGGGTAAAGTAATGCGTAAATGGCGGCTGGATGAATTACCCCAACTCTGGAATATTTTTAAGGGTGAAATGAGTTTAGTGGGGCCAAGGCCCGAAAGAAAATTCTATATCGACCAGCTTGTAAGTTTACATCCCGAATATAATTACCTGCTTAAAGTAAAACCCGGACTAACCAGTTGGGGCATGGTAAAATTTGGTTATGCCGAATCCATTGAAGAAATGATTGAACGGTTGCCCTATGACCTGATGTACATTGAAAATATTTCTCTGGCACTTGACTTTAAGATCATGTTACATACTATCCGGATAATCCTTTTAGGGCAGGGCAAATAAACCGAAATTTGAGTTGATTATTTAATTGCATTGATTTGGTTATTTTTGGTAAAACTATACTGTTTTGAAAAGGACCCTCAGCATATTCATTTTCTTTTTTTGTCAACTGCCCACATCTTACTGTCAACTTAACAACTACTGGCAACAACAGGTAAATTATAAAATTGATATAACGCTGAATGATGTTGAGCATACTTTAGATGGTTTTGTGAGGATGGAGTATTTTAATAACTCACCTGATACCCTTTATTTTATATGGATACATCTTTGGCCCAATGCTTATAAGAATGACAAAACTGCTTTTACTGACCAGGTTTTAGAAAACGGCAGTACTGCATTTTATTTCAGTAATGATGATAAACGTGGCTATATTAACCGGTTGGATTTTAAAGTAAATGGAGAGATCGCAAAAACTGAAGACCATCCGCAACACCAGGATATCATTAAACTCATATTACCGGTCCCCATTGCACCAAAATCAATTACAAAAATTGAAACTCCTTTTCATGTAAAACTACCCCATGCTTTTTCGAGGGGCGGACATATTGACCAGGCCTATCAAATTACGCAATGGTACCCGAAGCCGGCAGTGTATGACAGAAAAGGCTGGCACCCTATGCCTTATCTGGACCAGGGGGAATTTTACTGTGAGTTTGGAAATTATGAAGTGCAGATAACCCTGCCCGGAAATTATGTTGTGGCCGCTACCGGAGACCTGCAAAATGAAAGTGAAAAGTACTGGTTAAAAAATAAAAAGCCTGCCGCTGCTGAACCAAAACCAAAAAAGCAATCCATAACTAAAAAGGTTACAGCAGAAAAAGTAAGTACTGCTTCTGTTACAATTAAAACACTGCAGTATAAGCAAAACAATGTGCACGATTTTGCATGGTTTGCTGGTAAAAATTATATTATCAAAAAAGATACGCTGCAGTTGAACAGCGGGAAAGTAATTGATGTTTATGCATACTATTATCCAAACCATGAAAAAGACTGGAAGAACAGCATTGCTATGATCAAGAGAGCCATTCTTACCAAAAGCAAATGGTTGGGAGAATATCCCTATCAGCTGGTCAGTGTAGTTGATGGCGGAAATGGCGGTGGTATGGAATATCCAACTATAACCATTCTTGAATCGGGCGGCACAGAAAAAATGCTTGACCAGGTGATTAACCACGAAGTTGGGCATAACTGGTTTGAAGCAATTTTAGCAACAAACGAACGTACGCATCCCTGGATGGATGAAGGCATGAATACGTATTACGATGACCGGTATTTACAGCAGCAATACGGCAATACCCAGCCGGATCTTATCCAGACCAAATCAGCATTCATTAAAAATAGAATGCCGGATGATATTCAGCATACCTTGCTGCAAACAATTACCGGGGTTAAAAAAGATCAACCCATAGAAACCAGTTCTGAAAAATTTAATATCCTCAACTATAATATGATTGCCTATACAAAAACAGGCGAATGGATGAAACTGCTGGAAGATGAATTGGGCAGATCCATGTTCGACAGCTGTATGCAGGAATATTACCGCCGCTGGCAGTTTAAACATCCTTATCCCGAAGACTTTAAAAAAGTAATAGAAGATATAAGCGGAAAAAATACCGATGGCTTATTCACCCTGCTCAATAAAAAAGGAGATCTAAAGATATCCACAACAAAGAAAGATATACGCTTTACCTCTTTTTTCAGTTTTAAAGGAACAACTAAACACAATTATATTTTTGCCGCCCCTGCCATTGGATATAATTTTTATGATAAGCTGATGCTGGGCGCTGTGTTGCACAATTATACATTGCCACTTACCAAATTTAAATTTGTTATAGTACCGCTTTATGCTTTTAAAAGTAAACAGGTAAACAGTATTGGCCGTGCGGGTTATCACTGGATACCCAATAAGTATTTTCAAAAAATTGAAACAAGTATCAACTGGTCCTCTTTTTCCAGCAAACAATCTTTTGATACCACCGGTATAAAAGTTTTTGAAAGATTTTATAAAATTTCTCCTTCGTTAAAATTTTATTTTAACCAACCAGTAAGAAGCAGTAAAGTAAGCTGGCTTGATGTACGTACATTCCTGATCGGTGAAAAGCATTTTACCGATTTTAAATACCTTACGGGCAGCGATAGTGTGGCTGTTTATCCTACTGGCTTTATAAAAACCAACCGGTATATTAATCAGTTAACATTTTCAATGGCAGACTACCGGGTATTGTATCCCTACAATTACCAGGTACAATTTCAACAGGGTGAAGGCTTTTACAGGTTACATGTTACCGGGCAATACTTTTTTAATTATGCTCAGGGCGGAGGTTTACAGGCCAGGGTTTTTGCGGCTAAATTTGGATATACCGGCAACAAAAAAATAGGTACGTATGCTTATCAACCTAAATTACTGGGCGGTACCGGCGAAGATGATTATACCTATTCCAATTATTTTGCCGGCAGGTCTGCTTCATCTTCTAACCCCGAACTGCCGGTTGCAAACAATGGTATTGCCGGACAACAGATAATGATTCAGAACGGGGGCGGATTAAAATTGAGAATGGATAAATATTCCTATTTATATGGCCAGTCTGAAAACTGGGTGGCTGCCATTAACCTGAACAGCAGTTTACCAAAAGCATTATTTCCTTTTAAATTACCATTGCGTCTTTTCTTTGATATAGGCAGTTATGCCGAAGCCTGGCAGAAAAATGCGGTTACTAACAGGCTTCTGTACACCGGCGGCCTGCAATTATCTTTGTTTAAAGATGTGTTGAATATCTATGCGCCGCTTGTTTACAGTAAAGTTTTTAAAACCACGCTTAAAACTGATCCTGACCAGAATAAATTTTTAAAAAGAATCACTTTCAGTATAGATATACAAAATATCAACCTTAAAAAATCAGTTCCGCAAATTCCCTTTTAATGGTGGCCATTAATTACCTCACATACCGGCAGATAGATAAAATAAAATGGGATGCCTGTATAGACCGTGCCCCCAATGGTTTATTGTATGCCGGTTCATTTTATTTAGACAGCATGTCGAAAAACTGGGATGCATTGGTACTTAACGATTATGAAATGGTAATGCCGTTAACCTGGAATAAAAAATATGGTATCAGTTATTTGTATCAACCCCCGTTTACGGCATGCCTGGGTGTATTTGGCAAATCCATCACAGCAGCAACCGTAAATTCATTCTTACAGGCAGTACCCCCTAAATTCAGGTACTGGGATATTTATCTCAACCAGGGTAATCTTTTTAAACTACCCGATTTTGACATGTATGAACGGAAGAATTATATTTTAAACCTTGATCACAGTTATACTAAACTTTACCATGCTTACAGCAATAATATAAAACGCAATATCAAAAAAGGCGAAGACCTTGATCTGAAGATCAATAAAAATATAGCCCTGGCTGAAGTAATATCCCTGGCCAAAGAGCAGGTTAAAAAATTTTCTTCCATTGCCGCATCTGATTTTAAAAACTTTGAAAAACTGTACAGGCATTTTTACAAAAATAAAAAAGCCACAACTTACGGGGTATACACAAAAGAAAAGCGCCTTATGGCATCAGCTGTTTTTTTCTTTTCTCATAAAAGAGCCTGTTACATAATGGTTGGCAATCACCCGGATGGTAAAAGCATGGGTGCATCACCTATCCTTATCAATGCCTTTATAAAAGACCACGCCGGGCTAAACCTTTTACTTGATTTTGAAGGAAGCGATTTAAAGAACCTGGCATTTTTTTACAGCAGCTTTGGAGCACAGGAAGAAAAATATACGGCCATACGTTTAAACAGGTTGCCTGCCGCTGTTAAATGGCTTAAGAAGTAATTTCAAAAATGTAATATCCTGCTGATCTTTTCCCGCACATCTTTTACAGATGGCTTACCCACTGATGTAACATCGAACCATCTTTTACCTGAATTAAGCCGAAAGGCAACAAGCGGGTTTGATGGCGATAAACCCATCCTTGCAAAACCCATTCTTGGTATGCTTAACCTGTCAGTATGAGCACACAGATGATCCAAATCAGTTGAAAAGGCCAGTGATACATCATGCTCCCGGAGACAGTTCATTTCTCTTTCGCTAAAATCAATGCCGGGGCGGCCATTGGGATAAGCAAA
This sequence comes from Chitinophagaceae bacterium, assembly GCA_043747955.1. GTDB lineage: Bacteria > Bacteroidota > Bacteroidia > Chitinophagales > Chitinophagaceae > Ferruginibacter. The sequence continues at coordinate 8,092 of JAYTOF010000085.1, forward strand.
ATATCTGATGGGATGGCCCAACAGTGTTTCAAGTTTTTTTAATGATTCCCTTATTTCATATTTGCAATCAGCATCAGATTCATTTTTTAATACAGGATGGTTGAGCGTATGAGCTCCTGCCGTTACTAGTCCGGATGCCACTACCTCTTTTAATTGCTCCGTACTTATATTTGCTGAAGCCTTTCGGCCACATTTTGTTTGTTGCTGGTAAAGTTCGATTGCCTTATTAATTTTATTTACAGGTAAACATTTAAAAATTGACTGACAGGGAAATTCATTCAGCTTACCTATAGCGATATTCAATTGTTGTGCAACAATATTTTTTAATATTTTTTCATCATATCCCTGCATTTCCTGGAACCAGAAATTACTGTTTGAGCTGATGATATCAGGTGATACAAATAGAGAAACCGGAACCTTATGTTTTTTTAAGACCGGAAAGACAGTACGGTAAAATGAATGATCCCCATCATCAAAGCTGATGTGGCATATATTCTTGATTTCTTTTTTGCTGCTGAGCACTTGCTCCAATTGTTCCAGAGAGACCAGCGTATATCTTGCTTTCAGGGCAATAATTATTTTTTCAAACAATGGCCCGTCCTCCTCTTTATGAAAAATCAGTACTAAACTCTTTCCCATATTCCTGTTTACCTGGTAAATTTAAAAAATATCAATGGCCCCGATCATAAGATTTAAATGTTTAAACCCGGGCATATTTAAATTAAAAAAAATAAATCCATTCATGGTTGGTTTTTTCCATCCTTTCAGCAGTACATTAAAGCGGTTGGTCTTGCAACTGAAGAACTGTACAAATAAAACTTTATACGATCTGAAAATTCCCGATACCAATCCTTTTACATCTTTTTCATCTGCAAGATGAACTCCGCCTACATAAAACACAGGCCATTTTATGCCATACTTCTTTTTATGTATCAGTTTACCCCAAAGCCAGCTGTCATTATATTTTATTACTTTAACAGCTTCCGGATATTGTGATGCTTTGTGTTTCATTACCTGTTCCTCATTAATGGAACATTCATTATTTTTACCCGGTAAACTATTTGTATAATAAGAATTCCTGAGGAAAGGAATATTGGGTATCCTTAATACAAGAGAAGGTGTTTCCAGGAAATCGAGTTTTGCCACAAAAATGGGGATAGACCTGTTATTGGCGATACCATACAAAAAACCCGCACCCTGTTCCTTTAATATTTTTTTTGCTTCATTAATTATAGCTGTAAAAACGCCTTTGCCCTGGTGAGCCGGATGAGTTGCAGACCAGCAACTCTGGTAACCTACATAATTAACATGATCAAATAAAAAATCATTTGCTATAAATGCGTTACACCCGATCAATTCATTATTCTCTTCTGCCACAAGAAAGAAACCTGGCCTTGAAGCATTACTCTGTATATTTGAAGCCAGGAATTTTTCTTCAATCAAATTGCCGGAATGAAATGCCGATCTGATTAAGTTGCGTAAAGCAAGATCAATATCCGGGTCATTTATATCGGCTATTTTAATTGTGTAACTCATTAATCTGATTAGAGAAGTTGTTCAGCAATTGTTAAATCAACAGGCGTCGTAATTTTAAAATTATGATCTTCCCCAGCTACCAGTTTTACCTGATGGCCAAAGGCTTCGACAACCGTTGCTTCATCGGTAAATGTATCATTATATTCAACCTGGTATGCAGGCAATAATATTGTACTGAGAAAGGTTTGCGGTGTTTGGATCAATTTGACACTATTTCTTGCTATCGCTACATGTCCAGCATCTGAAATGAATCGTACACTGTCTTTGCAATCTCTTGCGGGTATGGCCGAACCGCTTTCAACCGCTGTTTCATAACAGCGGTGAATCAGATCAACACTTACCAAACACCTTACCGCATCATGTACAAAAACTATACTCTCTTCCTTTACCAATTGCAGACCCTTTTGTACAGAATGAAACCTTGTTTGGCCGCCATGGGTAACTTGTATACGGCTGTTATCAAAAAAAGTATCAATAACCTGCTGCCCAGCTGCAATATGTGCTTCAGGTAAAACCAAAATTATTTGCATATCCCCGTATGCCTGTAAGAACGTTTGCAGTGTATAATACAGAACAGGTTTCCCTTTTAATAATAAAAATTGCTTGGGTATCTTATTATTCATCCGGTTTCCGGTTCCCCCTGCAACGATAACTGCAAATTTTTTCATGGCATATAAAAACTGACAATTTTCAAAAGTTAATTATTTTGTGATTCCGTACCTGCCTGCGGCAGGCGCAGAGAGGAATCTGTTTAAATACAATACTGCTGTTAAACAGATCCCCTGTACCTTCGGATGGCTGCACAGCAGGGCTTTTGAGATAATCACAATGATAAGATCAATCTTTATAAATTCCGATAATTTTTTCCCCCCTGCTGTTCTGCATACCCCGGTACATACCAGCACTGTTAAAGATCATCGATACATTTCCCCGTGCATCCACACCAATCATTCCGCCTTCACCATCCATTTGCACTAATTTAATATTCACCACTTCATGCATAGCCTCGTGTAAACTCATGCCCTTATACTCCATCAAACAGCTTACATCATGTGCAGCAACTGCACAAATAAACGGCTCGCCATGGCCGGTACAGCTAATCGCACAGGTTTTGTTATTGGCATAAGTACCGGCACCAATTAATGGGCTGTCGCCAATGCGCCCGTATTTTTTATTGGTCATCCCGCCTGTGCTGGTGGCCCCAGCAATATTTCCGTTTACATCGCAGGCAACTGCACCAACGGTTCCAAATTTTTTATCCTTCATCAATTCCTCTACACCTTTATGTGTATGATCCAATGAATAATTATCACTGTCCCTTATTTCTTTCCACTGGTCGTACCTGAACTGAGAGAAAAAATATTCATCAGGTTCTAATTTTATTCCCTGCTTAATGGCAAAATCATTTGCCCCTTTACCGCTTAAAAAAACATGGTTACTGTGCAGCATCACTTCAGTGGCTAGTTCAATCGGGTTGCGTACATTTCTGATACCCGCAACAGATCCTGCAGAAAGGTCTTTGCCGTCCATGATTGCCGCGTCCATTTCCTGTAACCCCTTTTTGGTAAAAACAGAACCTCTTCCTGCATTGAATAACAGATTATCTTCTAAAACAACTATGGAGGCTTTAACAGCATTTACAGCCGAGCCCCCTTCTTCCAGTACGGCATAACCTGCTTTCAGTGCTGTATCCAGGCCATTACTATAAGCCTGTTCCAGCTCTGTTGTCATATCTTCTTTTAAAATAGTACCGGCGCCGCCATGTATGGCTAATGAAAATTGTTGCATACGTATAAGTGGGTATTAAATATTGCTCAAAAATATCTAATTTCCCTGCATAAACCAGCTACAATTTAAATTACATGTTTAAAAGAAAGTTAACTACAAGCGACTATCTGTTGATCATTGTAAATTGTATTCCGTTGTATGGGGTTTGGTTTGAAGGATGGAGTGCATCTGTGGTCTTCCTGGTATACTGCCTTGAAACGGTAATTATTGGGTTGGTGAATGTGCTCAAAATGGCTTGTGTAACCCTTTTTGTGAGAAAAAAAGATGTTTGGGAAAACGGCGGCAGCAGCAGTATGCAAAGCGGGTGGTTCTTTATTTTCTTTTTTATTGTTCATTATGGATTTTTTGTTTTTGTACAGACACAGATATTTTTCAATGTCAGCAGACTGATACCTGATGGTTCCTTTTTACTGAACTATTCAAAAATACCGGGATTATTAGGCGATTACGGAATGCTGATGCTGCTGATATTTATTGCTTACTATACCCTTCAGAATATTTTTGATTTCATACTCCCCGGCACATACAAAACAATATCAATGGGCAGGCTGATGTTTGAACCCTATATGCGGATATTTGTACAGCAATTTGTGGTCATACTCGGCAGCATATTTTTAAGCTTTGGTGCCGGTAAAGTTTTTATACTCGTCTTTGTGATCGCAAAAATATTTTTTGAATTATTTATTAACTTTACCAGGTTTCTGTCGATTGCAGAAAAAAGACAAGCGATGAAAAAGGCGCGGGAGAATAACAAGTAACAAGCTGTGCTGTTAAAAATATTTTTTTATTTATTCAGCATTTCATCAATTTTCCAGCAAGCCTGACAGCCTAATAGTTTGAAAGTCGAAGTTTTAAACTACATGTCATTAGCAGCCTGCATAAAGGCAGGCATGTTGTATGCAGATCAGTTCAGGGTTAATACAGTTAAGCGAATAATTTTTTACACTCTTCCATCAGCTTTTCTTTGTCGATGGCCACTGTTCCCACTTCTTCGCAAACCATCCCACCGGCAATGTTGGCTATTTCTGCCATCAGTTTTGCATCCCGGGCAGCAGCAAAAACCAATGAAGCTACTGCTATTACGGTATCTCCTGCCCCACTAACATCCGCAATGCTCCGGATATGTGTTGGAATAATGGCTGCATTATTTTCCTGCTGATAAAATATACCTTTCTCTGATAAAGTAATGAGTGAAACCTGGTGCCCCAGTTTATCCTGCAATAAAATATGGATATCTTTAAGTACGCTCAGGTCAACAGTATCTCTTAAAATATTTAATCCGTCCTTTACTTCTTTAAGGTTGGGTTTAAAAATATCAACCCCTGCATAGGCAAAGAAATTCTTCCGTTTGGGATCAACAGCTGTAAGTATATTATGCTTTTTACATAAAGTGATGATTTTTTTTATCAGCTTTCCGGTTAGCACCCCTTTATTGTAATCTTCCATGATCACCACATCCGGGCTTTCGGCTGCAATATAATTTTCAAATGCATAAATCAGCCTGTCTTCATCAACCGTAACCAGGTCATCCGATATCTCCGCATCAAGCCGCATCATGTGCTGGTTGCGGCTTATGATCCTGATCTTATTAGTAGTGATACGATGTTCACTATGCACCAGGTATGTACAGTTTACTGCAGCTTTTTTTAATAATGCAATCAATTGTTCTCCATCATCATCATTACCCAAAACACTGATCATATGTACCCGTGCGCCCAGTGATGAAATATTTAACGCCACATTACCTGCGCCACCTATACGTTGTTCCCTTTTACTTACAGCAACAACCGGCACAGGAGCCTCCGGGGAAATACGGTCAACATTTCCCCACCAGTAAGTATCCAGCATTACATCACCAACCACGGCAACTTTTAATTGTGTGAACTGATGAAATAATTTATCAAAATCGGTAACAGCCATACCTGGTCAATCTTTTTTCTGGTTAGCAATTGAAATGAAATAAACAGGAATACCCAGCAGTACAATACCTAATCCGATACCGGCATACAGTGGTTTCATTATAATAAGAAAAACACAAAACACAATAGCCAGTAAAATATAAATGACCGGTAACACGGGGTAACCAAAAGCC
>JAYTOF010000086.1:0-4546 GCA_043747955.1 Chitinophagaceae bacterium
ACATCACAGGCATCGGCACCGCCAACACCAATGGCTATAATACCCAATCCGCCTGCATTTACAGTATGACTATCGGTACCGATCATCATGCCACCGGGGAAAGCATATTGCTCTAAAACCACCTGGTGAATAATACCTGCACCGGGTTTCCAGAATCCGATCCCGTATTTATTGCTAACAGAAGCCAGGAAATCATACACTTCCTTATTCTGTGTTTTTGCTTTTGACAGATCAGCAACAGCACCCACTTCGGCCTGTATCAGGTGATCACAATGAACTGTAGAGGGAACTGCAACCTGGGTTCTGCCTGCCTGCATAAACTGCAACAGGGCCATCTGGGCTGTAGCATCCTGCATGGCAACACGGTCCGGAGCAAATTCCACATAATCCTTTCCTCTTTCATAAGCAGTGGTAGCTGCTCCCTGCCAAAGGTGGGCATATAATATTTTTTCAGTTAAAGTAAGTGGTTTGCCGGTTGCTTTACGGGCAGCATCAATACGGTTGCTGAAGTTGCCGTACAACTTTTTGATCATGTCAATGTCGAAGGCCATAGTGTCAATTTGGTGATTTTAAAATGGGCCAATTTGAAGATGGGGAGCTGTTTAAACAAAAATTGTCTGAATAATCATCAAATTTTCAAACCTGCCTGCGGCAGGCAGGTTTCCAAATCTCCAAACCGAAAGGCGAATTTACGAAAACCGAAGCATTTTATAAAGCCTTTGTTTTAACTAAAAATGTGTTTAATTTAGCGGTATGAACCGGTTTAAACATTTTATTGAATGGCATGTATTTGGCGTATGTTCTGCCATTGGCGAAAAAATGGGTATTGCTACTTCAACTATCCGCAAGTATTTTATCTATATGTCGTTTATGACTTTCGGTTCGCCTGTTATCATTTATCTTTTTGTAGCGTTTTGGATGAACATCAAGCGGTATATTCTGAATGCAAAGAGGAATCCGTTGCGGTACCTCTGACCTCACCCCGATCCCCTCTATATCCCCCAATGGGGGAGTAAATTCCGAAGATCAATACGAAGATTATGTTATGCGAAAAAGCAAAGACTCATTATTTTATTGCTGAATTAACTATTTCAGATGATGTGGAAGATATAATGTTTAAATATGTTTAAAGTACCGCCTCTTCTTTTCGGGAGAGATAACTGACCCCGCAATAGCGGGAGAAAGTTAGGAACATAGTGCGGGGAAGGAGAGGCTGTTATATGGCTTTCCTTATCCTCACCAATTTCTCCAACAACCCTTCCAGCAAATCTAATTTCAACATATTGGCTCCATCACTTTTTGCAACTGCAGGATTGGGATGTGTTTCAATAAACAATCCATCGGCGCCTGTAGCAATCGCAGCTTTGGCAATGGTTTCTATCAGTTCGGGATTGCCGCCCGTAATGCCGCCAGCCTGGTTTGGCTGTTGTAAGGCATGGGTACAATCCATAATTACCGGCACTTTTATTTCCTTCATCCAGGTAATGTTTCGGTAATCAACCACCAGGTCGGTATAACCAAAAGTATTGCCTCTTTCAATCAATCCTACTTTATCATTGCCGGCTGCATTAATTTTTTCAACCGCAAATTTCATGGAAGGGCCGCTGAGGAATTGTCCTTTTTTTACGTTTACAATCTTGCCTGTTTTTGCAGCAGCAATTAATAAATCTGTTTGTCTGCAGAGAAAGGCTGGTATCTGCAAAACATCTACGTATTCGGCTGCCATGGCAGCTTCTTCAGCAGTATGTATATCAGTTGTTGTAGGGATAGAGAATCTTTCTCCCACTTTTTTTATCAGCTCCAAAGCATTCCTGTCGCCAATGCCGGTAAAGGAATTGGCAGAAGTGCGGTTTGCTTTGCGGTATGATGCTTTAAATATGTATGGAATTTCAAGCTTTGCACAAATGCCCGATACTTTTTCGGCAATGCCCATCACTATTTCTTCACTCTCTACCACGCATGGGCCTGCACTGAGAAAGAAATTATTATCGTTATATTTTTGATTGCTGAAGAGATCTGTTAAATATTTTTCCATGTTGCAAAAATACTAATAGCCAATGGCTTTAAGAAACTCTTCTTTTTTTCTACGTGACACATCAACGTAATTGCCGTTTTGTAATTCTATTTGGCCACCATCCCCTTTAATGTATCTTTTGATATAATTCAGGTTGATGAGATGGGAATGATGGGTGCGAAAAAAAATATCCTCTGGTAATAATTCTTCAAATTCCTTTAGTGTTTTGGAGGCTGTAATTTTTGTTTTGCCTGAAAAATGAATGAAGGTATAATTGCTGTTAGCTTCTAAATGAATGATATCGTTGATATCATAAAACATTAAACCCTCTAAAGTAGGGATCGCTAATTTATGCAATTGTTTTTTTGGATGCAGCATATTTTGGCTCAGCAATTCCACCTGCTTTTTTGTTTGGCTGTTTTCCCTTGTATCTATGTTTGATACCGCCGTTCTCAGTTCTTCAATATCGATTGGTTTTAAAAGGTAATCGAAGGCTGCATACTTAATTGCTTTAATAGCATACTGGTCATAAGCAGTGGTGAAAATAATATGAAAGTTTTTTTCACTTAGTTCATTCAGCATTTCAAAGCCATTCATTCTTGGCATTTCAATGTCTAAAAAAATCAATTGTGGTTTATGGTGCTGTATTAACAGTAATGCTTCTTGTCCGTTAGCGGCTTCGGCAACTAATTTTACATTTGGGCAGTATACTGAAATTTTTTCTCTTAATGCCAGCCTGCCTTTTGGTTCGTCGTCAATTATTATTGCAGTTATCATTTTAAATAATATTTAAGTCAACTTTTACCTCAGTACCAGCTGGTATACTATTACTGTATAAATCATTTACCTGTACAGATGCTGTTGCTTCTTTGTTAAAGAGTTTTATCCTGTCGTAGCTCATCTGCATACCGTAATGTGATTCCTTATTTTGCATAATTTTTTCTGCCGCCTTCCTTCCAATGCCGTTATCGGTAATAGTATATTGTATTTTATTATTCATTTTTTTTATTTCTACTGTAAGCAACCCTTCATTCCCTTCTTTATTCCGAAGGCCATGCAGGATTGCATTTTCAACAAAAGGCTGCACAATAAGAGGCGGCACTTTAAAATCATCCTGCAACAGCTTATCATCTGCTTTTATGGTTGAGGTAAATTTATTTTCATGCCGAAATTGTTCCATCTCAATATACAGCTTCAGCGTTTCCAGGTCCTTGGTAAGGGAAATGGTATCCTGTTTTGAACTTTCTAATATATTGCGGATGAGTTTTGCAAATTTATTCAGATAAACAGTTGCATGATATTTATCATTGCTCTGTATCAGTGCATCAATACTGTTGATGCAGTTAAATATAAAATGCGGATTCATCTGACTCTGCAATGCTTCCAGCTTTGCTTTTGAAAGCTGCTCATTCATGCTGTACATCTCAATATGCGATTGCTGCAACAATTGTTCTGCTTCAATAGATTTTATTTTATTGGCCATCAATGTGGCAATGGTATTCAAAATCTGCAGGTGCTGTGCAGTAAAAAAATTCTTTTCATGATGCTCGCAATCAATCACTCCTAACAATTCATCGTTATAAATTACCGGAACCGATATTTCACTTAACCTTACCATTTCATCGGGGCGGTATCTACTGTCTTTGGAAGTGTCTGGTATTAATACCGGTTCTTTTGTCTGCATAACATAGCCTACTACGCCCTGGCCGGGCATTACATCAAAATGTTGTTTAGTAATTTCTTCTACCGAGCCTTTGGGGCCAAAACCCGCTTTCTGTATCATTTTGGTTTTATCGTTGTTCCATAAATAAATCATACAGTCAACAAATCCAATTCTACCAATCAGGTTTTTGGCAGTGTCCCACAAAACATCATCCACTTTATTTTTATCAATTAGAGAGGAGGAAAAATAATTGATGATTTGTTCCAGTTCCAGTTTGCTTTTATATTGCTCGGCATTTAACTGCTGTACCTTAAGTTTTTCTGTTGCTATGGCTTTAAAACTTTTTATCCGCCCCCGTATAAAAAGAAAAATGAGTAAGAGGATTGTAAAAGCTATCAGGGAAATAAACCTCCATGTTTTCCAGAAGGGCGGTTTAATAATAAATTTCAACATTTCATTTACTGGCCCCCATTCTCCTGATTGTGATTTAGCCATTACTTTAAAAGTATAAGCGCCGGGTGAAAGGCTGTAGAAATTGGCAGTAATAGTTTCGCCACCTGTAATCCAAGTTTTATCTGCCCCCTCCATCATATAAGCATAATTAATGACGGCATCATCACTGTAATTAGGCGCCGAAAAATCAACACTTATATTTTTTTGAAAATACTTTAATACTATTATTGTATCCGTTTCGGATAATTGGAAAATATTATTATTGATTTTTATGCCGTTGATAAATGTATGTGGCGGCTTTTTTATTTTTTGCAATTCATCGTTTTTAATAACCACCAGGCGGTCATTTAAACCGTAAAACAACTGGTTGCTAATACTGTCGTAATATTGAATATATGCAAAGGCCCAGTCTATGT
>JAYTOF010000087.1:0-2576 GCA_043747955.1 Chitinophagaceae bacterium
ATTAGCTTGCAGTGAATATACCTACAATGAAATAGCTGCTAAAATGTTTCTCAGCCCCAAAACCATTGATGGGTACCGCAACTCTTTGTTTGAAAAATTGAATGTAAAAAGCCGTGTTGGCCTTGCATTGTATGCAGTTAAACACGGCCTTGTGCAATTATAAAATTTTATTTCTTCTTGTTTTCTCTGATAAGCGTTTCCAGTTCTTCTGTTGAGTTAATTAAAATAGATTCATTCGGATTGGCTTTATCGTAGGTATCATACTTATCTAGTCCGGAAAAATCAATCTTTGTTTCTTTGGTTAATGACTTGATACTGCACTGGTACTCTTTGAATTTTTCGTTGGTATCTATATCAATGGCTTCCTCCCGTATGTTGAATGATTCGCTGAACTTGATACTCTTAACCAAATCCTCCTGCGACAGTTTAAAGGCGGTGGCTTTTACATCATCATCATCATTGCGCCACACTACTATTTTAAAAAATTCCATTGGTATAGTTTCTCCACGGAACACCCGGTCTTTATCTGTAGAAAAAATAGGGCCATTAAACACCGTTATTCTGCCAAGTTTACCATCTTCTTTTTTAACGCCCTGCTCCAGTATCGCTTTTTCCAATTTGCCCCAAAGGCCGCCACCCCTGTTTAAGGTAAGTACCTGTGGACAGGCGTTGGTATAAAAGCAGGTGTAGATACCATTGCGCAATGCTTTTTCCTCTGTATCATCCCAGTTAGCATCTTCAAAGCGGCTCATATGGCCTTTGTCGAATCCTGACCCTGCGTAAAACTTATCGGTGAGTTGTACGCCAATATCAATCCGCCTGTCCCGCAGCCAGTCATCACTTCGTTTACTATTATCTAATCGTTTATCCGGATCACCTTCCACATTAATAGCACTCAATGCAGGCATTTTTGTAATAGTATTAAACAATACGCTGTATTTAAAATATTTCAACTCCGTAGTACCATTACTGAGTTTGGCTATTTGTTTTTCCAATGTTTTTTTAGGTGACGGTAGTTTTATCTCTATACCCATAAATTTTGGCAGGTAGCCTCTGCAGTCAGAAAAATCAACTGCATTTTCTTTATCTACTTTTTTTATTTCATTAAGATTATCGCTACTGCTCAGACCTGTTTTTTTATCATCAGTGACCGGTGAAACAGCACCGCCCCTGTTGTTATTGATATTGATGGTTACATTGCCGGTAGCGTCCATTAATGATGCCGGGAAAGAAATTTCTACTTTGTCGTTGTTTGGTGTGCTCATATCATTATCATTTATTGTTGTTTGTTCGTCAACTGGTTTATTGCTGTCAAAAACACCTGGTCTGCTGCCGGGTGAAGCAGGTGATTTTTTTAATCCATTTATATAAGCAGAATCCGGAAAGCGGGTAAAGACATCTTTTAAAATAACACTGATGCGGATTCCTTCATTAGCGATCCAATGTATACGGGTTTCATCAACTTTACCATTTATCTTCGGAATTATTTTTCCATCAATATCGAGGTAATCCTTACCATCGGGAGTTGTATCCGGTACTCCCATATGATGCAAAGCGACTATCTGCCACTGATCATTAAATACCGGGCTGCCGCTACTGCCCTGGGCAGTGTCTGATTGATACCATAGCGTAGTGGGCATTATTTTGGTAAACTTATTTTCCCGGATAGATAATTGTTTATAATCTCCCCCGGGATGATGAATGATGTTTAATAATTCAATTTCTTCATCTCCTAATTTACCCGGAGCAGGATCTAAAAAAATATAACCGATAGAAGATAATTGTACCCGGCCTGTTACATCTATGGCTTCTACTGCCACCAAACAGTAATCAAGCGGTCTAAAGGAATGAAAAAAATCAGCGACTTTTAATTTAAAGGAGACGCTTTGCATAGGTCTACCAAAAATATCATATTCATAAAAAAACTGTACTTCACTATCTGCAACATCATCTTTCGTATTAAATACATGCCAGTTAGTAAGCAGTAATTTTTCAGAAACCATAAAGCCAGTGGCAAAACCTATTGTTCTTGATCCTTCTTTTATTGTTATCCTGCCGACTTTTTGTTTGGTGCCAGCAATCAGTTCCACAAAATTGCTATAAACAGAATCATTTTTACCAATGGCTCTTTCAAATGCAAAGTTTGCAGGCTCTGGTGCTTTGTCTTCAATTAGTTCTAATCGTTTTGCCAGGTTATCCTGCGAACCCAGCATATTTCCTTTTATAACATTATCTGGTATTGCTTTATCAATGTTCTTTACTAACTCTTCTTCAGCTACCGCAACAACTTCTTCAGCAGGTTTCTTTTCCCATTCTTTATACCGATTAATAGATTCGTTTAATTGTTCGATGGAAACTAACATAGTAACATGTTTTAAAATTATTTTTCCTATTCTTTTGTCCAGTTCTTTTTCTACAAGTTAGCTGCTGTTACTGGAATTTAAAACGGGGCAGGTTTTAGTATCAGAAAATTAATAAAAAAAACCCGCCGCTTTTTCACAGGGAATTGTGTCAGGTGCGGCAGGTGTATTTGTCCGGAAAGGGTCTTTTCGTTTTCAAAAGGCTTAATGGTTAAC
>JAYTOF010000088.1:0-3512 GCA_043747955.1 Chitinophagaceae bacterium
GATCCTGTCGAGTTTTGTTTTATCAACATGCCGGAAAGGATAATGCTCCAATACATCTTTGAAAGTAAAAATGCCCAGTTCTTTTCTTAACAGGTCGCCTTTAAAAGTAGTAACGCCATTTAAATATTCAATGGGACTGTTTAATATAGTGGAAAGCGGGCTGATGGAAATTGTTTTTACAAATATACAATGCAGGCCGATCCTATTCTCTTTGCCATACTGGAAAAACTTATGCCGGAAGCAAAGATCAGATCATGTATAATTTGTTACCGTTTTGTATTATTTTGAAACCGCCTGGGACTGTTGAATTTTCTTTTTCCGGAATTTGAATTGGAGTGGGCAGTATTATATTCAGGTGTTTCTCCCAGTTCTTCCGGCACAGTGGCTTTGGATACAGGTTTACCCAATAATTTTTCTATTGCTAAAAATTTGCGTTGCTCTCTTACCCCAATAAAAGTATAAGCTGTTCCATCTGCTTCTGCCCTTGCCGTTCTTCCAATCCGGTGAACATAATCTTCGCCATCATGGGGCACATCATAATTTATTACCAGATCAATATTATCAATATCAATACCCCGGCTTAAAATATCAGTAGCTACTAAGATCGGCAGCCTGCCACTTTTAAACTGCATGAGTACATCTTCTCTTTTACTTTGGTCAAGGTCGCTGTGAATTTCATCTGCTAAAAACTTTGCACGCTTCAGATCCCGTGTTAATTGTTTTACGCTTATTTTACTGCTGCAGAATATCAAGACCGATTTAAAATTCTTTTTGTTCAGGAGGTGTTTTACCAATGGAATTTTCTGTGTATCATAAACAATAAATGCTTCCTGGATAATTTTTTCCGGTGGTTTGCTGATAGAGATATTCACTTCTTGGGGATGATGCAGGATTTTTCTTGCCAGTTCCCTGATCTTATGGGGCATTGTAGCCGAGAATAAAAGATTCTGCCTTTTTTTGGGAAGGCTGTCAATAATAAACATGATATCATCATAAAAGCCCATGTCCAGCATACGGTCAGCTTCGTCCAGGACTAAATACTTAAGGCCGGCTAATTTAACATAACCCATTTTTATATGCGACATCATTTTGCCGGGGGTACAGATCACTACATCGGCTCCATGGCTCAACGCCTTTTTTTCCTGAACAAAAGCATTACCATCACCACCACCATAAACAGCAATTGAACTAACCGAAGTAAAATAGGAAAGCCCCTCCATATGCTGGGCAATTTGAACTGCCAACTCACGGGTAGGCACAATAACCAATGCATTGTTGGTATGATCCTCGTGAGGGTCTGTAATAATTTTATTAATTAAAGGCAATAAAAAAGCAGCTGTTTTACCGGTGCCTGTCTGGGCAGATGCGATCACATCTTTTCCTGCCATAATAAGCGGTATTACCTGTTCCTGTACGGGTGTGGCATCTTCATAACCAGAGGCTTCTATCCCTTCCATCAGCCGCTGGTCAAATCCAAAATCTGTAAACTTCAATGTAATGTATTTTTATAATCAGGTGAAGATAATGCATTTGGCAATGTTGTTTACAGTATACAGTATCTTTGAATGAACCGGTAAATAATATATTTAATTGTTTGATATGATAAAGGTTGGAGAATACAATATATTGAATGTAGTAAGGGAAGTTGACTTTGGCCTTTACCTGGATGATGGTGCCGAAGGTATATTATTACCCAGGCGTTTTGTACCGGCTGAAACAAAAATTGGCGATGCTGTTAAAGTTTTTTTATACCATGACGGAGAAGAACGGCTAATTGCAACCACCCAGCAGCCTAAGGGAATTTTAGGTGATATTGTAAAACTCCGGGCAGTTACTGTTACGCCCCAGGGCGCATTTTTAGATAATGGTTTGATGAAAGATCTTTTTGTACCAAAATCGAAGCAGCAACAGGGAATGATACCCAACGGGGAATACCTGGTTAAAATTTACCTTGATGAACAAACAGGCAGGTTAGCCGCTACTGAAAAGATTGAATCTTTTTTAAGTAATGAAGAATTAACCGTAAAAGAACTTGATGTTGCAGACCTGGTTGTTTACCGGCGTACTGACATTGGATATGTTGTTATCATTAATAATAAACATACCGGCGTGTTACATCATAACGAAATTTACAGAAATATAACTTCCGGCGACAGGTTTACAGGATTTATAAAAAAGATCTATCCTGAAGACAAGTCAGGTGCCGAACGATGGCGGATCGATGTAGCTGCCGGTAAGCCCGGTTATAACCGTGTGGAAGATGAGTCAGAAAAAATAATCAGGTTATTAAAAGAGCATGACGGCTATTTACCTTACCATGATAAAACTGCCCCGGATGAAATTTATTCTTTTTTCGGAATGAGTAAGAAAACATTTAAAATGACAACCGGCAATTTATATAAACAACGAAAAATCAGTTTTGAGAAAACGGGGATTAAACTGGTGGATGTCTGATGCTGGATGCTGGATACCGGACAGCAGATTTTAGATCCAATGGTTAAGCTTGAAGGAAGCAGCATACCAATTCAAAAGATTTTTTTTACAATGATCATAATCTAAACTTAAAACTTACCTCTTTCGGTTTGAAGTATGAAGCATAAATAAATCATTCCATGGCCAGAATAAAAGTTGACCTGCATGATATTTATAACAACAGCAAAGCCATTGATAAGGCTTTGCTTAAGGCATTTGAAGAAGCCATTGATAAAAAAATCCGGGAAGTAGAAATTATTCCGGGAAAGGGCAGCGGGCAATTAAGAAAAAAAGTAGAGCGCTTTTTACAACTTCCACATATTAAACCCCTGTTTCACCGCATTGAAAACGACAGTAAGAATTTTGGAAGGCTGTTTGTTTATTTTAAATTTTAATATACCCTTGGTTTTAAAAAAAATTAATTAAAGTGAAAATCCTTAATCATTAAAAGCATTTGTTCAATTCCAGAATTTAATCCTTTTTTTTAATAAGTTAATTAACACCATTTTCTAAAAATTCTTTAGACTGAGTACAATATTTGCAATTGTTATTTAGTTAGTATTTATCAGGAATTCGTACTAACCCAACTATTAATTATTCTCACCATTAAAAATTAATTTTATGGAAACTAATCTTTCAGGATCGCATTTAAAAGCTATTGCCCAACAGGTTACAAATAATACAACCTCCTGGATCGGGCATCGTCATGGAGAAACAAAGAGCAGGATAAGCGGACAAACCTTTCTTTGCTCTACAGCAGGTGATCTGGACTGTATTGAAGTATTTTCAGCCCATGTAAGCAATAACGGACAGGTTGAATTAACTATTCATTCATTTGATATTGCAAACAAAACCTGGGGCCCTGTATTGGGAACATCAAAAGTGGAATTTAAAAGAATCGATACCGGCAAATGGATATCTTTTCCGCTAAATGGTTTGCACCTTCAAAAAGGAATGGCTTATGGTTTTCGATTGAAAAGTGAAACCGGATTGATTGGAGTTGGTGAGGCTGCCAGCAGTTACGATCATCTTCCCTATAT
>JAYTOF010000089.1:0-21680 GCA_043747955.1 Chitinophagaceae bacterium
TTTTCAGCTGATTTATCAACCAGGTTATGGTCGTAAGACTGCAATTTTATTCTGATTCTCTGTGACATATAAAAAGAACTTTTAAAATCCGTTTTTTAAATTGGAGTGCAAAGGTAAGGGTTGGAATGTAATTAGCAAAAGAAAGCTTAAAGTTTTTTAAAGCTATTTTTAAAAGGAGATGTATAGGCAGATCTGCAAAAAATATACTCAAGATGAGTTCACTAGTCCTTTTTTTCAACGGAGCCGCTGCTGCTAATTGATTTATTTACTGTTGCAGCACCCCGATATTCAACAGAACCGCTGCTGCTGGCCCTGGCATTTAAACTAACACTGGCAAACACCTGTGCCAGAGCACTACTACTTACAGTAACAGTTGTATTTTCACTTAAAAGGTCAAAAGATTTAATATCTGCACTACTTGAAGCTTCTGCTTTATAGGATTTGGTTTTACCACTTAAGGTAACTGTGGCACTGCTGCTCACATCAGTTTCAATTTCAGGAGCATTCACTTCGGCATTAATACTGCTTGAACTGGAGGCACGAAACGACAAGGTATTATTACCGGTTAATACATCTTTTATTACTACTTCTGCCGATGCAGATGATTTTATATTAAATAAAGAAGGAGTTGTAATATATACTTTCAGGTGTACATTGGAATAGTTATTGAGGTCACGGGTATTTATTTTTAACGTATTTCCGGAAACAGTTGTTTCAATATACTTTATAATGTTATCATCCGCTTCCACTTTTACTTCGGTAACCGGCCCTATTTTAACCTCTACTTCAAAACTGCCTCCAACAGAGATTCCGGTAAAATTGCTCACAGTACGGGTTTCGCTGATTATGTTACCACTACCCGTTGTAAAACGGCATGATGCCAGAATAAGAAGTGCAAAAAGTAAAAAAAATAGTTGTTTCATGACAGTTAATTTGTGTAAATATAAAAAACTTAGGATTAAACTCAATCATAATCAACCAGCAACTTCCAAGTATTTATTTACCTTCGCAGCTCTATGACAGAAAAAATACTTATTCTCGATTTTGGCTCGCAGTATACCCAGCTTATTGCCCGTACCGTAAGAGAGGCAAATGTTTATTGTGAGATCGTTCCTTTTAATAAAGAAATTATTTATGAACCGGGATTAAAAGGTATTATACTGGGTGGTTCGCCTTTTTCAGTTAATGAAGAAAATGCATTGTTGGCTGATGTAAAAGCAATGATCATCCAAGTGCCTGTATTAGGTATCTGTTATGGTGCCCAGTTAACGGCAAAAATTTACGGCGGCAGGGTTGAAAAGAGCGGGAAAAGAGAATATGGCCGTGCCAACTTTACTGTTACTAAAGCTGATGCACTTTTACAAAATGTTTCGCCTACATCGCAGGTTTGGATGAGCCACAGTGATACCATTAAAGAACTGCCGGAGGGATTTGATTTGTTGGGCACAACTGAAAGTATTCCGGTGGCAGCATTCAAACGGGCAGCTAACAACGGACAACAAAAAACGAGTACCGAACATCCCCTTTACGGTTTACAGTTTCATCCGGAAGTTTATCATTCTGCTGAAGGTAAAAAAATCATAAAAAACTTTTTGGTTAACGTTTGTAATTGTACTCAGGACTGGACACCGGCTCATTTTATAACAGATGCAATTGATACACTCAAAAAACAAATCGGTGATAAAAAAGTGATCATGGGATTAAGTGGTGGTGTGGACAGTACTGTTGCCGCAACTTTAATACATAAAGCGATTGGCGAAAATCTCTATGGTATTTTTGTGGATAATGGCGTTCTTCGTAAAAACGAATTTGAAGAAGTTTTAAAGATTTATGAAAAGCTTGGTTTACATGTTACAGGTATTGATGCAAAAGATCATTTTTACAAAAAACTTGCCGGCAAAACTGATCCGGAAGAAAAGAGAAAAGCTATCGGCGGTGGTTTTATTGAAATTTTTGATAGGGAAGCACATCAAATTGAAGGCGTTGAACTATTAGGACAGGGAACTATTTACCCCGATGTGATTGAATCACTTTCAGTTCATGGCCCGTCTGCTACTATCAAATCGCACCATAATGTGGGTGGCTTGCCCGATACAATGAAACTTGGATTGGTTGAACCATTGCGTTCTTTATTTAAAGATGAAGTAAGGCGCGTTGGATTAGAACTGGGCATACCAAAGGAAATGTTATTCCGGCACCCATTTCCAGGGCCCGGGTTGGGTATACGTATTTTAGGAGAAGTTACGGAAGAAAAGGTACGGTTATTGCAAGATGCTGATGCGATATATATTGATGGCTTAAAAAAACATAATTTATATCACAGGATCTGGCAGGCAGGAACTATTTTATTACCGGTTAAGAGTGTTGGTGTTATGGGTGATGAGCGGACCTATGAATTTACGGTTGCCTTACGGGCTGTTACATCGGTTGATGGTATGACAGCAGATTGGGCACACCTGCCTTATGATTTTTTAGCAGAGATATCCAATGAAATAATAAATAAGGTACCGGGCATTAACCGGGTGGTATATGACATAAGCAGCAAACCCCCTGCAACCATTGAGTGGGAATAGTACAGTAAGCAGAAAGTTGGAGAAAACCGATTTAAAAAATTAGAATTTTGATTATGGATAAGAAATTTATTTGGGGAATCTTTTTTATACTTGTCTCTTTTAGTTCTTTTACCCTCTATGCACAGACAGATTCGGTTATTAAACCACCTGTTTACAAAATAGGAATTTTTGCACCATTATATCTTGATTCTGTTTTCAGTAACAACACGTTCAGGTTCAGACAAAATTTACCCAGGTTTATTATGGCTGCCGTTGATTTTGTACAGGGTGCACAAATTGCATTGGACAGTCTGCAGGCCGGGGATGATAAAATTGATGCTTATATTTTTGATACCAAATCATATACACAAGATGTACCTTACTTAATAAAAAATAAAAGATTAGACAGCCTGAATTTAATTATAGGCAGTGTTAAAGATGCTGAGTATCTGCAATTAGCTGAATTTGCATTAAAAAAAAATATTCCTTTTATTTCTGTTACTTATCCGAACAATGCAGGTATTACTGCCAATCCTTTTTTAGTTATGGTAAACTCTTCCCTTAAAACTCATTGTGATGCCATCTACAGTTACATTTTACAAAATCATGGTACCGATAAAATTTACCTGTGCCGACAAAAAGGGACACAGGAAGATATGGTGGCATCCTATTTTAAACAAATAAATGAACAGGATGGCAAACCCTTATTGCCAATTGAAACATTGAATTTTGAATATAATATTAACAGCACTTATCTTAAAAATAAATTAGACAGTAACCGACGCTGCGTCATCATTGGAGGAAGTCTTGATGAAATTTTTGCAGTAAATATTGTACGGGCAGCATATGATTTGAGAAGCAGTTATCCAATAACCCTTATTGGTATGCCCAACTGGGATAGTTATGCATCACTGTATAAAAAAAATGATTTTAAGGATTTTCCGGTCTATTTTACCACACCCTATTTTAATGATAAAACTGATGCATTCAGTAAAACGATTACATCAGCATATCAGCTAAAATATAAAACAAAGCCTACTGACATGGCTTTTAAGGGATTTGAATCGGTATATTTATTCACAAAGCTGCTGGCCAGGTATCCTGATAATTTTATGAGTCATATTAATGATAAAAGTGTAAAAGTATTTTGCGAATATAATTTCAGGCCGGTGCGGTTAAAAAATAAACTTGCTGAACCTGATTATTTTGAAAATAAACATTTGTATTTCATTAAAATATTAAATGGCACCATTTCAACGGCCTGGTAAATGTTTTGAACCAAAGCTGAAAATACTTTATAAAAGGATAAAAAAAAGGCAGGCTAAAAAAGCCTGCCTTACTGATTTCATTTAATAATCAATATACCAAATTTTTTCTTTGCATAGCATATAGCAATATGAACAATACGGCTATTGCTACCGCGAAAATCATTCCAAAACCTGAAAATGTAAATGCCCCGATAAATAAGATCTGAGTTAAGAAAGGCAAAATTTCACCAATCGTATAAAATAAAAAACCCTGTTTTTTAAGTTTACGCATTTGCAATAGACCATAAAAACAAAGTGCAATGGCAATCAAAGACAGTAAGATTATCGGAATTCTGTTTTCATATGTTTTCTTAATCATTTCCACCATATTTTCAGGGTCACCCATCATTGACTTTACCCAGGAAGGCATACTGTCTGAATTCATTTGTTCGGATAGCTTATCTACAGAATCATAGGATTTTTTTGCAGTGAAAAAGCTCCATAAGCTCCCTAGCAATTGTAAAGCACATCCAATAAAAGATAAAATTGTAAGCACATTCAATCCTGAAGTTAATTTAGGCTTGTTGTTATCATCATAATTTAAAAAATCGGCAGTATTTTCCTGGTTCATAATAATTATTTTTTAACAATATAGCATGTTTGTCAGTCAATTCAAAGACAAAAAACGAATAAGTTCTCGGTTAATTAATACACTGCAAAAAAAAATCAGAAAAAACCCGTTTACTTCCTTTTTTTCAATTTTAAATAATCCAGGTAATAAACAATTTTTACGGTTAATTCATTACTGTGTGGACTTTCAATAACCTGGCCATAATTTTTAATATAGTTACTGTAGAGATAAGGATCAATGTTTACGTCACTGCCCAAAGCATTCTTCCAGGCAATGGTTATCCTGCTGCCTGGTAAAAAATCCCAGGTAAAAAACATATCCACATTAAAGGTGTTGAAATTTATATTTTCATTATCGAAAAATGTGGTGTCCCGCCACGAACCATCAGGATTTAAATTATAAAAATTGGTGTTCTCTAACAGGGACCAGTAATGCCGCATACGTATATTTAGATTCATTCTGGAGGTGAAATTATACTGACCACTTACAATAGTTGTAGTAGTCTTTTTATTTCTTCTTGCAATTACAGGAGATCCATCAGTATTTATCTTATAGGCCCAGCCCCAGTTTCCCCTGTCCTGTTCAATTTCCATGCTGGTGTTTACCTGTAATTTATCAGAGACCCTGTATCTTAATCCCAGACTGGCTGTCCAAAAAGGATCATCAGGCAAAGGCGATTCTGCACCGCCGATCTTCCAACTTACATATAGTTTTTTACGGCTGTCGGTACTTCCATTTACGCCTAAATAATAATAAGGAGTTCTCTTAAGAAAATAACCTGTGTAAATATTAGTATGAACAAAATAATCATAGTACCACAAAGGGCTTGATTGGAAGTTAATCGAAAAATCCCAAAAGTTTTTAAGATAATAGAATGCACTGGCTTTTATTTGTAAACTGGTCCATGCAAAAGGTTTATACAGATATATATTGTTTAAACTCAGTTTGTAATTATGTATAAGAAAATGCCTGGTCGGCTTATTTATATTATAACTTATGTTTCCGCTGTATTCAAATGAATTATTGTTCTGAATATATCCCAGATCATTAGGGTCGTAAGTATCACTTTTTACACTCATGGTTCCCCTATATTGAATAACTCCGCTTACTTTTCCAAAACCTGCAACCGTTGCAAATCCGTTTTTATTTCCCTGCTTACCCCAAATACTGCTGTATTTACCGGTAAATAAAAAGTTAAAATTATTTTTTTTATCGAATAAAGAAAGATCAATACTGCTAACATTTGCATTGCGGCTGTTGCCCTTGCGTAAAACATTGGTATTGGTAAACCCAACAGATGACCGGTTTTTCAGGGCCTGGTCTAAAACAATGATATTATAATTAGTAAGCGGTTCGGTTAATATGCTGGAATCTTTATCCGTACTCAGATCCCTTATTTTAGAATACATAGGTGCCGAAACTGAATTAAATATTCCAATACCCAGATTTCCTTTAGTACGACCGGAAAATTTTGTGGCATTGTATAATCGCGTGATACCCGGGTTTTTAATAATTTTATAATTCGGGTCGTTTCCATAATTATTTAAAACCGTGGAAGCCATTCCGGGTACATCTCCAATTCTTCTGGAATAAAACAAACCAGCTTTATTAAACAGTTCTGTTCCTTCGGTAAAAAATGGCCTGTAATCATCAAATTTTACCTGGAACGGAGAAAGGTTAAGAAACACATTATCACTTTGAACCTGTGCAAAATCAGGGATCAATGTTATATCCAGGGTAAAACTTTCGTTTATTCCATATTTAACATCCATGCCTCCGCTTTTAAGAAATTCAGTAACATTTCCATTTCGGGTAGGTGAAATTCTAAAACCCCCGGAGAGGTAAGGTAAAAAAGATAAACGTACAGGTGGCGTAATGTTATTTAAACCGGTCCAAACACCATATTGATTTACTTCCCCGCCAATGTTTGGGTCTATCGGACTCCAGACACTGTTTTCATTTTCTTTCCGGGTAAACCGTGCAAAATTAATACCCCAGTCCTGCAAATCTTTTTTTGAAAATCTGATGGCACTTAAAGGAATTTTTATCTCGGCTACCCAACCGTCTGCCTTTATACTGGTTTTACTTTCCCATACAGCATCCCAGCTATTATCATAAACAACCCCGCCATTATTGGTGCCACTTTGCGAAATTTTTAAATCTCCCTGTACATTGGCTACAGAAACTTTAAAGACAAATGCATTCTGCTTATCATGATAGGTATCGAACCCAACGCTGAAAATATCAACATCCTGCCTGTCCAGTACATCACGAGCTGTTAATTGTTTACGGATATTATCAGGTAGGTCATACAGGTATGCACCAATATAAATTGCTGTATTATCATAAGCAATTTTAACTGATGTTTTAAGTGTTGATATTTTACCAAAGACCGGGGATAATGTAATAAACTCACTGATGGGTTTTAAATTATTCCAGGTTTCATCTTCAAGGTTACCATCAATTTTTAATGGTTGATTAATTTTAATAGCAGCTATACTCTTAACCTGTGCAATTAAGTTAAAGTGTAAAAGAAAGAGTGATGTAATTATTAAAAGACGTATTAGCATTGATATTGCTGCCAAAGATAATTTATTAGCAAATAAGCCAATCATTTGTGAATACTTTTATTAAAATACAAACCGTTATTAATTTGCACGGCGTTGCATTTCTTTTTTTATTAATACCAACTCCCTGCCAGTCTGGCCGGAAACAGAGCTATTCTCCTGGGCCCGCCGCATTAAATAAGGAATTACATCTTTGATGGGGCCAAATGGCAAATATTTACTGACAGAAAAACCCGATTTGGCAAGGTTGAAAGTTATATTATCGCTCATCCCTAATAACTGGGAAAAATGCACATGGGGATGGTTATGCGGGAATCCTTTTTTATCTAATAACTGCGTTGTAAATAAATTACTGTATTCGTTGTGGGAAGCTACAATTACTGCAATCTTATCAAGATGATCAATACAAAATTCAACAGCGCTATTAAAATCAGTATCACATTTTTCTTTATTGGTTTGAATTGGTGTCGGATAATTCATTTCTGCAGCACGGTTTCTTTCTTTTTCCATATAGGCACCTCTTACCAGCTTTATTCCAAAAATAAAATTTCTTTCCACTGCCGCAGCATGTGAATCAATCAAAAACTGAAGACGGTCATGCCTGTATAACTGTATTGTATTATAAATTACTGCCTTTTCTTTATTAAAAATATCCATCATTAAAATGGTCAGTGCATCAACGGGGTCCTGAATCCAGGTTTCTTCTGCATCAATTAAAACACCAATATTTTTTTTATCCCCGGATTCGCATAATTGCTGGGTTCGCAATCTTACTTTATGCCATTCTTCTCTTTCAATCTCTGTTAATAACTCAACTGCCTGCAGGTATCTTTTCATTAAAGAACCGGTTGCTTTATGCATAGCAGCATCCAGTTTTTCCAATAAAGAAAACCTTGCAAACCCAGTTACCTTTACACTCATAAAAGGTATATTGGGTTGTGTTGCTGCATAGTCAATTACTTTTTTAAATTCATCACGTGCAAATTCAAAATTTTCTTCCCCTTCTTTTCCTTCTACACCGTAATCTAAAATTACCTGAACATTATAATGCTCCAGCTTATCAACAACTTTAGCCGTTTCTTCCAGTGTTTCGCCGCCAACAAATTGTTTGAAAATCGTTTTCCTTATTAAGGTTTTTGTAAAAGGTATATGCCATTTTATGGCAAGCGGTGTAATTTTCAGCGCTGCAGTAACCAGCCAGGGTTTTCCCATAATACCAAAGAGAAAGTTGGCCTTTTTTAATTCTGCATTTGATTTAGCAGCAAATGCATATTCGGTATTATCGAAGGATATTTTGGTTTGATCTGTCATAATTAGCAATTCGTTCAACAAAATTCACAAAACAAAGACGAACTGCCAAATAAATCAGAAAACAGGTTATCATTTGGTCATTATCTTTGTAAAAAAACAATGGACAAAAAAGCAAGCGAATCATTGGTAGTGATGACAGAATTGGTTTTACCTAACGATACCAACACCTTCGGTAACCTGATGGGGGGCCGGCTGATGTATTGGATGGATATTGCTGCTGCACTTGCTGCAATGAAACATTGTGGTGCACCGGTAGTTACCGCATCTGTTGATAATATTTCTTTTGAAAGTCCTATTAAACTGGGAAATGTGGTGCACATTGAAGCTAGTTTAACCCGCTCTTTTAATACCAGTATGGAAGTACATTTAACTGTTTGGGGCGAAGATGCCATACAACAATACAAATATAAAAGCAACGAAGCTTATTATACCTTTGTTTCACTTGACCCAAATGGCAAGCCAAGAAAAGTTAATCAACTGATCCCTGAAACTGAAGTTGAAAAAAAATTATTTGACGGAGCATTAAGAAGAAGACAACTTAGATTAATACTTGGTGGAAAAATGAAACCTGAAGATGCAGTTGAATTGAAGGCATTGTTTATTAAAGAATAAATTTTAAGGACCATGTTGTTCCTTTACAGTTTTAAATTTTTTACTTTGCTCAATGGCTTCCATAATATCTTCCAGAATTTTTTCGGTTGATTCTTCGAAATCTATCTGCATTGGTTCCTTAAAAGTTACAGACATACGGGTTCCCTTTTTTCTAAATTTGAGTCCTTTTTTATCAAACGCTTTATTAAAACCATCTACAACTACAGGTATTACAATTGGTTTGTAATGCTTAATGATAAAGGCGGTCCCTTTACGGCCAGGTGCAAAAGGAGTAGTAGTACCCTGTGGAAAAGTAATCACCCAGTTCTTTTCCAGAGCCCTAGAAATTTTACGGGTATCACTGGGGTCCAGTCCCTTTCTTACTTCTTTTGTATCATCTACCCAAACACGCTTTATCATAATAGATCCTGCCAGGGCAAAAATCTTACTCAGGAGATTTTTTTTCATGGTTTCTTCAGCCGATACAAACTGTACCCTGGTATATGGCCATAACAAATAATACGGAATGCCTAGTCCCTTTTTTTTACGCCAGCTAATTGCACAAAAAATATGTAAAAAAGTAATTACTTCGGCAAAATAAGTCTGATGATTGCTGACAAATAAAATATTCTTCTTTGGAAGTTTATGCAGTTTATCCATACCGTTTACCTGCAACTTATTGATGATGACAAGTCCCGGATAGGATATTGCACCAATAACCATATAAACCAATCCTTTTACAAATCCCGATTCTTTAAAATCGCCAAGCAGTTTATACATATTTCAATCTTTTATTCCAGAATTCTCAGCTGCAATTTATATAAACTTAATAGCAATAAATAAACTTTAAATAACAATTACTCACATAAATCATTTAAACTAATTTAAAGCATTTTCCGGCGCAAATAAAAAACCGGATATTAAGATTAGTCCAACACATTATATTTGCATGCATGAAACTGAATTCAGTAATTTTTGATATGGATGGCTTGCTGATTGACTCTGAGCCTCTGTGGAAAGATGCCGCCAATGATTTATTTAATGATTATGGTTTACAATTAACAGCAAAACAATATGAATCAACAACCGGAATGCGTACCAGTGAGTTTTTAGCTGTTTGGTTTAATCATTTTAATATTCCCCTGGATAATATAATTGAGGCCGAAAAAAAAGTAGTAACAAAAGTAATTGAATTGGTAAAACAAAAAGGTAAGCCTATGCCGGGTGTGTCATACATTTTTAATTTTTTTTTAGAACGGGGTTTTAAAATCGGCCTGGCAACTTCTTCCGGTTCCGGCTTAATAAATGAAGTAATTGATATTCTGGATATACGTAAACATCTACAGGCAATTTCATCTGCTGCTGAATTGGGAATGGGTAAACCACATCCGCAAGTATATATAAATTGTGCTGAAAAATTAGGCGTTTTGCCAACACAATGCATTTGTTTTGAAGATTCATATAATGGAATGATTGCTGCTAAAGCGGCCAGAATGAAATGCGTTATAGTTCCTTCACCTGCAGATAACAAAAAGCTGATTTGGGAAGCTGCAGATTTAAAAATATCTGCATTACAAAATTTTAATGAGCTTTTATTAAACAGTATTTAATTGCATTAAATTTATAATTATAAGGGCTGAAATCTTTGATATAAGCCTGTTTTTAACAGTAAAAGCAAAGCATCTGGATTTATATTCGATTTTGAAAGTGTTTATTTTTTTAAATAAATAAGATTCTTGCTTATTTTATAAAAAAAAGTATATTTGACATCAGATTAATCATCATTCAAACATAAAAAACAAATACAATGAAAAAATTATTACTTGTATCAATAGTTATGATAGCAGTTAGTGGATTTGCTTGTGCTCAAACTCCAGAGACTGTAAAAGCAAGAAAAGAAGCTGCCAGAAATGGTACTACAGCTCCGGCCATTACAACTGCAGATAATAAAACTGCGGCTGACAGCAAGCTTAAAGCTAAAAAAACTGAAACAGATTTGACCAAACCAGCTGTTACAGCAGATATTGTAGCAGCAGAAAAGCCTGTTGAAACAACAGAAGTTAAAGTAGTTGACACAAAAACAACCGCAAAGCCAGCAGTTAAAAAAACAAAAGGAAATTAAATAGCTGATTTACTGTAAGCTAATTGTCATAAATTATTAAAAAACACCTCCAAAAAGAGGTGTTTTTTAATAATTAAACTTAATAATATCGAAAAAAGGGATATTCTCTCACTCAACAGCCTTTCTTTTATTTTTAAAAATTACAAATAAATAAACCGGGTAACCTGTTTTTGCCCTTAAGTTGCCGACGAACGTAATTTTTAGAATTTTAGTATAAAAGACTGAAAAAAAATACTTAATATAAAGTTAAAGTTGTTATCTTTAGTTTCTTACATGCTTATTTACAATTAGCTGGTCTATTCAGCATTGTATTTTTTGCTATTACGCCAAACTAAATTTTCTTACTATGCACAAAAAAACTACTTTAAACAACATTAAGGAATTACTGCTCAAAACGTTTCTTCCGATTCTTGTTTTGAGCATTTCTTTGCAAGCATCTTTTGCTCAGGAATTGGGCCTCCCGAATAAAAAAACCGGGCAGCGCACACAAATTACTATTGTTCCTGTTACTCCGCCTGTGATCCTTAACGATGCAGCTGAAAAAGCCAGGAGAAGGTCAAATGGATCTCAGGGAAACCTAAAAGTTGGTACATCACTCAGGCTGGCATCAAACGGAAAAGTGAACAGCAAGCCAGTTATAACTCCTGAAAAAGAAAAATCAGAGTCAGTACTTAATCAAATTTCAGCTGAAATAGCTCCATCAGATAATCCTGATTTTAATAAAACTTATACCTCCACGGCTAAGGTCTTGGTTGAACCAAATACTCCTACTGCTCCATGTATTTTTACCAATTCATTACTTGCTGGTGATTTAACAATGCCTAACAGGTTAGTAAGACCCGGAGCCCCAGGAGGTACATGTGCTGTACCCAGGCCTTTTCCGGGAGTACAACCTTCGGCCGGATTGTATTTTTATGACACATATACTTTTACCAATACAACTGGTGCCAGTGCCTGTGTTGTTGTAAATCTAACAACTACCGATCTGACTAATGCAAACATTCAGTCTGCTGCATGGCTAGGTTCTTTTAATCCGGCCAGTTTACCAACCAATTATATTGCCGACACATACGTAAGTACAGGAACACCTGCAGCACCTGCAGGAATAACTTATTCTTTTAATCTTGCGAATGGTGCAACAGCAGTATGTCTTGTTTATTCTGCTAATCCAAATGGAACAGCAGCTGGTACAGCAAATAACTACACGTTAAGCATTGATGGTGTACCCAGTGCCTGTGTACAACCTCCGCCTTGTACTCCTCCAACAGCATCTGTATTAAGCCAGGTTTTGGGTGCTCCGGTACCTGCAACAGTTTTTAGCGAAACTTTCAATACGGTTGTTCCTTTACCCGTAAACTGGGCTTCTCAAAATCTGAGTAACCCTGTTGGCGCAACCGGATGGTTCCAGGGTAATGTCGGAGTTTTTCCCGGTAATACAGCTCCTGGTTATATAGCTGCAAACTTTAATAATACAACCGGTGCTAATATTATCAGTAACTGGTTGTTTGCTCCAAATGTTACTTTAAAAAATGGAGATAGATTTACCTTCTTTACCCGTACTACAACTGGTACATTCCCAGACAGGCTACAGGTAAGAATGAGTACCAACGGTGCCAGTGTAAATGCTGGAGCAACCAATACCAGTGTTGGTGACTTTACTACATTATTACTGGATATAAACCCTACTTATACTTCTACAGGTTATCCAACTGCGTGGACCCAATTCACTATTAATCTAAGTGGTTTACCGCCGGCCGGCATTTCGGGTCGTTTGGCTTTCCGCTATTTTGTAGAGGGTGCCGGGCCAGCAGGGCTTAATTCTGATTATATAGGAATTGATGATGCCGTATATTCTACAACAAACCCAGGGCCACCACCAACAACCTGTACAGGTTCTACTACCAATTTACAGGTTGATATAACCGGTAGCAATTATCCTACATTTAACGTAACAATAAACGCGGCACCTGGTGGTAATTTCACTGTTAATAATTATACCAGTGGTAATTATATCCCTGTTACGCCTGCTGTAACTACAACGTACTCATTGGTATCCGTAGTAGCAGTTGGCAGCGGTTCTCCTTGCGTAGGAACCGGTAACAGCGGAACCCCAACCGTAGTTGTTTTACCTACAACAGTAGGCGGGATTACTATAGTTGATAATCCAACCGGTCCGCTTTGTGCAGGTAGCCCGAAATTATTAACTGTTCTTGGAGCACCTACTCCTGGCAGTTCTGTTACTAACTCTGGCCCTATAGCAGTTGTAATACCTGATAATAATCCAGGTGGGGTAAGCACAGGATTAACAGTAGCAGGTATACCAGCCGGGGCAACAGGTACTAGTGCAAGTGTAAACTTTAATATTACGCATACCTGGGATGGTGATCTGAGATTATTCTTAAAGGCACCAAATAACCAGGTATTAAACCTTGTAAATGCAAGAGGTGGGTCAGCTGATAACTTTGTAAATACAACGATCAGTTCAACTGCAACTATACCTATTGCCAGCGGCGCAGCTCCTTTTACCGGAACTTTTTTACCTGATGGAAGCCTGGCAGCATTGCCGCCAACAGGGTTTACACCAACAGCAACAACTTTTGCTCCTTTATATAACACCACAAACCTTAATGGTACCTGGAGCTTTGGAGCCAGAGATGCAGCGGGTGGTGATGTAGGAACAATAACCAGTTGGGGAATAACAATTGGTTATAATATTCCTGCCGGACCTCCGGTTGGTTGGACCTTCCTATGGTCTCCGGCTTCTGGCCTTAGTTCTACAACTACCAATCCGGTTGCAGCATCACCAATGACCACAACAACCTATACAGTTATTGGTACAGCTCCAAATGGTTGTAATACTTCAGCAGCAATTACTATACTGGTGAACCAATTACCAGCAGTAGTTAATAATCCTAAGGATACGGCTTTATGTGCCGGTCAGATTGCCAACTTTACAGTTGCTGCAACTGGCACTGGTATAACTTACCAATGGCAGGAAAGTACAAATGGTGGTGCTTTATATACCAATGTTACCAATGGTGGTATTTACAGTGGCGCTACTTCAGCTACTTTAACTTTAACCGGTGTAACTGTTGCTATGAATACATACCGATACCGTTGTGTTATCAGTGGTATTTGTCCTCCGGCAGCCAATTCAACAGGCGGTATTTTAACTGTTAATGGTTTACCTGTTATAGCAATTACTCCAACGGGTCCAGTTTGTGGTGGTATTGCCGGTGTTAATGGTACATTAATAACTGCCGGTTCTTCGGCTCCCCCAATTCCAGGTTCTTTAACCTTTAATTCAGGAGCAATAAATATTCCTATACCGGAAGGAAACTTCCCTAATCCACCAGCAACTGCTGCTTCCAATATAATAGCAGTATCTGGTATCCCGGCTAACGCAACTATAACTGGTGTAAGTGTTAAGTCTAACATTACACATGCCTTTGTAGGTGATGTAGTAATGGTAGTAAAAGCTCCAAATGGAGCCGTATTTAACCTTGATGCCTTGTTAAATATCACAAATAATTCAGGTGCTAATTTTGTAAATACGATCATCAGTTCTGCAGGAACTACAACTCTTGATTTGGGAACTGCACCATGGACCGGAACCTTTAAGGCCGATGCAGTGGGTGCAACCTTTAATTTCTTTGGATTTAACCTTGCTGGCGGACCGGTTGGCTTTACACCAACTACCAGTAACTGGTTCGATCTGTATCCAAATCCAAATGGTAACTGGACAATAGCCGCTTATGATGCTGGAGCTCCTGATGTTGGTAATTTAACATCATGGGAATTAAAGATAGATTATACCACACCTGGTGGTGCAGGTTCACCACTTACTTATACCTGGTCTCCTGCAGCAGGCTTATTTACAAATGCTACCGCTACGATACCTTATATAGCCGGTGCGCAAGCCTCATCTGTTTATGCAGCACCTGCAGTAAACACTGTTTATACTATAACCGGAACCAATGGTACAACCGGATGTACAAATACCGGAACCATTTCAGTTATTTATACACCAACGGCACCAATAATTTCACCAGCATCTGCTGCTATCTGTTTAAACGATATCCAGCAATTAACTATTACATCTGCATTGGTACCTTCGCCATTTACAGCTGCTTATTCATCTGGCCCTATAAGTGTAGTGATCCCTGATAATAATGCTGCTGGTGCAGTAAGTGTGATTAATGTTCCAATACCATCGACTGCACAGATCACGAGTATGAATGTTAACTTCAACATGACCCATACCTGGGCTGGAGACGTGGTAATGGTACTTAAAGCTCCTAACGGGCAGGTACTTAACCTTAATTACAATATTTCAACAACGGGCGGAACTGGCCCAACAAGCGGTTTTACCAATACTACGATCAGTTCAACAGGTACTGCCGCTTTAAGTACAGGTACCAATCCTTATACAGGTACATTTAAAGCAGATGCTGTAACAGCTGCTGCTGCTGGTTTTGGACCTCCGGGCCCAACAGGGTATCTTCCTACTACTTCGCAGTGGAGTAGCCTATACCCGGCTCCTACCGGTAACTGGACTTTGGCTAGTTATGATGCTTTTGCTGGAGACCAGGGAACCTTAACTTCGTGGACGCTCAACTTTAATTACTTGTACGGTCCACCAGCAACCGGTGTTTGGACACCAAATGGCCCGGGATCTGGTTTGTACACCGATGCTACAGCAACAACTGTTTATACCGGAACTTCTCTTAATACGGTTTATGCTAAACCTACACCTTCGGGAGTTTATCCTTATAATGTAACGGTTACAAGTGTAGGACCGGATGCAACAGCAACATTTACAAATCCGGCTTTGATCACAATCAATGATGCAGGACCAGGTTCACCTTATCCTTCAAATATTGCTGTTAGCGGATTACCCACTTCCGGTGTTTCTGTTAACAATGTTGTTTTAACCGGTATTAACCATACCTGGGGAGATGACATAGACATTTTGTTGCAGTCTCCAACAGGTCAAAATGTGGTATTAATGTCTGATGTTGGCGGTACTGTTGCTGTTCCAAATGCAACATATACCTTTAATGATGCAGGGCCGGCTTTGAATCCTACAACGGCTAATCCTACCGGCACTTATCGGCCAACCAATAATGGTGCTGCAGATAATTGGCCAGCTCCGGGCCCCGGCGCAATAACCCAGGCTGCACCTGCTTTAGCACTGTTTGGTAATACTGCTGATGCAAATGGTGCCTGGAAATTATTTGTTTTTGATGATGTTGGAGGCGATCAGGGTACTATAAACGGTGGATGGAGAATAACATTCAATTATCCAACCACAGGTTGTGTTTCGCCGGCAAGAACAGTAGTAGTAACGGTTAATCAACCTGCTGCAATTACTGCTCAGCCGGTTAACAGAACAGTTTGTACAGATAAAGTTACAACCTTTACTGTTGCTGCTTCAGGTTCAGCACCTTTAAGTTATCAATGGCAGGTAAGTACTGATAATGGTAACAACTTCAGTAATATTACAAATGGTGGTTTTTACAGTGGTGCTACTTCTGCAACATTATCCGTAACACAACCGCCTGTTTCTTACAGTGGTTATCAATACAGGGTAGTTGTTCAGGGTGCATTACCTTGTCCAAATACTACTTCCTTTAAAGTGATATTAACAGTAAACCCATTACCAACGGTAGTGATATCAGCAGCCCCTTATCTCAAGCTGTTCCCGGGATTGGTAACAACTTTATCTTCTACTGTAACGCCGGCTGCTGTTGCACCTGGTGGTTATACCTGGCTTAGAAACGGGGCTCCGGTAGCTGGAGCAAACTCACGAACACTAAGTGTGGATGTGGATCGATTGGGTGATTACAGGTTAACGGTTACGGATGTTAATGGTTGTACAAATACATCCAATATGGTATCGATCACTGATTCTATTACAGGCAGATGTTATATTTATCCTAATCCAAACAGTGGACAATTCCAGGTCAGGTATTTCAGTGCAGCTAATAATGTGTTGCCAAGAACACTAACTGTTTATGATGCCAAAGGCGACAGGGTGTTAACTCAAATTTACACCATTGGAAGGCCTTATGACAGAATGGATGTTGATTTGCGTAAATATGGAAAAGGGCTTTACTGGGTTGAAATTGGTGACGTTAACGGAAACCGTTTAACCATGTGTAGGGTTGCAATTCAATAAAACTAACTAAGTCTTGGTTATATAGTCCCCCGGAAAATCCGGGGGACTTTTTTTATATGTTGCTACACTGGCCCGCATAAATTTTGTAGTCAATATCACGTGCCTGGTACCTATAAGCCTGATCTGATACTTTAGAAGCTGTTTAAAAATAGAATTTTGATTCTCTGTGCAAGCCGTTGGTGGGGACACCCACGTCGGCAACCCGCCGTGGTCGGTGTCCTCACCGACCACGTTAAAATATCACCGCCAGCACTGTGCTGATACCTTAGATATACATTTTACTAGAATATTTTCTACCAGGTTTAACCAGGTTCCTTAAATAAGCCCAATTTTAAACCTGAAATAGCTGTTCTTTTACTACCTTTACCCTCCCGTTTTAAAAATCGCGGGTTATTTTATGTCATTCAATATTATTAAACAATTAAACGCAGATGCACAGGAAGGTTCTGCCGGTCCCGATTCATCGGGAGGGGAAACTGCTGCGAAATCAAATGTGCCTGAAGAATTATCACAAATCGTTGCAACAAAAGCACCCAATGTGGTTGAAATTAAAATTAAAGCCCCTGTAGCAGAAACTGTAGTAACAGCGCATGATGATTTTGACTGGAGTGTTGATAAACGCAACGTTACAAGTTATACTTCAGCAGAAAAAGAAAAGTATGACACTGTTTATGATAATACTTTTAAACAGATCAATGATGGAGAAATGATCATGGCCACTATTGAATCATTAACTAAAACTGATGCTGTTGTTAACATCGGATTTAAAAGTGACGGACTCATTTCATTAAATGAATTCAGGGATATCCCCGGGGGTGTAAAAGTTGGTGATGTACTTGAAGTTATGGTTGTTGAAAAAGAAGACAGGGAGGGTAACCTGAATTTAAGCCGCAAATCGGCCCGTACCACCCGTGCCTGGGAAAGAATTGTGGAGGTGCACAAAACCGGAGAAATTGTTACCGGCCTGGTTACCAGTAAAACTAAAGGTGGGTTGATCGTTGATGTGTTTGGTATGGAAACTTTTTTACCGGGTTCACAAATTGATGTTAAGCCTGTTACGGATTATGATCAGTTTGTTAGTAAAACAATGGAATTTAAAGTGGTTAAGATCAATGAAGCCATTAAGAATGCAGTGGTATCACATAAGGCACTTATTGAAAGTGATATTGAAGCGCAAAGGGCTGAAATTATGGGTAAACTGGAAAAAGGCCAGGTACTGGAAGGAACGATCAAAAACATCACTGATTTTGGTGCATTCCTCGATCTTGGCGGATTAGACGGTTTATTATATATCACCGATATATCATGGGGCCGTATTAATCATCCAACAGAAGTTTTGAAAATGGACCAGAAACTGAATGTGGTCGTATTGGATTTTGATGATGATAAAAAACGGATCAGTCTTGGTTTAAAACAATTAACCCCTCACCCATGGGATACCCTTACAGAGAGCCTGAAAGAAGGTGAAATTGTAAAAGGTAAAGTCGTTAATATTGAAGACTATGGTGCATTTTTAGAAATAATGCCAGGCGTTGAAGGCCTTGTTCACGTTAGTGAAATTACCTGGGCCAATACACCGATCAATGCTAAAGAATTCTTCAAATTAAATGATGAATACGAAGCTAAGGTGGTTACCCTTGATAAGGAAACACGTAAGATGAGTCTTTCTATTAAACAAATGACGGAAGACCCATGGAGTACTATAGAAGTTACTTTCCCGGAAAAAAGCAAACATTCAGGAGTAGTTAAAAATATAACCCCTTATGGTGTGTTTGTTGAATTAACTACCGGTATTGGCGGTATGATCCATATCAGCGACTTAAGCTGGTTAAAGCGTTTCAACAACCCCAATGAATATACAAAAGTTGGAAATACTATAGAAGTCGTTATCATGAATATTGATAAGGAAGGACGTAAACTTCAGTTAGGGCATAAGCAAATTGAAGAAGATCCATGGAACTCACTTGAATCTACATTCCCCGTAGGAAGTGAGCATGAAGGCACCGTTGTAAAAAAAGATGATAAAGGTGCAATTGTTCAATTGCCTTATGGCCTTGAAGGATTTGCTCCTGCACGCCATTTAGCCAAGGAAGATGGTAAAACAGTTGGTATTGATGAAATTGCCAAATTCCAGGTTATTGAATTTGACCGTAATGACAAGCGTATCGTTTTAAGCCATGCCCGTTTATGGGAGCAGGTGATCGAAGAAGAAAAACAAGCTGTTATTAAAGAAAAGAAAGCTGATTTTGAAGTAACCAAAAAAGCGGTGAAAAATCTACAGAGCAAAGTAGAAAAATCTACTTTAGGTGACTTAGGCGTTCTGGCCAACCTGAAAGCAAAAATGGATAGTGATGCTGCTGATACAGCATCTGCAGAAGTTCCAAAAGGAGAATAAGATTTGATTAACAGCCTATAAGTAAACCGTTCCGAAAAAAATCGGAACGGTTTTTTTATATCTATAAAAATGCTGACTGATCTGCAAAACCTATAACCACTTTAGGGTATTGATTTCTGAAAAAAAGGGTTCTACATTACATCAGAATCAGGCAGACTTAACAACCTGAATTTGTTCCGCTTTATGATTCAGAGTGTTGATATGCGCTACAACATACGTGGTCAGTTAACCAGCATCAACAATAGCGCCAGAAATATTAATGCAGATAACAACGAGGAGACCAATGATGTGTTTGGCATGGAACTGCTGTATGATAAACCGGAGGGTACGGGCCTGGGCAATACACAATATTATACCGGCATGATATCGGCGGTAAAGTGGAGCGCCGCGGCCCCGGCCAATACTGCTGAACGGAGTTATAAATACAGTTATGATAAACTGTTCCGCTTATCGGCAAGCCAGTACCAGGAAAAAAATACCCTCTCCGGTTTATGGAACCGGAATGTGGATGGCTTTAATGAAACCCTTAGTTATGATGAAAACGGAAATATAAAGACCCTGCTGCGTAAATCAATCATCAGCAGTACCGTAACCACTATTGACAACCTTACCTACAATTATAAAAACACAGATAACAATAACCAGTTGGAAAATATCAGTGATGCCATAACCAACAATACAACCGGCTATGGCTACCGCAACTTTACCGGCACAGCCAGCAGCACACCCTACAGTTACGATGATAACGGCAACCTTACCGGCGACCTTAAAAAAGGCACAACCATTACCTACAATGAGTTAAACAAACCGGTGCTGATAACCATGCCTGGCCCAGGTACCAGCCAGGTAATTGAATACCGCTATGATGCAGCCGGGGTACGGATAAGCAAATATGTTACCAGCGGCACGGTAACCAGTACTTTAAAACAGATAGAATATATTGGTGGGTATACCATCGAGGATGGCAAGCTCATTTATTACAGTATGGCCGAAGGCCGTGTACGCAATGATGGCACTGCCGGTGCCCTTAACCTGAAGATGGAATATTTTATAACCGACCAGCAGGGCAATGTACGGGTGAGTTTTGAAGACAATGGAAGTGGTGCTGCTGTACTTAAACAAGAGAACAGTTACTATGCTTTTGGTATGCAGATGGCGGGAGGTTACATACCCAGCACTAACCCAAATAAAAAATTGTACAATGCCGGCAGTGAGTGGCAGGATGATATTGAAGGACTGGCAGATTATTACAGCACCTTCTTTAGGGAATATGATCCTGTTATCGGAAGATTTAATGGAGTTGACCCGATGAGTGAAAGTTTTGAGAGCTGGACAACCTATCATTACAGTTACAATAATCCTGTTAACTTTAATGACCCGTTGGGAGATGCAGCTGCATATACGACTGAAGATATGATAAGGGAAATGCGTGAAGAGTACAGAGCATGGCACGACCCTCAATATGGTGACAATAGCAGCAGCTATACTGTAGATAGATTAATGGCCATGTGGGGTTGGGGAGATTGGAGTGATAGAGGAGGAGGCGGGGGTAGTTATGAGGGCTCTTATCAACAACTTAAAGATAACATAAATGATTATGGGCATGAGGCTTGGAGGAATCCATTAAATCAACTTGGTAAAGTTGAAAATGGAGTTCGTACTTTTAGTAACGAAAAAGAAGCACTTGAGTGGGGTGCTGCATATTTGGATGAGTTTGACGCCTGGGGTAAGGATAAGTTTGCAAAATCTTATAGAAAAGCTAAAAAAACGTATAAAAAATATAAAGAAGAAATTGAGGAAAATAAAGAAGATGTAACAGAAGGATGGCCTCATCCAACGTTGACAAATTGGACCAATTCTACTATTTGGTTTGAACCTGAAAAAGGAGGAGAACCAAAATCCTTAGCGCCATATACAAACACATATATTCACATTGACGGTGTTACACATCCAAACTATCCTGGGCAAATATATAAAGTTAAAACTGGTATGGACCTTTTGGGTGTTGAAGTCTTT
Source organism: Chitinophagaceae bacterium (assembly GCA_043747955.1). Taxonomy (GTDB): domain Bacteria; phylum Bacteroidota; class Bacteroidia; order Chitinophagales; family Chitinophagaceae; genus Ferruginibacter. The sequence goes on from JAYTOF010000089.1 coordinate 21,614, forward strand.
CCGAAAGGAATAATAATTGGTATACGAGAATACAAAGCATATCCAATAGCCCAAGAAGTAAATGAGA
>JAYTOF010000090.1:0-2567 GCA_043747955.1 Chitinophagaceae bacterium
TGGCTTTAAAATATAAGGTATCTAATGATTTGAGTATACAGGCAAGAGGTAATATTGATAAATCCAGTAATGATTATGAATTAAAGGCGTATGCAGGTACACAGGGTACATTAGCAGATCCAAACGGAAGGTATACATCGGATAAAGTTGAAAATACACAACTATATGGTGATATTATTGCCACTTACAACAAGCAGATCACCGGCAAATTCGGGATAGTAGCTAATGTGGGTACCAGTATCCAGGATCTGCGATCCGGTTATCAGGATTTTTTTGATTCAAAGGGGGGAGGATTGGTTAATGCCAATCAATTTAATATCGGCAATATGAATTTAACTCCGGGCAGCGGTTCAACTTTTTATCAGACCGGTAGAAGGAAGCAGGTACAATCAGTTTTTGCAAGTGTGAATTTAAATTATGACAGTAAATATTATATTGATCTTACGGCAAGAAATGACTGGTCATCCACATTGGCATACACACCAAACAGCTCCTATTTCTATCCTTCAGTTGGTGTAAATGCCATATTGAGCGACATTGTGAAAATGCCTGCTGTGGTCAGCTTTGCAAAAATACGCGGTGCTTTTGCACAGGTTGGTAATGATGTGGATGCATATGCAACTTATAATAGGGAAAATATATACAGCAACGGTAATTATAATCCAAGCCAGATCTCAAATTTACCAGGTACTTTCTTAAAGCCTGAATCATCTACATCTATAGAATTAGGTACTGAATGGCGTTTCTTCAACAATAAACTGGGTATAGATATCACCTGGTATAAATCAAATACAAAAAATCAGTATTTTGAACTACAGTCACCAACGCCCGGAACAGGTGTTAATACATTTAACCTGAATGCAGGGAATATCCAAAACTCGGGTATTGAAACAACTATTGATTATAATACGAACATCAGCAAATATCTTAACTGGACTTCTACTTTAAATCTTACCAGTAATAAAAATAAGATTGTTGAACTTACCCCTCAGTTAGGTGGTAAATATGAAATAACAGGGGCTGGTGTTAATAACTATGCTTTAGTCATTTCTGAAGGTGGAAGCTTTGGAGATATAAAAGGAAGAAAGTTTTTAAGAGATGCTGCTGGTAATATTGTAGTTGATGGTACAACAGGAAAACCACAGGCCGGCGCTTTTGATGTGGTCGGTAATCCAAATCCAAAGTTGGTATTAGGATGGAGCAATACATTTACTTATCATGATTTTAACGCAAGCTTTTTAATAAACGGGCGTTTTGGTGGAAAAGTTATGAGTATAACACAGGCTGTTTTAGATCAGTATGGTGTAAGCGAGGCAAGTGCAGATGCCCGTAAAAATGGAGGAGTTGAAATTGCTGCTTCAAAAGTTGGAGGTGGCGCATATGGCGGTAAAATTCCTGCGGAAGCATTTTATACCACTGTAGGTGGCAGAGATGGGATTACAGAATATTATATGTATGATGCAACTAATGTACGTTTACAGGAATTAGTACTGGGATACCGGGTGAAATTAAAAACCAATTTAATTAAATCCCTTCATATTTCGCTGGTAGGAAAGAACCTGTTCTTCTTCTCCAAAAAAGCACCATTTGATCCTGAAACCAGTATGAGTACAGGAAATGGTTTACAGGGTGTTGATGTGTTTGGATTACCCCCGGTAAGAAGTTTTGGAGTGATTATAAAATTGTCATTATAAATTTAAAACAAGTAACTGTATGAAAAAATATATTAATAATAGTTGCATCATTGTTATCATTGCATTGATGTTTATAAACAGCCTGAGCAGCTGTACCAAAAAATTTGAAGAGTATAATAATAATCCTTTCGGTGTCTCCGATCAGGAATTAGATCCCGATGGTGCATTGATAGTTGGCTCATTACAACTTGCCCAGAGAAATATCTATGTAAATTCTCCGGCCTGGATCACACAATTGCAGCAAAATTTACTGGGAGATGTTTATTCCGGATATATGATGCCTCCAACACCTTTCAGGGGTAACAGTAATAACATGACCTATGACCTGGTAGATGGATGGAATACATGGGCTTATCAACCTGCCTATTCAAATGTTATGCTGCCTATTTCAAAAGTAGAAGTGGTTACAAAAACCTCTTCACCTGAAATTTATGCAATGGCAAAAATTATTAAAGTGGAGGCCATGCACAGGGTAAGCGATATTTTTGGACCGATCATTTATACTAAATACCGCCAGGTAAATCCTGATTTAAGCGTTGATTTTGATAGTCAGCAAGCTGCATACAATGCTTTTTTTGCAGACTTAAATGAAGCCATAACCATACTTACTCCTAAAGCCGGACAAATTGCAGTAGCAGGGGGTACCTTTGTTAAATCTGATCTGGTGTATGGAGGTAATTACAGCAAATGGATTCGTTTTGCAAATACCCTGCGCCTCAGGCTGGCTTTACGTATTGTAAAAGCAGATGCAGTAAAAGCCAAAACAGAAGGCGAAGCCGCTTTAGCAAACAGTGTAGGACTATTAAGCAGTAATGCTGATAATTTTAATGTTGATCTGGGAAGTAATCATCCATTAAATGTAATGAATAACGA
>JAYTOF010000091.1:0-2805 GCA_043747955.1 Chitinophagaceae bacterium
TTTCTTTTGTCAGTATCCTCGTTTTACTAAGTCTGGTTAATTACCAGCATGTATTTGCACAGCAGGTACAAACGGGTAAAAGTTACATTAATGTAACAAAAAATATTACGGGAGGTACATTTGAACCCGGTGATATACTTGAAATAAGAGCTGCAATTGCAGTTGGAAACCCTGCAACCATAACCAGGGTAAGGTATAATGATACCATAAATTCCAATTTTACTTATATACCCGGCACCCTTAAAATTATTACAAATGAAGGATTAACATTCAGATCCTTTACAGATGCGGCAAATGATGATGCCGGCATGTTTGATAATACAAACAAAACCCTCAGGATTAATATGGGTAGTGCAACAGGCCTTGCTGCAAATACAGGAAATATATCAACAGGAGGAGGTACCATCGTTTATAATAATAAGCCCTCTTTTTATGGAAGTGTGTGTATAATGGTAGCATCCTTCAGGGTAAGGATAAACAGTTTACTTTCTTATAACACTTTAATTACTATGCCGGGTGGTGCTTACCGTTTTATACAATCAAGTGCAAATATAACAGCCGGTTTTACTTCCAATAATATCATGTTATTTCAAAATCTGGGTGTTTGCCCGAATTTTGTTGGAGGAAATGCATTGATAGAGAATAATGGAACATTCGGCAGTGGTACCACCCAAAACAGAAATGCATCTGCCATTGTACCCGGCTATACTTTTACAAATTTTTCAGCTAACCAACCAAATGATGGCAGTTATGGCATCAGCAATAATACCAGTGCCGCGGGAGCAACAAATAATGGCGTACTGGTTCCACATGCTTCAAGAGTATTTACGGTTTGGGATATCATTGGAGACCATACAGGAGCTGTTAGTCCTACTGCAGGTAACCCGGCAACAGCTGTGGGTACAAATGGCGGATATATGGCAGTAATAAATGCCAGTTATGCAACCAATCCTGCCATTCAGCAAAACATTACAAACCTGTGCCCCGCAACTTATTATGATTTCAGTGCCTGGTTCAGAAATATATGTTCAAAATGCTCCTGCGACAGTAACGGTAATGGTGCATTAAGCGGATTATTTAATGGCCCATATCCCCCGGGTGTAAAACCAAACTTAACCTTTCAGTTAAATGGAATTGATTATTATACAACCGGTGATCTGCCATACAACGGTCTATGGACAAAAAAAGGTTTCACTTATTTAACCGGAGCTGCTCAAACTTCTTTTACACTTTCAATCAGAAATAATTCACCTGGTGGTGGTGGTAATGACTGGGCAGTTGATGATGTAAACCTTTCTACCTGCGAACCGAACCTGTTACTGAAATACACGCCGGTTTTTAACGGCTGCCAGGGGTCACTGGTAGATCTTTCTTCAACAATAAGATGTTATTTTCCAAACTATACATTTTACAAATGGCAAAAAAGTACAACAGGCGGAGTTACCTGGTTTGATACCGGTGTAAGTGGTACAGCATCACCAACTTTGGTTAGCGGACAATGGGAGTATACGACCAATTACCCACCTTTTATTGCCTGGGCAGCTGATAGTGGCCATCGATACAGAGTGGTGGTAGCAACAACACTGGCCAATTTATCCAGTACTACCTGCTCTTACAGCAATAATACCAGTACCACATTAAATGTGATATTTTGTGGTGTAATACTGGATGCCAGCTTAACAGAATTTACCGGGCAGGTTTTACAAAACAATGCAGCATTAAGCTGGACTGTAACATCCTCTGATAATATAAATCAATTTGAAATTGAAAAAAGTTTAAATGGCAGAGATTTTAATAAAATTGCAACAATACCGGCCGGAAATGGTGGTGCCCTGTTAAAATATGACTTTACAGATCCTGAGAAAATAACGGGTGTTACCTATTACAGGTTAAAGATTATAGGTGATAATGGGATGTTTATATACAGCCCGGTCATTACACTAAGCAATCAAAAAATAGAATTTGAAATAAGATCAGTTTCCAATCCTGTAACAGATAACCTGTTTATTGATTACATGTTACCGGATGAAAGTAAAGTGATCTTTAAAATTTATGATGTATTTGGAAACCTGATAAAACAAGATCAGTTAATGGGTAAACAGGGCTGGAACAACAACAACCTCAACATTGTAAAAAACATACCCCAGGGTATGTATATTCTATCGGTTTCAAATCACAATAAGGTAATTAATAAAAGAATTATTAAGTTAAAATAAAGTCCTTCTCATATAAGTTTGACGTGCAAAAAAAGGCCCCTGATTCTTCAGGGGCTTTTTTTTATTGACTTAACATTTATTTACATTTATAAGAAAAACTCAATTTACCTGCAGCAGCCGGAATGCTGACCTGATCATCCCCATCCATTATCACACTTAATACATAATTATCACGGCTCATCATATAATTGCGAAAAGATGTTACGGTAGAATCACGTACAACATTTCCCGGATCAAAATATCTTACCGTAATATCTTTTACAGCATTGGAAGGTTTTAGTCCGAAATTATAAAACTGGTTAAAATAAGGATAGCTTTCTTCGTCAGGAAAAATGTATAAAAAATTTTTTGGTATTATATTGCTGAAATAACTGACATCTGCGTTGGTTATTAGATCCCCATCTACGCCTGCAATTTGTTCATTACCCCTCATATTGGTAAGCTTTCCCCCCAAATATGTATATCTGACAATGTAAAACGGGATGCCCGGATTACTGGTGAATGTGTAAAATTTATTTATAAGATACCCTGCCCCGTCATAAAAATAATTCACTTCATATTGAAGGGAAAAAGGGTCGGTTGGATCAAC
>JAYTOF010000092.1:0-2814 GCA_043747955.1 Chitinophagaceae bacterium
GGCCTTACCGATGGTGAAATTACTTTTTATACACAGGGTGGCTTTACCGATCTGTGCCGTGGACCTCATATCCCCAATACCGGTTTTATCAAAGCCATAAAACTTACCAGTATAGCAGGCGCATACTGGAAGGCTGATGAAAAAAATAAACAGCTTACCCGTATTTATGGTATTACTTTTCCCAATCAAAAAGAACTGGATGCGTACCTGGTAATGCTGGAAGAAGCAAAAAAGAGAGACCATCGTAAATTAGGAAAAGAACTGGGCATTTTTACCATGGATGATAATGTGGGACCCGGCCTGGCATTATGGATGCCCAATGGTACTGTTATAATTGAAGAATTGGAAAAGCTGGCTAAAGAAACTGAAAATGCTGCAGGATATAAAAGAGTTGTTACGCCACATATAGCAAAAGAAAGTATGTACCTCACCAGCGGCCATTTACCTTATTATGCAGATAGCATGTTTCCCCCAATGGAAATGGACGGCGAAAAATATTATCTGAAACCCATGAACTGCCCTCATCATCATAAAATATTTGATGCAGGGCAAAAGAGCTATAAAGACCTGCCTTACCGCATTGCAGAATATGGCACCTGTTATCGTTACGAACAAAGCGGCGAATTATTCGGGTTGATGCGGGTGCGTTGCCTCCACATGAATGATGCACATATTTATTGTTCCAAAGAACAATTTGCCCAGGAATTCAGGGCTGTAAATGAAATGTATATCAAGTATTTTAAAATATTTGGTGTAGATAAATATGTAATGCGCCTAAGCCTTCATGACCCCGCTAAATTGGGTCAGAAGTATGTGAATGAGCCGCAGCTTTGGAAGGAAACGGAGGACATGGTTCGTAAGGTTTTAATAGATACCAATACCCCTTTTGTTGAAGTACAGAATGAGGCAGCATTTTATGGTCCAAAAATAGATGTGCAGATATGGAGTACAATTGGTAAAGAATTTACTTTGGCTACCAACCAGGTTGATTTTGCCCAGGGACAGAGCTTTAAACTCAGTTTTACAAATAAGGATAACCACCCTGAAGTGCCGTTGATCATTCACCGGGCTCCATTAGGAACCCATGAAAGGTTTATTGGTTTTTTACTGGAACACTATGCCGGAAAATTTCCTGCCTGGCTGGCTCCCCTGCAGGTAAAAATATTGCCTATCAGTGATAAGTTTATGGATTACGCAAATACAATTTTGCAAACGCTGAAAAATGCTGATATTCGTGCTGAGATTGACGACAGAAATGAAAAAATAGGGAAGAAGATCCGGGATACAGAGGTTGCTAAGGTTCCTTATATGCTGGTGATCGGAGAAAAAGAAATGAATGAAGGAAAAATAGCTGTTCGCAGGCAGGGTAAAGGTGATTTGGGTGTAAAAGACGTAGCTGAATTTGTGAAAGAGTTAGTTGCCGAGATAAAAGAAAGAAGAGGGGAATAGTCAGTAGCTTTTAGCTATTAGCCAATTCAAAAGATAAAGATTAATGCACTTGTTCATAAAAAAAACTGCTAATAGCAAAAGGCTAATAGCTTAATCAAACAACATTGTAAACTAAAAAAAGTAAATGGCATTTCCACCAAGACCCAGGGGTACATTTAATCCCCGTTTTAAAAAAGAACAACAGCAGGAACACCGTACCAACCACATGATCAGAGCTCTTGAAGTTCGGTTGGTTGGCGAAAATTTAGAACCCGGTGTTTATTCACTTCCAGACGCCATAAAAATAGCTAAGGAGCAGGAGTTGGATTTAGTGGAGATTTCTCCGGGAGCAAAACCACCGGTTTGTAAGATCATTGACTACAATAAATTTTTGTACGAAGAGAAGAAAAAGAAGAAAGAGATGAAGGCGAAATCGAAAACCAGTGAGGTTAAAGAAATTCGCTTTACACCCAATACAGATGATCACGACTTTGAATTTAAAGTAAAACACGCCGAAAAATTTTTAGGCGATGGTGATAAAGTAAAAGCACACGTACAATTTAAAGGCCGTGCCATTATGTTTAAAGAAAGAGGCGAATTGTTATTATTAAAATTTGCCGATCGCCTTAAGGATGTTGGTGCTTTGGAAGGATTACCCAAAATGGAAGGAAAGCGGATGTTGGTTATGTTTGCGCCAAAGGCCAAACTATCTAAAAGAAAACAACAGGCTGCAGATAAATTATAAGAGGGATTTCTATAATAAAATTTAAGGGGAGTTCTTGCTTCCCTTTTTTATTTTTACAAAGCCTTTCCCGGTTGGGAATTGTTCAGAATCTCATTGATATTTATTTTACTCTTTTGAATTTAAGAGTAAAGAACAAATGCTGAAGTTACAGTAGTGCAAGAGCTGAGTAAGGCTACTGAACGAAACGGGCTGTATAACGTTTCGTTCTTGACTTTTTTGCCTGCCTGCCGGTAGGCAGGTTACTTTTTGTGTCAAGATAAAAAGAAAATTAAAAAAATTTAATACAGAAAAGTTAGAAAATAATATATTTCAAACTCCGGTTAAATGGATACCAGTTTAAACAAATACATTAGCGAAACAGGCTTTTGTTCCCGCAGGGAAGCAGATAAATATATTGAACAACTTCGTGTTACTATTAATGGCGTAGAAGCCATCAAAGGAAACAGGGTAGGAGAGCATGATGTGGTTTTGGTAGATGGAGAGCCCATCAAAAAAAAGAAGGTGGCCGTTTACCTGGCACTTAATAAGCCTAAAGGTGTAACCTGCACAACAGATTTAAAAGATAAGACAAATATCATTGATTATGTAAATTTCAAATCAAGGGTATTCCCCATTGGCAGGTTGGATAAGCGCAGCGAAGG
>JAYTOF010000093.1:0-10345 GCA_043747955.1 Chitinophagaceae bacterium
CAGATAGTATTTTTGCATAAATTTACGACAGTAAACAGTTTACATGAAGCAAACATTAATTTTTTTAGCTGCAATTATATTTTGTATAACTGCCCTTGCTCAGGAAACAGCAAAACCAGTTAAGAAAACCCGCAAGGAAGAAAAACGCGAACGTATCAATGCACTGATCAAAGCAGAAGAAGAAGGTGTAATTGCTTACAAAAAGCATTTTCTTTTTGGAATTAAACTGCATACAGACGGTTATGGTTTTTTCTTTGAAAAAGGGTATGCAAAATCAATTAAAAAAGCTACCCTATTTCAGTTTGAGATAGGCGAACGCAAACATCAGAAAGAGGAAAAGCAGAGTAGTTTTTTATCGCCAAATGCTCCTTTTATTTATGGTAAAATAAATTTCTTTTATCCTATAAAATTAGGTGTGCAGAAACAATTTTTACTGGGTAATAAAAGCAATAAGAACGGCGTGATGATCTCCGGGAACCTGGGCGGAGGTATCAGCCTTGGTTTACTCAGGGCATATCAGATAGAAGTGAATGATTCAACAGGCCGAAGATATATATACTATGATTCACCTGATAAGTTATTATTTATTAATGCTATAAACCTTCAGCCTTCAGGACCGGGTTTATTTAAAGGCTGGAATCATTTAAAATTGACCCCCGGCCTTTATGCAAAACCGGCTGTTCGTTTTGATTATGGGCGATATAATGAACTGGTCTCCGCAATAGAAGTTGGCCTAATGGGTGAATTTTATGCCAAAAAAATCCCTCAAATGTTTGATAATAAACAGCATCAATTTTTCTTATCTGCATTTTTCGCAGTAGAATTCGGAAAAAGAAAATAAAATCTGAAATCAGAATTTCCCTACATGATAGCATTACCCGTATTAGATGGAATTAGTCAACAGGTTCCGGTTACAACCGGGATTAAGAAACCGGATTGGCTGCGGGTTAAATTGCCTATTGGCGAAGAATACCGTCATGTGCGCAACCTGGTAGATACCCATAAACTACATACTATTTGCGAAAGTGGTAATTGCCCCAACATGGGCGAATGCTGGGGTGAAGGCACCGCAACATTCATGATTCTTGGAAATATTTGTACCCGGAGCTGTGGATTTTGTAATGTAGCAACCGGAAGGCCATTGGAAGTGGATTGGGATGAGCCGCAACGTGTGGCTGAAGCCATTAACCTGATGAAAGTTAAGCATGCTGTAATTACATCGGTTGACCGGGATGAACTAAAAGATGGCGGCAGTATAATATGGTACAATACCATACAGGCGATCAAAGCTTTAAATCCTGCAACAACATTAGAAACACTGATACCCGATTTTAAAGCTAACCGTGAAAATATACAGCGGGTTATTGATGCTGCTCCTGAAGTAGTAAGCCATAATATTGAAACTACGGAACGATTAACGCGCCAGGTACGTATACAGGCCAAATATTGGCAGAGCATGGAAACGTTGAAGATCTTAAAGGAAGGCGGTATGCGTACCAAAAGTGGCATCATGCTGGGCCTTGGCGAAGAAGAAGAAGAAGTAATACAAACACTTAAAGACCTGTACACAAATAAAGTTGATGTAGTAACCATTGGCCAATACCTGCAACCCACAAAAAAGCATTTGCCGGTTGCCCGGTTTGTACATCCTGATGAGTTTGAAGCATTCAGGGAATTGGGCTATAAACTGGGTTTTGATTATGTAGAAAGCGGTCCATTGGTTCGTTCATCCTATCATTCAGAAAAACATGTGATACCTGGCTATGGAAAAAATAAGTGGCTATCAGAGAAATTATAGTTCTGCAAATTCATAATTTAATATTCCTTGTTCCTTGTTCGTTATTCCATATTTGTCATCCTGTTTTTATCAGTGTCAAACTGTTTTGCCCAGGTAACATGGATCAATGTTGATACTGCTTTTGGCCCCTTGCCTGCAACGGTGCAGATTTTTAAAACAACTGATTCTTTAGATGGCAAACCATTTATTGCTTATTATGTAAAAGCAAAGCTGAAAGACAGAACGCTTGATTTTACAACTGATACAACGCTTGGCAGGCGATTAACCCCTTTTCAGTTTTACGAAAAGAATGACAAACCATTGCTGGTTGTGAATGGGACTTTTTTCAGTTTTGCAACCAACCAAAATTTGAATGTTGTGATCAAAGATGGGAAGATGGTAGGATATAATATTCATGCAATATCCATGCGAGGGAAGGATACTTTTCAGTACAGGCATCCATTTGGGAGCGCATTGGGCATTGACAAAAAACGCAAAGCAGATGTGGCATGGCTTTATACAGATTCTTCAAAAAAATCTCCTTATGCAAGTCAATGGGAATTGGCTGCTCTTAAAGATTCCGCAATCACTCATGACCTTGCTTATTACACTTATGCAACATCAATCGGAACACATTCAATGTCAGCTTCTTTAAAAAAATGGAAAATAAGAACTGCCATTGGTGGTGGCCCGGTACTTGTTCAAAACGGTAAAGTAAAAATAACCAATGAGGAAGAATTAAAATTCACCGGTAAAGCCATCAACGATAAACATCCCCGTACCTGTATGGGTTATACAAATGATGGATATCTCATTATAATGGCCATCCAGGGCCGTTTCGTGGGCATTGCTGAAGGTGCCACACTGCAACAACAGGCAAAATTATTAATTGATGTGGGTTGTATTGAGGCTTTGAACTTAGATGGTGGTGGCAGCAGTTGTTTGCTTGTAAATGGTAAAGAAACAATTAAGCCAAGTGATAAGCCAGGGGAGCGGCCGGTTCCCGCTGTTTTTATCATTAATAAAAAATAGGTCATTCCGGATTTCAGGATTTTCAGGGTTTTATCCCCAAAACCTGTTACTTTTTCACATTTTAAAGTGTTGGCATGATTTTCATAACTAAATCATTAAAAATAATGATGATGAAAAAGGTATTTTTTATTGGAGTAATACTCGTATGCTGTGTGGCTGTTGTTTTCATATCCTGCAATAAAGATAACAGTACCGAAGCTGGAACTACAGCATTGTCGACACTGCAAGTTCGGTTAACCGATGCACCAACAATTTTTGATGAAGTTAAAGTTGATATAAGGGAAGTAAAAGTAAAATTTTCTGATGATTCAACTTTAACCAATGGCGGCTGGATCAACTTGATAACCTACCCGGGCATTTATGATTTACTGGCCCTTCAAAACGGTGTTGACACGTTATTGGCAACCGGGGCATTTCCCACCCAGATCATTAAAGAGATCCGTTTTATACTTGGACCAAACAATACCATTAAAGATGCAGGTATAGTTTATCCTCTGGTTATTCCAGGCGGTTCAGAATCGGGATTAAAAATTAAAGTAAATAAAAAACTTCAGGAAACTTTAGAAACAATAATTATTGATTTTGATGCCGGATTATCAGTTAAGAAAGAAGGATCCGGTGATTATAAACTAAGGCCCGTTTTAAAAATCAAATAAAACCTACGAAAATTCTATATCCATTATAAAAGCCCTCAGTTGAGGGCTTTATTTTTTTCTTTTTAGGTCAGCCTTTCCGATCCCAAACCAACGCACTGGCTCCCAAAATGGCTGCATCCGATTCTTTTAATTCGCTAAATATCAATTTCACTTTGTTCTGAAAAATGGGCAAGAGGTTTGCTTCCATATGTTTTTTGGTTGGCGTTAGCAACAGGTTACCCGCCTTTGTAAGTCCACCAAACAATACAATAACAGCAGGTGAGGAGAACATCACAAAATTCGCCAATGATTCTCCCAGTATCTGTCCCGTAAATTCAAAAATATCATTGGCAATATTATCGCCCTGCATGGCGCATTCATATACCGTTTCGCTGGTAAGTTCATTAATCGTATAGTTGCGTAACAGGCTGGGTTCTTCAGGATGCTTGGTAAGCATTTCAATTGCTGTTTCACGTACACCGGTTGCAGATGCATAAGATTCGAGGCTGCCCAGCATACCGGTACTTTTATGTAACCTGCCGCCGGGCCGGATGATGGTATGGCCTAATTCACCTGCAAATCCATCATGGCCTACAACAATCTTCCCGTCAATTACAATACCACTGCCAACACCGGTTCCCAGGGTGATGGTAATAAAATGTTTCAGGTTTTTACAGGCACCATACATCATCTCACCAATTGCAGCTGCATTGGCATCATTGGTAAGTTTAGCTTTTAGTTTGAATTTCTTTTTTACAAGATCAGCAATCGGTATGATTCCCTTCCATTTTAAATTAGGAGCATATTCAATGGTACCGGTGTAAATATTGCCGTTCGGGGCGCCTATACCAATACCGGCGAATAGTTTAACACCACCGGCCCTTTCAATCATGGGCATTAGTTTAACATGCAGGTCTTCAATAAAATCTTCAACAACATCATGCTCATTGCTGGGAATACGGCCCTGTTCCAGAATTTTCCCGGAGCTGTCCACAATTCCAAATTTGGCTGTAGTGCCGCCAATATCAATTCCTATTGCTAATTTATCTTTTTGACTCATGATGTTGTTTTAATGCGAACCTCCGATCTGTTCATCAAAATCCAATCCCTGTTTGTGTAATATTGCTTTTAGCTTAATAGCAAGCCATGCAAGGAATAAAAAGCAGACGGCTGCTAGTAAATAAGAATTATGGAATCCTACAGAGCCAATATCTCCAATGGCACCCTGTAATGGCGGAATTATGGCACCTCCTAAAATCATCATGATTAAAAATGCTGAACCCTGGGATGTGTATTTACCAAGGCCACCAACACTAAGCGAAAAAATGCAGGGCCACATAACAGAACAGAACAGCCCTCCGGCCATAAAAGCATAAACAGAAACAATGCCGTTTGTTAATACGCCTGTGATCATGGAAGCAGCGGCTAATAAAGAAACTGTGACAAGCGTTTTAACCGGTTTTTCTTGTCCAAAATAAAATCCTCCAATTGCAACTGCAACACAAATGGCGTATAAATACAAATCACTTATATCACTTCCATTCAATTTATTTACAAACAAAATAATCGCTAATGCGACAAAAGGCACAATAAACATCATGATTTGTTTAACTTTTTTTGATAAGTTAAAAACGCTGATAGCCCCTGTCCATCTCCCTATCATTAAACTCCCCCAGTAAAGGGAAACGTATTTTGATATTTTACTTTCGTCTAAACCATCTATTGTAAGATAACCAGGTGTTTTAAGAAGGGCTCCAAAATTGTTGTCTATGGTAACTTCAACACCTACATATACAAAAATTCCAATCATTCCATAAATCAATTGTTCATATTTCATTGCACCCCATCCATCTCCTGATTTATTTGCATGGGTATTGGAATAAAACAGAATGCCGATAACAATAAGGAATATTGCCAATAATAAAACCGTTTTTGGAACTTCTGCTAACTGGCCAATAATAATAATTCCAATGATCACTGCAGTCATAATGGAAAGTGATGCAGCGGCTTTATTTGCCTTTTCAAATTTCTCATCATTTTTACCATCTGGCAATTTTGAGATGGAAAAGAAAATGGCAACTGCAGCAAATACCCCGGCAACAATTAAGTACAAAGTATTAATATTTGTTACCGTAACAACTACATCTTTTGCTCCAACTTTTCCAAACAGGAAAAAACTGACAATAATAGGACCTAAAGTTGTACCTAAAGAGTTTATACTTCCTCCCAAATTCAAGCGATGAGATCCTGTAGAAGGATCTCCAAGCGAAATTGCGAAAGGTTGAGCTGCCGTTTGCTGTAAAGAAAAGCCCAATGCTACTACAAAAAAGGATGCTAAAATGGCCGGGAACGATTCAGCATTTGCAGATGGTATTATTAACAAAGCACCTACAACAGATATCAGTAATCCATAAATAATTCCTTTTTTGTAGCCAATCTTATTTAAAAGGTCTTTTCCCAAAAAATTAGATGAAATAAATAAAATAAGAGATCCAATAAAATAAGCACCATAAAATGCAGATCCGATTAACTGTGACTGGAATTGATTTAAATTAAAATGAGTTTTACAAAATGGAATAAATATACTGTTAGAAGCCGCAATAAAACCCCAAAAGAAAAATACAATAACCAGGTTGGTTAAGGCACCATAATTTGTAGGCAATAAAGCCGGGGTTTTCAAATTGCTTGATACATCGTTTTGGTGAGTTGGCATATTAATTTTTTTAGTAGTTGAAAATAGAATAAAATAATCAGTAAGAAAAATTTTAATTACAAATTGGTTAACAACAAAATGATTACTAAATTTAACTGCGATAAAACAATTAAATGGAAATTTTACATGTTAGTGCAGAATGTTATCCATATGCAAAAGCAGGGGGGCTTGCTGATGTAGTTGGTACCTTACCCAAATACCAGCAACAGCTTGGGCATTTTGCTAAAGTAGTTGTTCCAATGCACCGTACTAAATTTTTATATGAAAATGAATGGACGGTGGAGCATAAAGGGGGTTTTATGATGGGTAACAGGCATTTTGAGTACACGATCATAAAAGAAAAAACAAATAAACTCAATTTTGATTTGTACTGCGTGGATATTTATGGATTATTAGATCGTGAAAACATTTACAGTTATGATGATGATTCCGAAAGGTTTACCGCTTTTCAGATCGCTGTGGTAGACTGGCTGGGGCATTGGGAACATAAACCGGATGTTGTGCATGTACACGATCATCATACCGGCCTTATCCCCTTTATGATGCGTTATTGTTATGCCTATCAGCATTTAGCATCCATATCAACGGTACTCACCATCCACAACGGACAATACCAGGGATGGATGAGTTGGGATAAAAGTAATTATATACCTGATTGGGATACTTGGCAGGGTGGCTTACTCGACTGGAATAATATGATCAATCCACTTGCCTGCGGTATTAAATGTGCCGACCGGGTTACCACAGTGAGCCCCAGTTATATGGATGAGCTTTTTACTGATGCAAATGGTTTGGAACAGTTATTTGCTTTGGAATATAGAAAATGTACCGGAATATTAAATGGTATTGATACCATTGTATGGAACCCTGAAACGGATACTTATATCCTGGATAATTTTACAATAAAAGAAGCTGAATCAGGCAAACTGCTTAATAAGAAAAAACTGTGTGAAGATTTTAAACTTGATGTAAAACAGCCTTTGTTTATTTATATCGGAAGATTGGTTGGAGAAAAAGCCGCAGACCTTTTACCACAGGCAATTTCAGATTCATTACATCAGTTGGGAAACAAAATGAATTTTTTAATTTTGGGAAGTGGTGATCCATCAGTAGAAGAACAATTGGCCGGTTTAACGGGCTACTTTGCAGGGTACTATAATTCCAGGATCGGGTATAATGAAAAATTATCGCACCAGATGTATGCCGGCGCCGATTTTATTCTGATGCCCAGCAGGGTAGAGCCATGCGGCCTCAACCAGATGTATGCCATGCGGTATGGCACGATCCCTATTGTACGCAGCATTGGCGGTTTAAAAGACACCGTGATTGATTTTGGTGAACCCAATGCCCGCCTGGATGATCCTGCCGGTACTGACGGGAGTAACGCAGCAGGACAGGGTTATGGGATACGGTTTAACCATGCCAGTGTTTGGGATATAACATATTCAATACACCGCGCCGTTGAATTATATGATGATAAAGAAAAACTGGCAGCCATCAGAAAACAGATCATGATGATTGATAACAGTTGGGAAATCAGTGCCGGAAAATACATTAACTTGTACATGAGTATACTACAAATAATAACAACTATATGATCAGTAAATCAGTAATTGCCGTTATCCTGGGAGGTGGTGCAGGCAGCCGCTTATATCCCTTAACTTCCACAAGAAGTAAACCCGCGGTACCTATAGGCGGTAAATACCGGTTGGTTGATATTCCCATTTCAAATTGTATCAATTCAAATATCAACCGGATGTTTGTATTAACCCAGTACAACTCGGCCTCTTTAAATAAGCATATTAAAAATGCGTACCAGTTCAGTCAGTTCAGCAGCGGGTTTGTAGATATACTGGCAGCAGAACAAACACCTGACAGCCTGGGATGGTTCCAGGGAACTGCTGATGCCGTAAGACAATCTTTAAAGCATATCCAGAATAATGATTTCGATTATGTTTTAATTTTAAGCGGCGATCAGTTATATCAAATGGACTTCAGGGATATGTTCAGGAACCATATTGATAAAGGGGCAGATATTTCAATTGCCACAATACCTGTTGCAGACAGGGAAGCGCCTGAGTTTGGCATTTTAAAAACAAATGAACAAAACCTCATTACTTCCTTTATTGAAAAACCCTCAAAAGAATTACTGCCAGTTTGGGAAAGTGATACAGGAGATGAAATGAAATTGCAGGGCCGTAAATATCTTGCATCAATGGGTATTTATATTTTTAACCGTGAGTTTTTGTTCAATCAATTGCTGGTAGATAAAAAAGAAGCCACAGATTTTGGCAAAGAGATCATTCCAGATTCCATTAATAACAAGAAGGTGGTTAGTTTCCAATATGATGGTTATTGGACAGATATAGGAAACATTTATTCTTTTTATGAAGCAAACCTTGCATTAACATTAGAGATCCCTCCATTTAATCTGTTTGATAATACAAAAGCCATTTTCAGCCGTGCACGTATGCTGCCTCCATTAAAGATCGGTAATACTCATATTGAAAACAGTATATTGGCCGAAGGTTCAATTATTGACGCATCAAGAATTATCAGCAGTGTTATCGGCATAAGAACCAGGATCGGAAAAGGTACAGAGATCACCAGTTCTTATATCATGGGCAGCGATTATTACGAAACAATTGTGGAAATGGCACATGCAATAGAAAAAGGAGTTCCAAAATTGGGGATAGGCGAAAATTGTAAAATTGCAAATGCCATTGTCGATAAAGACTGTCATATTGGTAATAATGTAAGTATAACAGGCGGAGCTCATTTGTCAGATACCGACCATGCATTATATACCGTTAAAGACGGGATAGTTGTGATTAAAAAAAGAGCGATTCTGCCGGATGGTTTTGTGATATAAGGGTGTTATAAAAAGATATTCAATACAGCCTGTTGCCCCCAACTGCCCCAGTCTTTAGTGGCTTTTACCACCGTTTCCTGTAATTCAGTCGCCCTTTTCTTTTTGCCTTTTGTAGGAGCAATTATTTTGTTGTAATTAACACCGTTGATCTCTAATTTACTGGCTACCCAACTGCTGAACATCCTTGGAATGGTAATGCCTAAGATCATGCCCGGTAAACCATGGAGGCTCATCGGGCCGCCACTCACTTTAATTTCATCGGTATAAAAAGCAAATACATACACACTATCGAATAATATACCTACTGCTTTTCTGCAATTGAAACCTGCAATCATACGGCTCTCATTGGTGATCTTCCAGTTAATCTTTTTAAGGCTGTCAGTTAAAATATAGGTTTCGCCAAAGACCGATTTTTGCTGTACAAATTTTTCATTACTGTAATCGTTATACCAGGTATTGTCTTCACTGCCATCATTACCCCAGGGAGATTTTGTCTTTTCATCTTTCCTGTTAAACAGGTAAATGCTTTTTTCCGAATCAAATGTTAGCTGATAATAACTGGTTGATAATTTCGCAATTTTATCTTTGAACATATCTGCCCAGCTACCTTCGCCCATAGCTTTATGATTATTAGTTACCACCTGGTATTCAATCATTCCTTTTTCAATAAATACCTGTGCTTGTATACACTGGCAGGAAAGTATAAGGAGTATAAAAAATATATATTTCATAAGCTCTTTTTAATTGAATTAAAAATCTCCTGATGGTTTGCCGTTCTTTGAAAAATTCCAGATTAACGTAACCATCCAGAACCGTTGTAATGTTTTATAATAAGTTTCTGAATACCGGTAATCATTAAAGGTCCTTTCATAACCCCTGTTGTCATTTAGCAGATCATTAACCGATACAGATGCTTCCAGTTCTTCTTTAAATATATACCGTTTTAAAGAGGCATGCCATAACGTAAATTTATTTTTGGCCGGAAAACGGGGGTCTTCCTGCTTTGCCCTGAAATTAAGGTCAGTATCAAACCTGAACTTTTTTAGAAAAGTTATTTCAAGATCTGCCCTTACACTGGCCTGCCAGTAATTGGCCGAAGCACTGCTGTTTATTGAATTTTTTGCATTAACCCAGCTTATTTCAGGGCCTATTGAAATATCATACTTCTTATCTTTTTGCTTACCTACATCAAACCTGAAACCATAACTTGTATTGGTATTTACAGATTTTTGCGTATTTACAAAACTTATATACCTGGAAGCATTTGCAAATGGGCCAAAGGAAACACGGATATCCGGTTTTTTCCATTTAAAATT
>JAYTOF010000094.1:0-25869 GCA_043747955.1 Chitinophagaceae bacterium
AAATGCCATCAGTGCTGCAGAAAGAAGGGCATTAATTAATCATGAAAAAGAAACACAGGTTTGGCTCAGTGATCTTATTGGCATCATTCCGTCAATTACCGGTAAAATAGAATTGGTGTATGAAGGTGAACAGGAAGGACCATACCAGGTGGCCTTTAATTTACTGGAGCGTTCTATACGCACACAATTCGGGCAATATTTTCCAAACCCCGATACTTTAAAAAAGAAAAGAAGTAAAGAAGCAGCACCAGATGAAAATCCATATAAAGCGATCACCCGCTGGTTTGATGCAGGCAATGCCTTACATACTTTTTTTGAAGTTAAGGATGAAGATAAAATACAGCAACTGTATAAAGTGGAAGGCCTGCATGCACTGGTAAAAAAATATTTTAAGGGAGCCAATGAAAAAGAAAATGCATTACTGATGGAATTTGTATTGCATGGACTGGCTGCACATTCATTGATCAGCAAAAAAGTAC
Organism: Chitinophagaceae bacterium; assembly: GCA_043747955.1. Taxonomy (GTDB): domain Bacteria; phylum Bacteroidota; class Bacteroidia; order Chitinophagales; family Chitinophagaceae; genus Ferruginibacter. Next base: position 480 of record JAYTOF010000094.1, read on the forward strand.
TGGAGGGTAAAATTGAGTTTAAAGACCTGATGGGAAGCATGCTCAATATCGGGAGCCAGCATTTTAGTGAGGAAGATCTTAATGAAGAGGATTTTAATTAAGTACGCAAAAATATTCCGCAAACTTTGCCAAAGTTAGAAACTTTGGCAAAGTTTAAACCAGTAAAAAGTGCAGTAAGGAAAAATTGAATTTAAAGACCTGATGGGAAGCATGCTCATTATCGGCAGCCAGCATTTTAGTGAAGAAGATCTTAATGAAGAGGATTTTAATTAAGTACGCAAAAATATTTCGCAAACTTTGTCAAAGTTAGAAACTTTGGCAAAGTTTAAACCAGTAAAAAGTGAGAAATAAATAAATACCGGCGATTTTATTTATCTATAACATTACCAAAGATGAGAACTTTGGTAAAATCGGGTTAAACAATATTCACCTCCCTCTCCAACTCCACCCCAAACTTTTCTTTCACGCTTTGCAATATCTCTTCACTTAAATTATATACCTCACTACCTTTTGCATTTGCATAATTCACCAGCACCAGTGCCTGTTTTTCGTGGCAGCCTGCATCGCCCTTGCGGTAACCCTTCCATCCACATTGTTCAATCAACCAACCGGCGGCAAGTTTTACATTTCCATTTGGCAAATCATAACCAATAATTCCCGGAAACATTCGTGTTAATTCGTGAAATTCGTGGCTATCAATTTCCGGGTTCTTAAAAAAGCTTCCGGCGTTTCCAATTTCTGCAGGGTTGGGTAATTTACTGCTGCGTATATTTATAACAGCCTGCGATACAGCTTTCAGACTTAAATCCTTAACCCCTGTTTTCTCCAACTCTTGTTCAATTGCACCATAAGATATATTGTATTTTGGAATACGGTCTAACCTGAAAGCAACATTAGTTATTACGAATTCATTTTTAAATTTTCGTTTGAACACACTATCCCGGTAACCAAACCCACAATCATTCAAAGTAAAGTTTACGATCTTGTTATCCGGTATATGAAAGGCTTCCAGCGAATAGAACACATCTTTGATCTCTGCACCATAGGCTCCTATATTCTGCATAGGGGATGCACCTACATTACCCGGTATCAGCGAAAGATTCTCCACACCTGCCCAATCATTTTTTATGCAGTGTAATACAAATTGATGCCAATTAACCCCTGCCCCAACCTGAACATAAATATGATGCTCATCTTCCTTTATCTCTTTTATCCAGGACATTTCATTTTTTAAAACCAGCCCTTCGAAATCTTTTGTGAACAGAATATTGCTGCCACCACCGAGAATCAGGGTTTGTTGTTTGTGACCTGCCTTTCCGGCAGGCAGGCTGGTAGTTTGTGGTTGGTTAAATTCGAGGAGTTCATGTAGTTCGTTAACAGAATTAAACTGGGCAAAGTATTTTGCGATAACATCAATTCCAAATGTATTATACGCTTTAAGCGATATGTTTTCTTCGATTTGCATTTTTAATTTTAATGCTGTTTAAAAACAGCTGTCGGCGGATATTAGCCCCTACAGCGGTTTGTTATATATCCCGGTAACCGCTGTCAGGGTATAAACCGCTAGCGGGGTAATGTTAGTTCTTATCCACATCAGCAATAACGGTTACAGCTTTAAAACTCTTTTCTGTGGTCATTAAATTTATATGGTTTCTGATCGCTGCTTTATACCGTAAACTCATACCCGGTTCTTTGGGCAACTTGATCAATATTTCCATTAAATACTGGTTGCGTATCCGGTTTACAACCGGTGCAGCAGGACCAACAATAAAATCTTTCAGATCCTGTTTTAACAATGCCGCTAATTTTTCTGAAGCGGCTTCAACAATATTTTTATCCTTGTGTTTTAAAGTTAATAAAATAATCCGGCTAAATGGAGGATAGAAAAATTGTTTTCGGTTTTCAATCTCCATATTATAAAAATTTTTGTAATCATGCTGTTGTACCAGTTGCAAAACAGGGTGCTTAACATTGGTTGCTTGAATGATCACTTTACCCTGTTCTTTTTTTCTTCCTGCCCGGCCACTTACCTGTTCCATAAGCTGAAAGGCCCGTTCATTAACCCTGAAATCGGCAAAAGCCAGTAACCCGTCTGCATCTAAAATACCCACCAGACTTACTTTATCAAAATCCAAACCCTTAACCACCATTTGAGTGCCTACTAAAATATCGAGGCGGTGCTGTTCAAACAACTGAATTAAATGATCATGTGCTGTTTTACCACGTACACTATCAACATCCATCCGGGCAATTTTATATTTCGGGAAATCATTTTCCAGCTGTTCTTCAATTTTTTCAGTTCCAAAATTTTTCTCCAGCCAGTTGTTATTGCCACAAGCCGGGCAGGTAATTAATTTTGGATAAGTGCTGCCACAATAATGGCAATGCAGTTTATTGCTGAATTTGTGCAGGGTAAGCGAAACATCACAATGCGAACATTGCGGAATATAACCACAGGCACCGCAGATCAGATATGGATTATACCCTCTCCGGTTTTGAAATAAAATAACCTGCCGATCTGCATCCAATGCTTTTTGCATGGCTTCTTTTAATTGCGGGCTGATCATCACTTTGCCCCGTCCGACCGGGTCATCCGGGCGGGCCTTTTGTACTACCTGCCTGGTATCAATAATTTCAATCTCGGGTAATTTAATACCCCCAAAACGTTCATTCAATTCGACCAGAGCATATTTATCATGCATGGCATTAAAATAACTTTCAACAGATGGGGTAGCACTGCCCAATAAAACTTTGGCGCCAAACAGCGAAGCATAATAAATGGCAGCATCCCTTGCATTATACCTGGGAGCCGGATCCTGTTGCTTGAATGACGCATCGTGTTCTTCATCCACGATGATCAGTCCGAGGTCTTTAAAGGGCAGGAAAAGGGCGCTCCTTGCACCCAACACAATCTTTACTTCGCCTGTTCTGATCTTATTCCACAATTCAATGCGTTCGTTATTATTAAACCGCGAATGATAAATGGTGATGTTGCCCCCAAAATGTTTCTGCAGCCGGCGGATGATCTGTGTGGTTAAGGCAATTTCCGGCAACAGATATAAAACCTGTTGACCTGCCTTGAAATATTTTTCTATCAGTTTAACATACACCTGGGTTTTACCGCTGCTGGTTACCCCATGCAGCAGACAAACATTTTTTATTTCAAAAGCTTTTGCAACTTTATCTGATGTTTCCTGTTGTGCCACACTAAACTCAAAATCGATCTCTACGTTTTTAGGCAGCAATTTTATCCTGTCAACCGGCCTTTTCTCCACTATTAAAATTTTTTTCTCTGCCAGCCCTTTTAACTGGGCATCAGATGCCCCGGATTTTTTCAGCAATTCATTTTGAATAACATCCCCCTCAGTTTTTTGCAGATGCAGATAAGCCAGTAATAACTCCATTTGTTTTGGTGCCCTGCTCAAGCCTGCCTGTCCGGCAGCCAGGTTATTAAGCAGTTCACTAAGTTTTTCTTCATTGCTGTATTCAGGATTCAGAATAACATAGTTTTCTTTTTTAACCTTATACTGCTCATCCATGGCCTCCCAAACAAAACATACTTTTTTTTCGATCAGTTTTTTTATGATTGGGTACACGTGCGTTATATCAAGTATCTGCTGCACTTCTGTTAACCGTAATTCCTTTTTTATCAACAAGGCTTCTGCCACTAAAAACTCTTCGGCATTTAAATGTGTAAAATCTTCCCCGATCTCTTCATTATAAATTAAAATGGTTTCGCTGCTCAGTTTAAAATGACTGGGTAATGCAGCTGCCATAACTTCACCCTCGCTGCACATATAATATGTGCTCAACCATTGCCATAGTTTTAACTGCTGTGGAAATAAAATGGGTTCATCATCCAGCACATTTAAAATTTCTTTAGTAGGATAAGGAGGTTTTTTATCCATCACTGATTTGATGATACCTGCATATTTTTTTTGCCTGCCTGTCCGGTAGGCAGGTTTGCCAAAAACAACTTCTACCCTGCAGCCGGGAATTGCCCTGTTTAAAAATTGTGTTGGAATGGAATAAGTATAAGTTGTAGGAAGCGCAAGCGGAAGAATGATCTCTGCCCAAAAACCAGATGATTCATCTGCAAATATTATTTCATTTCCAATGCCCATCCTTTATTTCTAAAGTTAATCTAAGTTTTCCGGGTTTGCTTTTTAAAGGGTTGATTTTATCCAGCTGGCTTTATACTTTATCAACCCCTCCTCCATGATTTTATATACTTTCTCTTTTAAAAATGCAACATCATCTGCAGTAAGCCCTTCAACACTTATTTCATCCAGGTAAACCGATCTTGATCTTCCGGGTTTAACTGAAAAAACCGATTCATAATGCATCCGGTCATACGTATCAAGAAATAAAACAGGTTTAATGGCAGTTTGGGTTTCGATCGCAACTTTAAATGCCCCGTCATAGAATTCTTTCAATGGCTTATGCGTCATATTAAACGTTCCTTCCGGAGCAATTACAATTGATATTCCTTTTGCCAATACTGATATTAGTTGTTGCACACTCTTAGCCCTTTTTTCAGGATCACCCCTTTCAACCATTACGGCAGCACTTCTGTATACAAATCCAAACACAGGAATTTTTGACATCTCTGCTTTTGCTAACACCCTTATATTTTGCCAGCGAATGGTTTTTAGTAAAACCGGTATGTCCATATAGGAAATATGATTAAATACAAAAACATAATGCCTGGAGCGGTCATGTGGTACCTCATATATATTACGGTGGAATACACCGGTCATGAGTAAAAAGAAGTCGGCCCAGAGATGGCAGAGTTTATAAATAAAATTACCGCCCCTTATGCTCCCAAAAAAGGAAGCCGCAACAACTATAGGAAAGATCAACAGCAGAAAGCCAATAAAGATTAAAAAGGCATAAACTGTAAACAGTATTTGTAGTAACCGGTATATATAATGCATATAATTTGAGCGAATATAAATAGATTATGGTTGACACAAAAGCGGGTTTTTCCAGATTTTCAGCTAAGCACCTACTGATTTTCCACAAATAGTGCTTAAACCTGAATATTATTTTAAAAACCGGTGCTCAGTTTTAAAGCTAAACCCCTACCTTTGCCGTCCTAAATTTGGGATATTTATGTTAGCAGTTGTAAAAATAGCAGGTCAGCAATTTAAAGTTAAAGCAGGCGACAGCTTATATGTACCTCACATTGAGGGCAAAACAGGCGATTCAATAGAGTTTACCGAAGTATTGATGACCGATAATGACGGAAAGGTTGTTATAGGTTCAGCTGTAAAAGCAGTTGTGAAAGCTGAAATTATCAGCGACCTCGTTAAAGGCAATAAAGTAATTGCTTTTAAAATGAAAAGAAGAAAAGGTTTTCGTAAAAAACACGGACACCGTACTCAGTATACACACATTAAAGTAACTGGAATTGCTTAAAAAAAAGTTATAAGTAATAAGTTATAAGTACTACTTCAAAAAACGGTATAACTTAAAACTTAAAACCTAAAACTCAAAACTTATAAAACATGGCACACAAAAAAGGTGAAGGTTCAGTAAAAAATGGTCGTGATTCACACAGTAAAAGATTGGGTGTAAAGATTTATGGCGGTCAGCCGGCTATTGCAGGAAATATCATCATCCGTCAACGCGGAACAACATACCATCCGGGTAAAAATGTTGGAGTAGGAAGAGACTTTACCATCTTTGCATTAACCGATGGGCTGGTTGAATTTAAAAAAACCAGGGGAGACAAAACGGTTGTTTCAGTTTCTGCTGTAGAGGCTTCAGCTTAATTTTTTAATCTTTTTTTTTGGTAGTTTAAATAATATTTTTAATTTTAAGTATTATTTACTAACCAATTAAATTTTAAAAAAATGGCAACAAAGAAAAAAGCTGCAAAAAAAGCTGCTCCAAAAAAAGCCGCTGCTAAAAAAGCTGCTCCAAAAAAGAAAGCTGCTCCTAAAAAGAAAGCTGCTCCTAAGAAGAAAGCTGCAAAGAAGAAATAATCTTCGCTTTTTAAAAAAGCAAAATAACAGTAAAGTCCCGGTAAATTACCGGGACTTTTTTTATACAACCCCTTACCACATTGATTTTAAGGCCATTACTTTAAGCCCTGTTTTATCCAAATACTTCTTTTTTTTTTCTGATTATTACAAATAAACATCAGTCAATAAACCTGATATTTTTTCTTAAATAACCTGCGCTTTTTTAAATAAACAGGGTCATTTTAATTGAATTATTTTTCTATTATTTGATCACAAATGAGAGCTTTCCCGGTATGAAAAAATTCAGAATTATTAATTTTTGGGTCAATTTTTCATTACTTCATATTTTTGCATTTATTACTGTTACACATGGATAATTACCAAATTGCCGATATTTTCACCCTGTTGAGCAAATTAATGGACATTCACGGAGAAAATATTTTTAAGGCAAAATCGTATGCTTCCGCTGCATTTAACATAGAAAAATTACCATTTCAATTAAGTAAAACCACTCATGAAAAAATTTTTGAAATAAAAGGAATTGGAGAATCATCCGGTAAAAAAATTATTGAAATTTTAGAAACAGGCTCATTACATATTCTGCAGGATATGATTTCAAAAACACCGCAAGGTGTTTTTGAAATGCTGAACATTAAAGGTATCGGGCCTAAAAAAATTTCCACCATCTGGAAAGAGATGGAAATAGAAAGTATTGGTGAACTTTTATATGCCTGTAAAGAAAACAGGCTGAAACTTTATAAAGGATTTGGTGAAAAAACACAACAAAATGTTATTGAAACCATTGAATTTTATTTAAGTAACAGTGGCAGTTATTTATACCCGCAGGTGGAAGCCGTTGAACCGCAGATCACGGCGTATCTGCAAAAAATATTTTTACCTGAAAATGTATGTATTACCGGCTGTTTCAAACGTCAGATGGAGATCATTGATGAACTTGAATATGTGATCAAAAGCACAAACGAATTAATAAAACCCAGGTTCCAATCAGCTAACCCACCTGAATTACTGATGGAAGCCCCCGATAATCTCTTATACAAACTGCATAACGGCCTTAAACTAAGATTATATACCGGGGAAAAATCATTTGAAAAACAGTTATTTATCACCAGCGGAAGCACTGAATTTAGTGAGTCTTTCCTGATTCAGTTTCCTGGACTTGACTTTACAGGTAATTTTGAAAGTGATGATAAGGAAATTTTTACACGTACAAATATCAATTATATACCACCCTGCCTCAGAGAAACCAAAGCAATTATTGACCTGGCCAGAAAATCTCCACTGCCTGATTTAATACAAAAAGAAGATATAAAAGGAATTATTCACAGCCATAGTAACTGGAGTGATGGAAGCAATACGCTTGAAGAAATGGCATACGCAGCAAAAGAACAGGGGTTTGAATACCTTGTCATCAGCGACCACAGTAAAAGTGCCTTCTATGCACAGGGCCTCAGTGAAGAAAAAATTAAGGCACAGCACCAGTTGATTGATGAATTAAATTCAAAACTAAGCGGCTTTAAAATTTTTAAAAGTATTGAAAGTGATATACTTTACGATGGCAGCCTTGACTACAACAATAATATACTTTCTACCTTTGACCTCGTGATCGCATCTGTACACAGTATACTAAAAATGACCGAAGAAAAAGCTATGCTGCGACTCATTACTGCCATAGAAAATCCTTACACTACCATTTTAGGACATATGACCGGTAGGTTATTGTTAAGCCGTAAGGGATATCCGGTTGACCATAAAAAAATAATTGATGCCTGTGCAGCAAACCAGGTTATAATAGAATTGAATGCTCATCCCAGCCGGTTAGACATTGACTGGAGGCACATTGATTATGCTTTGCATAAAAATGTAATGATATCTATAGACCCTGATGCCCATAGTATTGAGGGTTTTAATGATACCAGGTATGGAGTTTTATCTGCACAAAAAGGAATGGTTACCAAAGAACAAAACCTAAGTAGTTTTGACCTTGCCCAATTTGAAAGATTTGTTCAAAAAAGGAAAGCAGCAAAAGGAATATAAACAGTGATTGCTATTTAGACGGTAATCATTTATTTTTAGTGAAAGTTTAAGATATGATCAGCAACTTACCCATGTATGTAAATCTTGTTTTTATACTTACCACACTATTAACCATTTTCCTTTTTTATAAAGCTACGTATCAATCCACAATTACTATTGCCATACTATTTAGCTGGTTATTGTTGCAGGCCATTATAAGTTTATCCGGTTTTTATACCATAACTGATACTTTTCCGCCAAGGTTTGTATTAATGGCATTGCCGGCAGTTTTATTGATCATCGGATTGTTTGTTTCAGCAAAAGGCAGGGCTTTTATTGAAAGTCTTGATGCAAAAACATTAACGCTTTTACACATGGTAAGGATACCAGTAGAGATATGCCTTTACTGGCTTTATCTTAGCAAAAGTGTGCCACAGCTGATGACTTTTGAAGGACGTAATTTTGATATTATTGCCGGGCTTACCGCTCCGTTTATTTTTTATTTTGGTTATATTAAACCACAAATACATAAAACGGTGCTATTGTTCTGGAACATTTTTTGCCTGGGACTCTTAATTAATATAATTGTTAATGCAATTCTTTCTGCTCCTTCTGCATTTCAGCAATTTGCTTTCGATCAGCCGAATACAGCTATCTTGTATTTCCCGTTTGTATGGTTGCCCTGTTGTGTAGTGCCGCTGGTTTTACTGGCGCACCTGGTAAGTATCCGAAGATTAATAAAAAGTAATGATATATGAATTAAATAAGCGTAGGTAATTCAACAAAGAAAGTTGACCCTCCACCTGCCTTGGTTTCAAACCAGAGTCTACCTTTGGCCTGCTCTACTATTCCTTTACTCATAGCAAGCCCCAGCCCTGTACCTGAAGTTTTGGTAGTAAAATTGGGTGTGAATATTTTGGATATCAGTTCATCTTCTATGCCGGTACCATTGTCCTGTACTTTAATTAATACTTTATTGCTGTACACTTCTTCATCAATATTAATTTTAACTGTTCCGTCTTCAGGCACTGACTGCATTGCATTTAAAATAAGATTGGTAAACAACCGGTTCAGGTGTGTGCGGTCGGCATTAACCATAACCGGCTTGGCTACCGGGTTCCAGCTTATCTGCATCCGGTCGTTAATTGAATGTAATTGTGTAACCAATTTAATCACTTCATTCAAGTCAAATATTTCGTTATACGGATTACCAATATTGGCAAACTGACTAAATTCCCCTGCAATATGATTCAGGTGATCTATTTGTTCCACTAATGTTTGAGCCACATTTGCCGTTAATTCCTTAACATTTCCTGAATTATTCATGATAGATTTTTGCAGGTACTGCAAACTCAGTTTCATGGGTGTTAACGGATTTTTTATTTCATGTGCAACCTGCCTTGCCATCTCACGCCAGGCACCTTCTCTTTCACTTTTGGCAAGAGCCACAGCACTGTCATCCAGCTTACCAACCATTTTATTATATTCCTTTACCAGCTCACCTATTTCATCATCACGTTTCCAGTCAATAGCTTCATTCATTTGTCCCAGGTTTACCGCTTTCATTTTTTCGCTGATAAAAGAAAATGAACGGGTAATACGGTTGGTAATAAAAAGGGCCACAATACCTGCAATTAAAAAAATGAAAGCGTTAAGGTTGATAATGGTTACCAAAAAATTGGCGATCTCTTCCTGCAATTTACTTTCAGAAGTAAAATAAGGAATATTCAGGTAAGCATATTCTCTGCCTGTACCATCGATTACCGGAACATAGTTGCTTATAAAATTCAGTTTACCGATTTTTTCTTCTTTAAAAAACTGAACCTCTTTCTTCTTACTAAGATGATAGAATGCCATAGGATCCATCTTCATACTGATAACACCTTTGGCATAAGGAAGCGGAAGCGATGATACCTTTAAATTACCATCCAGGTCATACAGGTTAACATCAACAGCATGTATCTCCGAAATCTTATCAATTGTTTTTTCCAATTTTTCGCGGTACACCTCATCATAAACTTTTAATACATCATCAAATATCTCCAATTCAGATAATGAAATACGAACTTCATTTTCCATCACATGTATTACCCTGCTGAGTTTTTCCCGGTTATTGTTTTCGTACCTGGTTATAAAAAAAAGGATCGTTGCCACTCCAATTACTAAAAATGAAAGTACACTGATAAAAATAACGGTGCCGTGAATCTGGTTACGGATGCTAAGTTGCCAGTAGTATTTAAACCGTTCTTTATTAAATCTTGCCCTGATGCTTACATTCAGTAACCAGAAAATACCCGTTACCAGTAAAAAAGCACAAAACAAATAAGAAAATAAAGTTATGGATTCTATTAAAAAATTATTCGCTTTTACAATGATGACAACTTTTTGCGGACCTGCTTTGTACCAAAGCTCGTCATAGTTAGTTTTTTTAAATGTTATAAATTCTTCTTTTGGTACCTGTGCTGCTGTTATCCTTGTTGCAAAGGCATAATCATTATGGCTGTTAACCAGCTGTAAATTATTATAAACAGCAAATGCATATACCGACGAATTTTCAATGGCATTGTCATTTACTTTAGAAAAGAGTTCCAGATTTAAAGCATCTGTTTTATATTTTTTAGGATTAGCTAAAACAAATACATATCCCAAAGTATCTTTTTCTCTGTCAATGATTGTTTTCCGGCTTATATAGCTAAACCGGTCATACGATTCATCATAATAAAAAAGTTCGGGAATATTTGTAGGTTTGGCCTGTGTATTTAATACTGTATTGAGTTCATTAAAGCCGGTCTCATCGCCGTTATATAATGGTTTCTCATTGGCATCAAATGTATAAATCTTTGTTTCATATTTATTGGTATAACCCGAAAAATTTCCGTTAACAAGGCTGTCTTTAAAGAACCGGTTGGAGGAATCGGATGTTAGCCTGAAAAAATTAGCAGCTAAAAAATCATTTCTGAAATCAGTTAGTAAGGTATTTAATAATGTTTCACTTGCAGGGTCAGCCTTTGTGGAAAGCGTTTCAGCATAATGCTTCCGGTTACGCAGTTCTTTCTTGCCGTTTTCAAGTACAATTACGCTGGTGATAGTTACCGAAAAAAAGAAAAGCCAGAAAATTAATCGGGAGGTGGCAATTTTAGTGGCAGATAAAATAAGGTTTTCACGGTTTAACAACAGTATATAAAGCAACAGCCAGGCTAAAATAAATAATTCAAAACCGGGATTTGCAATACTGAGTTTAAAAGTCAAATAAACCAACCCTGCGATTGATATAACAAGATACAAACCCCAGTAATTTTTTGGGAATACAGCCTGGAAAAAATACATTAATATCTGGCTCATTAAAAAATATCCAATGGCAATACAGCATAGTACGATAAAACCGGTAACACTGTAAATATTCAAAGTAAAGAAATTAATTACATCAAAAGAGATCTGAGAATCGGCTACCAGGCTGCTTATTACCTGGCCCGATACAAAAGTTACAGCCAGCAGGGCAATACAAACAATAACTAAAACCAACCACTTAAATATTGGTTTTTTATTTATAAAAACAATCTTCGTTTCCAGTATATGATAATGAATAAATAACACGATCCAGGTAAATAGAACCGAATTAATTAACAGATCGCCAAGAGAACGAAGCACGATAGTAGACCCATAAATAGATGGATCAAACAATTCAAACTGCCGGAAATTTAACGGTACAGGCAAATAATAACTCAGCACCCGCAACAAGGTAACCACAGGTACAAGAAATAAAATCGCTTTTGACAGGCTGAACCGGATAACAAAATAGGTGGCCAGTAAATGAATAAAGAGTAAAATAAAAATGGCACCCAGAATTCTAAAACAAATTGCTGCAATATTATTTTTGGTAATGACCGTATTTGCACGTTCAGCCAGGTAAAATAATGTATTACCGTGAATGGATTTTACTGCAGCCTTATTTGGCTTAACCGAAATATCATAATTGTTTTCCAATCCTTTACCTGTAACAAAAGAATTCCTCAGATAAGGATTGTTTACAAAATATTCCCACTTAACCGGAATTAATGCGATAGAAATACTGGAAGCCGTATTTATTTTTCGCCATACATAATAACCGTTAACCAGTTTTACAAATCCGGTACTGTCAATGGAAACCAACAAATCGGGTGAAGGCACTACAGTTTGTGTGTTCCAGAAAATTAACCGGTTAAGGCCAATATCATTTACAAAATATCGAAAGATGAAGTACTGTTTATCAGTAATTTTTTTTAACAGGACATCATCATATGTATTGTCGTTGATCTTTGCTACTATTGAAGAGTCTGCCATCAACCTTTCAAAATCCTTTTCCTGTTTTTTAATATAGCCTTCAATATTTTCCTGTACAGCTTCCACCGAAGAATTACCCGACCAGTAATTATCTATAATAAATGACAGCGTAATAAACCAGGCTGCAATTATCAGCAGATAACTGTTTTTATACAAAAATCGGGTAAATGGAATATTCGTTTGCAATTAGTAAGTTTCGTTTTTCTTAATCTGGTTCCATATACGGTCCATTTCATCCAGTGTTAGATCATGCAAATGCTTGCCCGTTTTCAAGGCCTCTGTCTCCATTTTTGTAAAGCGGTCAATAAACTTTTTATTTGTCCTTTCCAGGGCATTTTCAGCATCTACCTGCAAAAACCTTGCGAAGTTTACCAAAGAGAAAAAAACATCTCCTAATTCATCTTCCATTTTGTTAACATCGCCCGATTCGATGGCTTCAAAAAGCTCTTTCTTTTCCTCTTCCACTTTTTCCCAAACCTGTTCTTTGGTATCCCATTCAAAACCAACCTGTTTGGCTTTTTCCTGCAGGCGCATGGCTTTTACCATAGAGGGTAAAGCCCTTGGAACTCCGCTCAGGACCGATGTTTTACCTTCCTTAAGTTTCAGTTTTTCCCAGTTTTTTTTAACCTCTTCAGCATCAGTAACCTGCGTGTCACTATATATATGCGGATGCCGGTGAATCAATTTTTCACAAATACTGTTTATTACCCCTTCTAAGGTAAATTGATTTTGTTCTGCTCCTATTTTTGCATAAAATACAATGTGAAGTAAAATATCGCCCAGTTCTTCCTTTATGCCTTTCCAGTCGTTATCTGTTATCGCATCAGCAAGCTCATAAGTTTCTTCAATGGTTAACTGACGAAGGGTTTGTATCGTTTGTTTTTTATCCCAGGGGCATTTTTCCCGCAGGTCATTCATAATGTTTACCAACCTGTCAAATGCAATACTATTAACTGAAGTCATAAATTATTAAAGTTTGAAGAAGGAGAAAAATACAAATACGAAAAATAAAAAGCCAAGCATGAATAAAAGGGATAGGCAAAGTATCAGAAACTTAATAATAGTTTTTGCCCTTCTTTGCTGATAGAAATTACGCATGGCTTTATACAGGTAAAAGAACAACCCAAAACCTGATATTACCTGAACAAACGTAATAAGCCCCCAGTCGAGCTTAGTATTCAGTTTACCAAGCCCAAATAGAATGAACATGGCAAGAAAAATAAAAATGTAAAAATGAATGCTGAATATGCCATGGTTTACATAGTAATACGCTTTCCGGCGTACATAAAGCAGTTTCAGCAGCAATGCAAAAAGCGGTAATGAAATAAAGAACATTTGCGGAAGGCTATGTATCAGGATATTTGCAAAGGCACTAAGGGTCTCACGGGGATTATCTTTAAACTTTTCATTTACGGCAATCTCTTTATAAATGAGCTGCCTTTGCCACCAGTTGTGATCTTTTTTACCGGATTTAAGTACCGAATCATATTGCGCCCTGGAATGATACCGGCTGGAGGTTATATGAATTCCTGCTTTTTCTTTAGAGCTGTCAAAATAGCTTTTGAATGTTGCCCTGCTCATTGGCAAAGCCGGTTTACCATCTTCCTTATTTACATTTTTTGTAAAGGCATCAAAAGTAAGTGAATCCATCATTGCAATTTGTGGATATGTTTTTCCATTCATAATAGTGCCTGTGGAAAGTGTATTTTCATCTATTTTTTTTAAAAATGAAAAAAATATTAAAAAGAAAAAAGCTGAGGTAAAAATATACAACCGTATGGGATTAACATAACTTGCCCTGCGGCCAATCATATATTCCCGTGATAAAAAACCAGGCCGGGCAACAAGATATTTAACTGTGCTGAAAAATTTACCGTCGAAATGGGTGATGTCCTGAAAAAAATGTGCAATCAGGTGCCAAACGGTTTCCTTTGGCTCAATATTTTCCTGTCCGCAATTGTGGCAATACCTTCCCTGTATTTCTGCATTACAATTCAGACAGTTCTTTTCCTGCCTTTCTTTGAGATGGCTCATGAGCATTAATTTTGTTAAAAATAATAAAGTTTGGGGGCATACCCATTAATGGCATAATTTACGTTAATAAAAAGATAGTTTAAATTTGTACCGAAAAACAAAAAATGAAAAAAAAAATAGTAGTGACTGGTTTGGCGCTCTGTATGGGTTTTGTATCGATTGCCCAGTATTATTATAAAGATATTATAAGTAATACTCAGTTGTTGGCCGAAATGGCTCAACTCAAAGCTCAAAAAATAAGATCGGTTAAAATAACCAGTTTTGAAGATGATGGCAGGCCAAGTGAGGGGTTTGAAATTGAAAAACAGATTAACCGGAATTATACGGCCGTAGAAACTTTTACCAGGTCAAATGTAACTGGCCCTTCATTATTTACGTCCACCTTTACCAAAGATGGTTTATTGATACAAACCGTCGACAGTTCAGATCTGGCTGTTAATACATCGAATTATGAATATGATGATAAAAAGAGGATCAAAAGCATTCTCTCGCAGGTACACTCCAGTGATGATGATTTTACCAATGAGATAACAGAAGATCATTATTACTTTTATGATGAAACCGGTTTACTGTTAAGGATGTACCTGGTAAAAAATGAAAGCGATACCACGATCATACTTTTCTCTGCAGATGAGAATAAGAATATTTCGATAGAAAAAGATACCAAAAGCGGAAAGAGCTATTATTATTATTACGATACCAATAACAGGTTAACCGATATAGTCCATTTAAATACATTCAATCAAAAAATGCTGCCCGATTATATATTTGAATATAATAATGCCGGGCTAATAACCCAAATGACAACTACTGAAGAAGGAGGGAGTTATTATTATATCTGGAAATATACCTATGAAAACAGCCTGCGTATCAGGGAAAAATGTTTTTCAAAAGAAAGAAGGCTGATGGGGACGATCGAGTATGCGTACAAATAAACTTTTAGCAAATTAAAAAAGCGACAATTTCCTGTCGCTTTTTTTGTACCCGGGATGGGAGTTGAACCCACACTTGCATTACTGCAAACAGGATTTTAAGTCCTGCTTTATATGACCCTATATAATTTGATATGTATTACGAAATCCATTACCAGTTGGCATTTACTCAAATATCATTTCAAATAAATTTATAAAAAATTGCAAAAATGTTTACCCCCTAAATAAATTTATTCGATTAACCATGAGATTATTCCCACTTTTTCATGGGATTTTTCCCTTTTTAAAGATTAATAAGTTCCTTAACCTTACATCAATAGTTGAAATAGCTGAAACTAAGTTATTAAATACAGCGTTTATTCTATTCCCACTTTAGGGTATTTTTTTCTAACAAAAGGAATTCTTCTTTATATCATGTTCGTTATAATCAAAACCCAACTGCCCTTATGAGTCTTACCCGGCTCTTCATAACATCCCTGATCATCTTCTCTTGGCAATACTGCGAAGCACAAACAGACAGTATATTCCAGACACTGGAAAACCTCCAAAAAGTTCCCGTTAATTACCTTAATGCTATTGAAAACAAAATAGATAAATACAGTAGCCGCATAACCCGCAAAACTGAAAAGACTTTAGCCAAACTCAGCCGCTGGGAAAATAAAATCAAGAATATTTTAGATAAGGTAAGCCCCGAAACATCTGCCAGATTATTCGGTAGCAATGCAACCACCTTCGGCACTTTACTAAAGAAATTACAGGAAGGCAAAGCCTTAACGGAAGGTTACAAAACAAAGTATAACGAATACCGGGATAAATTAACTACCAGTATAAAATACCTGGAAACACAAAAAGATAAACTGGATAAAAATCTGATTAACCCGATCAATACTGCAAAAAAGAAACTGGATGAACTTGAACAGGATGTATCTAACACCGAAGCTATAGAAGCTTTTATTAAAGAACGGAAAAAGCAGTTGGTAAATGAAGTGGTAAAATATATTGGTAAAAGCAAGTACCTGACCAAAATTGATAAGGAGTCTTACTACTACATTGAAACCCTCCGTAATTACAAAGAATTATTTTCTGATAAAAAGAAAGCTGAAGAAGTTGCCCTTAAACTTTTAAATAAAATACCTGCTTTTGCCAGGTTTGTACAAGATAATAGTTTTTTGGCTTCATTATTCGGCTCTCCGAACAGCCCGGCTTCTATGGCAAGCTTGCAAGGATTACAAACAAGGGCTTCTGTTAATACCCTTATACAAAACCAGATTGCCGCTGGTGGGCCGAATGCATTGGAAGTAATGCAACAGAATTTCCAGGGAGCACAGGCAGAAATAGGCAAGTTGAAAGATAAGGTAATGCAAATGGGTGGCAGTAATAGTGATGCTAACATTCCCAATTTCAAAGCCAATAATCAGAAATCAAAAACCTTTTTACAACGCCTGGAATTTAGCAGCAATTTTCAGTTTGCTAAGAATAACAGTTTTGTACCAACAATTGCCGATATAGCATTGAGTATTGGCTATAAACTGAATGATAAATCTTTAATTGGTATTGGAGCCAGTTATAAAATGGGATTCGGTAGCCTGCAAAGATTAAGTATCAGCCACCAGGGCATGGGTATAAGGAGCTTTATTGACTGGAAATTAAAATGGCAATTTTTTGTAACCGGAGGGTTTGAGATGAATTACCTCCCTGCTTTACAAAGCCTGAGCGTTACCCTCCCCCTTTCGGGTGGAGCCGGAGGGGGGCTTTGGCAACAGGCTGGACTGGTGGGTTTGACAAAAAAGATCAATATTAAAACGAAATTTTTTAAAGGAACTAATATTCAGTTATTACATGACATATTGTACCGGCAACATATACCTGTAAGCCAGCCGGTATTGTTCAGGATGGGATATAGTTTTAAATAAAAGGATTAAAAATAATGTATGATAATTAAAGAAATAAATAACATGAAGAAATTAGTTTTAAGCACATTATCCCTATTGTTTACCACATGCCTCTCAGCACAGAATGCTAATCCCAGTAATTTTCAAAAGATGGTGGATTTTTTACCACCTGCACCAAATGCTTCTGCTATTATAAAACATGGAGAGATCAGTTTGAATAAAAATACCGGCAGTCCAACAATTAATATTCCTTTATTCGCGGCTAAAGGAACCAAACTTTCAGCAGGTGTTTCTATTGGTTACAGTTCAACCGGATTAAAAGTAGATGAGATTGCATCGAGGGTGGGTATGGGATGGGCATTAAATGCAGGAGGTGTTGTTACCAGGACAGTACGTGGCTGGGCTGATGAAAAGACGACAAGATTGGTTCCTCCTTTTCCCGCAGCAGGATACAATTGCGGTACCTATGCTTTACTTTCACAAGTTGCATCATCTAATAATAATTCAGGGTATGACGCAGAACCTGACCTGTTCAATTTTAACATGAACGGAAACTCAGGCACTTTTGTCCTGGATGAAAATCAGCAGGCAGTTTTAATACCTGCTCAAAAATATAAAGTTGCAAAAGATTTTAGTATCAATGCTCCGTGGAACTTTAAGATCACTGCAACAGATGGAATTATGTATTATTTTGGCGGTCCAAGTGCCACTGAAAAAACAAAACGAAACAATACCTGTGGGAAATTATTCGACCAGTATCTTCCTAGTGCATGGTATCTCACAAAAATCGAACATCCCAACGGGGAGTTGATCAATTTAACGTATACAGCATTGACCTATTCTTATGAAACAGGTATAAGTGAAACATTAAACTGGGCCGATATTAATGGTTATTGTTCCGTTATTCCTCCTAATACAACTTGCGTAAATTTGGTTTCAACACAAGGAGTTTTACTAAACAGCATCTACAATGCCAATAATGCCGTAAATTTTACATATACGGCATCACGCTTAGACTGCGGTGACAAACTGGTCTCTTCAATAACGCAGGTTGTTAATGGACAGACCGCTGCTGTGTTTAACCTTACCTACAATGAACAGCGTGCTAACATGACCTACGCTGGTCAATCCTATTCAGGAACAGATTATACCCCTTATTTAACCGAGCTCAAAGAATCATCCCCGGACCTTGTGTTTAATAAAATTCATAAGTTTATTTACAAAGAGCCAGAAGGCAGGGCTCCGCGTCTTTCCTTTTCACAGGATCATTGGGGATATTTTAATGGCAAACCTAACAATTCATTTATTCCTACACCCACCGATCCAATATTATTACAACGATTTCCGACAGCTATCGCCAACCGCGAGCCTGATCCGGTCTATTCTGTAAAAGGTATGTTAACAAAAATTGTTTATCCTACCGGGGGGATCGATAATATTGACTACGAGGCCAATGAAGTACAGAATAGTTCAGAATTTCAAACTGACCATGAGTATAATTGCAGCGTCAACGGTACGGGCTGGAATACAGAAGTATCAAGAACCATGACTTTTTCTATTGACAGGGAGCAAATTGTTGAGTTGGATATTACCAGCAGTACTTCAAACATTACAGGTTATGATGCATTACATATGCAAAGTGAAGTTTTAGTATCTGGTAACTCCAGTACAATATTATCTGAGGCTTTTTTCATTCAGTCAGGGTCTCCATCCTCACAATTTGTAAGGTATCTTAATCCAACCTGGGCTTTGCCAATTGGAACCTATACCCTTACCTATAAAGCAAAGGGAGCCGCCCAAACAACAATTGTAAAACTTAAGTTCAAACCCCAATCCTTTACATCTACGTTGAAAAATAAAACTGCGGCAGGTGTAAGAGTAAAAAGAGTAATGACTGGTAATCCAGCCGAAACCCCGGTTATAAAACGTTATTATTATGGAAAAATGAGTGAGCTTGATGTTTCTTCCATGTACCAGATGCCGACTCCTGTATACCATAAAAATTATCAGGTTAGTACTCCTCCGTCTTATTATTTATGCAACTTTACTGCTATGTACTCAGGTTCTATGATTAACCTGTTTAATTTTGGTACAGGCCCAATAAGTTATGCCTATGTTGTAGAGAGTATTGGAGAAAATTTTGAAGGGGGTGCGATAGAATCGAAATTTTATTATGGAGGAGATATTGAAGCCGACCTTTGGTGGGGCCTGCCAATGATGGGTGCCCCCTTGAGTAATCTGAGCTCACCTTTAAATGGAATGCTCAGTGAAGAAACGATTTATAAAAAACCTGCAACCGGCCCGGTTTTTCCGATTAAAAAAACACAGTATAATTATGTACTGGAAGAAACCAGGGCACGTACCAGGTTATACGGCTATAATATTAATCAACGGTATGTAATGTGGGGAGGATCGGTTACACCGCCAGCCTTACCGTGTGCAAATGTATCATCCCCGCTTGGGGATCCAGATGATAGTCCTATAAATCAGTATGACGCTATGAGGTATTATATTGATTCCTGGTGGGTACATTTAGAATCACAGGTTGAAACAGTATATGATGAAAATGGCCAAAATCCGGTAACCACCACAAACAATAGTTATTTTGACAAAGAACAGCATTTGCAACAGACCAGGAGTACTGTAACCAATAGCCTGGGGCAATTGATAAATACTACAAATGAATACCCGGGTGATATTACCGGTAACCAGGTTTATACTGATATGGTAGCAAAAAATATTATTGCGCCGGTCATTCATTCCAAATCAGATATTATTAACCCATCAACTGTTGTTCTTTCTGAGGAATGGATAGATTACAGTAATACAGGCAATAGCAATTATGTTCCAACACAGATAAGAAAATCTGTAAAAGGGTCGCCTCTTGAGGTTGAAGGTACTATTGACCTTTATGACAGTAAAGGAAATATCCTGCAGTTCACCAATAAAGTAGGGATAGTGTCTTCTATTGTATGGGGATATGATTACCGGTATCCGGTAGCCCAAATCGTTGGAACTACCTATGCGAATGCAATTGCACAATTAACCGGCGGTTCTGTCACTGCACTTCAGACAATGGATGGTAACACCCTTCGTATAGAAATTAATAAGATCAGAACCAATATTCCGTCAGCCAGTGTTACAACCTACACATACAAACCCATGGCTGGCGTAAGTTCCATAACTGATCCGAATAACAGGACAAATACTTATTCTTATGATTCATTTAACCGTTTGCTGACCATTACTGACCAGGATGGATATGTGGTCAAGAAAAATGAGTATGTATACACGACACCCAGTGCCTCAGCAACGCTTAATGTTTATTTTAATCAGGCCGTGTATCAAAATTTCCAATGCCAAACCTGCGTGTACACGTATACCGGTAATATGGTTTCATATTATATACCGTTTGGAAAATATTACTCTTTAATATCACAGGCAGATGCTGATGCAAAAGTGGCAACAGATATTTATGGACAGGAATATGCTAATAAAAATGGAAAATGTGTGAGCTCGCTTTTATGCACGGGCCCGGAATACAAAGCCATTAACTGCGCCTGTGAACAGGGTGTAAAAGTCTGTGAAAGTTCGGTAAATAACGGCAACGGTACTTATACCCTTGCCTATCATTATCATTTCAGTGATAACACAAACAGTTATACAGTGAACGAAACAATTGGCTGCAGTGGAATTGATAAGAAGATGATCAACTGTACCTGCGAAACAGGGGTAAGGGTTTGCGATAACTCTGTAAATAACGGCAACGGTACATATACCCTGACCTATCATTACCTGTTTAGTGATAATACTGTAAGCTCTTCTGTAGTTGAAACGATAAGTTGTAGTGGTCAGGATAAAAAGATTGTCAATTGCGTTTGCGAAACAGGGTTAAAATTATATACCTCTTCTGTTTATGATAAAAAAGGTAACATGGGCTGTACGGCAGGTATGTGGCTGTGTTACTACCATTACAGATTCAGTGATGGATCGTATAGCGCAACTTTTTCAGAGTGTAATGCTACGGACTGTATAGATTAGCTTAATTTTTTTAAAATAAATTTCAAGCCATGTTCAAATTATTGTTTTTTAACTTGCTTTTTTACACCGCGACAATTGTCAGCATTTATTCACTCAGTGTAACTGATGTTGATTCCAATAATATCAGTTTTAACAGCTTCAGAGGTAAAAAAATATTAATTGTAAATACAGCCAGCAGCAGTAACCAGGTAAGCCAGCTTAATGAATTGCAGCAATTATACCTCCAACACCAGGATAGTTTGGTTGTTATAGCTTTCCCTTCAAATAGTTTTGGGAATGAACCAAAAAATGACTTGGAAATAAAGTCTTTTATGCAGGCTAGTCATGGAGTTAGTTTTCCAATAGTGGCAAAAAGCTGGGTAACGGGAGATAGTGCAAATGTAGTTTACCGCTGGCTCAGCGAAAAAATGCAGAATGATGTGACAAACGCAAGAGCAAAAACTGACTTTCAAAAATTTTTAATTGATAATAGCGGATTCATAGTAGCCAAGTTTGACAGCAGTGTAAGTCCGTTAAGTACATTGGTTCAAAACGCGATACATAATAACTGAGTAACAAAACAAATTATATTGATAAATAACCTACAGAATAAATCAATTTTATGCTGAAAAAATATTTGATAATTGTTGTTGTGTTGTTAGTAAATCAGGCATCTGCACAAACAATAAATCATGTGCGTACCTGGGATGCAAGAATACCCATCACAGATCCGGCTACAATGATTACAAGGCCGGTAACCGAAGTCATGCAAACAACTGCATATGTAGATGGATTGGGAAGGCCTTTACAGACTATAATGAAAGAAGGATCTTTTAAGAACAGCCTCGGTACGAAAACAGATATGGTAACTTATTCGGTGTATGATGAATTTGGGCGGGAAGTAAAAAAATACCTGCCCTATGCAGCTACCACAAATAATGGAACACTTAAACCAAACCCCGTAACTGAACAGTACAGTTTTTATACAGGGCAATTGGCAGGACAGGGAGAAACCTATTTCTACAGCAATAGTGATGTAGAAGCAAGCCCCTTTAACCGTCCCACCAAAAGCTATGCACCGGGCAACAGTTGGATTGGTTCAAACCGTGGAATTTCCATGGCCTATTTAAATAATTCGGGTAATGACTATGTAAAAAAGTGGAAGGTCAATGCACCTGGAAATTATACTATCCCCGATGATTATGCAGCGGGCTTACTTACCGAAATGCACACAACAGATGAACAGGGCAACCAGGTGGTCGAGTACAAGGATAATGAAGGAAAAGTTATCCTTAAAAAAGTGCAGTCGGGCCAAACTGTTGAAGAAAATTATGGAGGCTGGCTTTGTACGTATTATATTTATGACGACTACAATAACCTTCGGCTTGTATTACAACCGAAGGCTGTAAAGTATTTGTTTGATAACAGTTGGCCAACTCCTTCCACTACTTTGCTGGATGAACTGGCTTTTCGATATGAGTATGATGGTAAAAACCGTATGAGTATAAAAAAAGTTCCAGGATCAGCAGAAGTATTTATGGTGTATGATAAATGGGACAGGCTCGTACTTACCCAGGACGGTAATTTACGCATCAATAATAAATGGATATTTACAAAGTACGACAATTTAAACAGGCCCGTTATGACTGGTGTATACACTGACCCTACTCACACCGGGCAATCAGGAATGCAAACTTATGTGGATGGATTAATGTTAACAGCTGGTCGTTTTGAAACTACAAATACAAGCACTATTGGATATACAACAACAGCTAGTTTCCCGGCAGTAAGCAATCCTGAAATGCTGACCATAAGTTTTTATGAAAACTACGGATGGACAGGTAATTTTGGAAGCGGCTTTGCTACTATGGATTACAGTAACAGCAGTTTATTTTACGCATCAGGCAGTCCGTTGTATGCACAACCGGTTTCTCAAAGTACCAAAACAAAAGGGTTGGTTACGGGTACGGTAACTTATGTTTTGAACAGCCCAACTGGCCAAAAGCTAGTCAGCAGTATTTTCTATGATGACCGCGGCCGTGCAATTCAGAGCAAGATGGGCAACATTACAGGGGGTATAGATATTACAACTACACAGTACAATTTTAGCGGCCAACCATTAATGTCAGTGTTGCAGCATGAAAAAGGAGTTGCCCCAAATACGCAAATAGTAAAAGTAATTACAAAACTTATTTATGACGACCTCGGCAGGTTACTGGAATTGAAAAAGAAAGTAACACAAACAATTGGAAGTACGACTATACCAGCTAATCCTGTCGAAAAAACAATAGTAAAAAATGAGTACGACAAACTCGGTCAACTGGTTAAAAAGGTACTGGCACCGGCATATAATAGTTCTGCAGGGCTTGAGCATCTGAATTATGAATATAATATACGCGGTTGGCTAACCAGTTTGAATAAGGACTATCTAAGCGGTACAAACAATACAAATTACTTTGGGATGGAACTGTCTTATGATAAAACAGGAACTGTTGTGCCAGGCACCAGTTATGCCAATGCCCAATTCAATGGAAATATTGCTGGTACTATCTGGAAAAGCAAAGGAGATGCTGTAAACCGTCAGTATGATTTTGCTTATGATAAAGTAAACCGTTTATTGAAAGCTGACTTTAAACAAAAAAATGGAAACGGGAATTGGGGCTTTGATGAAGTTAATTATAAAATTTTAATGGGGACCGATGGAACTGATAATGGCTCAGCCTATGATGAGAACGGAAATATTAAAAAGATGCAGCAATGGGGTTTAAAGATTAATGCCAATGCCCAAATTGACAATTTAACTTATGAGTACAGCAATAACACTTTGAGTAATAAACTGATTAAAGTTACAGATGCCAGTAACGATCCAACAACAAAACTAGGTGACTTTAAAGATGGCACTAATGGAGTAATGGACGATTACACATACGATGTAAACGGCAACCTTAATCTCGACAACAATAAAACCATCAGTAGTATTACTTACAACCATTTAAATTTACCCGCTGTAATAACCGTAACTGGCAAGGGGAACATAACCTATACCTATGATGCAGCCGGTAGTAAAATAAAAAAACAAACAACTGATAACAGCACTGCCGGTAAAACCATAACCAGCACCACAACTTATATTGGCGGCATGGTTTACGAAAGTAAAACTACAGTACCTGCCAATACACCCAACGATGATTATACAGATAAGCTGCAGTTTATAGGCCAGGAAGAAGGGAGGATAAGGTTTAAGCCTGCGGCAGGAAGTATTGCAGCCAGTTTTCAATACGATTACATGCTTAAAGATCATTTAGGTAATGTGAGGATGGTATTAACGGAAGAAGTACAGCAGGATAATTATCCTGCATCCACATTAGAAAATGTAACCTACAGCGGAGGCACTGCGGTAAGTGTAGAAAGCCAGTATTATAATATTGATAACTCTAAAATAGTAAACCAGTCTGTTGCAACGGGCATACCAACTTATCAAAACAATAATGGCATAACAAATAACAACCCTTACAGCAATACAACAGCTAACAGTGCAAGGCTTTACCAGTTAAATGCCACAACCAACACTGTACAAAATAAAAACGGCCTGGGTATAGTTTTAAAAGTTATGGCTGGTGATGCTGTTAATATCTGGGGAAAATCATATCATAAGAAGCCGGCAGCTGGTTATACCTTATCTACCAATCCACTTTCGGTTATCGATTTAATGAATTTGCTGGCAGCTTCGCCGGTAGCCAGCACTAAAGGAATAACCGGTACACAAATATCAGGCTTACCGGGTTTTCCAACCAATGTAACCAATCTTTTAAATAATCAACCTCCTCAAAGTACAAGTATGCCACGGGCATCAATTAACTGGATAATATTAGATGAGCAGTTTAAATACGTATCGGGTGGTTTTGATATGGTGGGCACAGCAACTAATACAACCGGAACTTTTAAAAGCCATACAGTTACCGGTATTACAATACCAAAAAATGGTTATATTTACGTGTATTGCAGTAACGAAAGCCAATACAATGTGTTCTTTGATAATTTACAGGTAGTTCATGACAGAGGGCCTATTTTGGAGGAAACGCATTACTATCCGTTCGGACTCACAATGAGTGGCATTAGCAGCAAAGCCGCCGGAACACTTCAAAATAAAAATAAATACAGCGGCAAAGAATTACAATCACAGGAGTTT
>JAYTOF010000095.1:0-2901 GCA_043747955.1 Chitinophagaceae bacterium
TTATGATAGGGTCCATAGCCTAAAACAATTTCTGTGTTCTCATCAAAGCTTTCCTGCATTTTATCAATCCAGAATTCACTGGCAGGTACACAATCGGCATCAGTAAGTAAAACAATTTCGTGTTTGGCTGTTTTTATGCCAATACTTAAGGGGAATTTTTTACCGGGTATCAGTTTGGCTTCCTGTTTTAATTCCACTACCTGCAAATGCCTGTATGTTTTCTGGTATTCTTCCAGTAAATATTTTGTGTCATCAAAGGAATTGTCATTAACTACAATTACTTCATGTGTTGTGCTGTATTGCTGAACCAGTGCTCCCGGCAAATTTTTTGCTAAATTTGCTGCTTCGTCACGGGCACAAATAATTACCGATACCGGATGAGTTTGCGAAACAGTTTTATTTTTTGGTTTGTAAACAGCCAGTCTTATAAAAAAGAACAGGTAGTAAAAAAGCTGTATCAGGGTTACCAGGCAAAATGCATAAAAAAGCAATTGCCCGGTTTGGGTAAAATTCATGCAGCAAAAATACGGAATGAAAATAAGTAATAAGAAATGTAAATAGCAAAGGTTATATTCAAATCTTTGTTTAAACTGAATCTATAAATGGGAAATGCTTTTTTTACAGTGAGCTCTAAAGCCCTCTCCTTTGGAGAGGGTTGGGTGAGGTCAAACTATAAACCATAAACTAATTAATGCCAGCATTACAATTTAATCTACAACATACCGATACTTTATCAAAAGCAAGGGCAGGAAAAATAACTACCGATCATGGAGAAATTTTAACGCCGATCTTTATGCCCGTTGGTACGGTTGGCAGTGTAAAGGCGGTAACGCAGCAGCAATTGCATACTGAGGTTAAAGCACAGATTATACTGGGAAATACGTATCATCTGTATCTGCGGCCGGGTTTGGAGATACTGGAAGCCGCAGGCGGCTTGCATAAATTTAATGGTTGGGATAAACCAATACTGACAGACAGTGGAGGCTACCAGGTTTTTTCGCTGGCAAACAACAGAAAATTAACTGAAGAGGGCGCTTTGTTTCAAAGCCATATTGATGGCAGCAAACATTTATTTACGCCGGAGAATGTGATGGACATACAAAGAATTATCGGCGGCGATATTGTGATGGCTTTTGATGAATGTCCGCCGTACCCCAGCGATTACAAATATGCAAAAGACAGCATGGAGCTTACACATCGCTGGCTTAACCGTTGCTTTGAAAGGTTTGATGCAACGCCTGATAAATATGGTTACACACAAAATTTATTTCCAATTGTGCAGGGTAGCACTTACAAAGACCTGCGGACTGCCTCGGCTGAATTTGTTGCTTCTAAAAATGCAACCGGTAATGCAATTGGCGGCCTTAGTGTGGGCGAACCCATGGAGATGATGTATGAGTTTACCGAATTGTGCTGCGATATTTTACCGGTGCAAAAGCCCCGCTATTTAATGGGTGTAGGTACACCCTGGAATATTCTGGAAAGTATTGCTTTGGGTATAGATATGTTTGACTGTGTGATGCCCACCCGCAATGGCCGCAATGCCATGTTGTTTACAACCAAGGGGGTTATTAATATTGATAATAAAAAATGGGAAAAAGATTTTTCGGTAATTGATGATGGTTTTGATTGCCCCATGAGCAATTATTACAGCAAAGCTTATTTACGTCACCTGATGAAAGCGAAAGAATTTTTGGGGCTTACCATTGCCAGTGTACATAACCTGGCTTTTTATATGTGGCTGGTTGGCGAGGCCCGCAAGCATATACTAGCTGGCGATTTTAAAGGCTGGAAGGATGAAATGGTGGTTAAACTGCAGCAACGATTGTAAGAGGGTTGCCAACCTTTATAAAATTCACTTCACCTTAAAAACTCTTATTGAAGGTTGGCAACCCTTTAGCCGTTTACAACCCGTTAACAAAAGGATACAGCTGCGGCACAATAATTGAAAAATATGAAGTTGTATTTTTTAAATTATCTTTAAAACCTTAAACCCCGTTTATAATGAAGCATAAAATACTCAGCAGCCTCATTGTTTTACTTACGCCTTTAATTGTTTTTTGCCAGAATGGTACTGTACAAAATGCAGCCATTCCTAAAGATGCGCCGGTAAACGTAAAACTTACCGATTTTAAAAACAATATCCTCAACAACGAGATTGTAATTTTTAAAAGTAAGCTGAATGGTAAGGAGTACCAGGGGCTTACCGATTCTTTGGGCAAATTCTCTTTCCGTTTACCGGTGGGAGATAAGTATGAAATTTATATTCTGGGTTTTAAAGATTCTACCCTCAACGAAAACGTATTAACCATACCGCCAACACAGGGTAATGCGTATTATAAAAAACCATTTGTTGTAGATATACAGCACCTGCCGGCTAAAAGCTTTATCCTGGAGGATTGTAATTTTGAAACCGGCAAGGCCGATTTGAAGGAAGACTCCTATAAAGTTATTGACGAGCTGGTGGCCTACCTTAACCGTAAGGATGATGAACGCATTGAACTGGGGGGCCATACAGATAATGTGGGTAATGCCAAAAAGAACCAGATATTATCAGAAGCCAGGGCCAAAACTGTAATGGCTTATTTATTATCAAAAGGTATTGACCCAACCAGGGTTACTGCAAAAGGCTATGGCTTAACCAAACCCATTGCAAGCAATAAAACGGCAGCAGGCAGGGCGCAGAACAGGAGGACGGAGGTAACGATTTTGTAGTAAGAATTTTAAAAGATATAATGGAATCCCGTTTGGTTTAGGCTGAACGGGATTTTTATTGGTAGAAAGTTTGCTGCTAATGGCGGGAGCCTTTCTACCGGGGTAAAATCCTTCCTGCCATCGGCAGCGAGCCAATTTCCTAAGGTAGGAGCCTTCCCGCTGTCAGCGGGGAACTTTTTACAAGGG
>JAYTOF010000096.1:0-1903 GCA_043747955.1 Chitinophagaceae bacterium
TGCGCAAAAAATAATTAATAAAAATCCTTTTGGCCTGCCCAACAGGCTCTGGGAGTTCTTATTAAAATACTCCGAAGTGAATACAGAAAGGAGATGGACTGACTTGCCCGCCAAAGAAGCAAACAGGTTAGTTAAGAATTTATGCAACTGTGAATTTGCTGTAAAAGGCAAAACAACCTTCAAAGAAGAATTTGTAACAGCCGGTGGTATTAAATTGAATGAGATAGACCATAATACGATGATGAGCAAAAAAATTCCCAACCTTTTCTTTGCCGGTGAAGTAATGGATGTGGATGGTATAACCGGTGGCTTTAATTTTCAACATGCCTGGACCAGCGGCTTTATTGCAGCCAAAGCAATAGCTTCGTCCCAGTCTTTATAAATTACAACACTATTAAAAGTAAATAACAGGATGCGAATCAGTGTAATTATTCCAACTTACAGAGAAGAAGGTAGTATAAGCAGGCTTGTAAACTATCTGAAAGAAAATGCTAATGATGCAATAGCGGAAATTATAGTAGCAGATGGTGGTAGTGATGATGCAACGGTAGAAACTGCAATAGGTGCAGGTGCCAAAGCAGTTGTATCTCTGCAAAAAGGCCGTGGGGCGCAGATGAATTACGGAGCTTCTTTGGCAACAGGGGATATCTTATATTTTGTTCATGCTGATGTGCTACCACCCAAATCTTTTACTGCCGATATTTTAAAAGCAGTAAACGATGGCTACGATTTTGGCCGGTACTTTATGAAGTTTGACAGTAAAAAATGGTATCTGCGAATCAACGAATTTTTTACCCGGTTTGATTTTTTTGTTTGCTATGGCGGCGACCAGACACTTTTTATAACCAAACAACTATTTGAAAAAACAGGCGGCTTTAATAGTGATATGCGCATCATGGAAGATTTTGAATTTACCAAACGGGCAAGAAAGGAAGGCCGTTACAGGATTTTTAAAAAAGGCGCATTGATTTCTGCCCGTAAGTATGACACCAATAGCTGGTGGCAGGTACAAATGGCGAATAAAAAAATTGTTAGCATGTATAAAAACGGAGCCAACCAGCAGGAGATGATGGATATGTATAAAAAAATGCTCAGCTTTCGCTAAAACTATACTCTTTCCCGATACGTAAGTAACAATATTGCAATGAAACCTATTATTAGCGGCATACAACAGGTGGGGATTGGTGTTTCCAATGCTGAAGAAGCCTTTTGCTGGTATAGAAAAATTTTTGGTACCGATATAATTGTTTTTAAGGATGCTGCCACTGCATCGCTAATGCAGCAATACACCGGGAATAAACCTCATGACCGGTTTGCTATTCTCGCCATGAACCTGCAGGGAGGAGGTGGTTTTGAAATTTGGCAATACACCAGCCGAAAACCATCAGCACCCGCTGCATCAATTCAATTGGGCGACTTCGGTATTTTTTCCGTAAAAATAAAAAGCAGGGATGTTGCTGCTGCGTATGAATATTATTGGCAGCAGGGAGTAAAGCTACTTTCAATGCCCACCAAAAACCCGGCAGGGTTAGAGCATTTTTTTCTTCAGGACCTTTATGGAAATATTTTTGAAGTGGTGGAAGACCAGCATTGGTTTAGTAA
This sequence comes from Chitinophagaceae bacterium, assembly GCA_043747955.1. Taxonomy (GTDB): domain Bacteria; phylum Bacteroidota; class Bacteroidia; order Chitinophagales; family Chitinophagaceae; genus Ferruginibacter. Next base: position 1,603 of record JAYTOF010000096.1, read on the forward strand.
GAACACACATCCTACCGGTTCCGTATGTGGTATTACAGTGGGAGTATCGTCAATAGAAAAATCAATTGCTTTTTATCAAACTATTCTTGGATATGATAAATGTATTTATACAGGAGAAGGCAGGTATGGTGATTGGAAAGAATTAGCCGGGGGACAACATCAGTTCAAAAGGGTTTTGCTGGGGCATAGCCGGAAACAATCAGGTGCTTTTTCAAAACTGCTTGGACCAACCTATGTGGAGCTGGTAGAAGTAACCGACCGTAAAGCAGCAAAAATATATAATAACCGCTACTGGGGCGAC